>NZ_JBCPSP010000038.1:0-57238 GCF_051129895.1 Pseudomonas sp. Je.1.5.c
CCCGTCCACCATCCTTCGCAAATGCTGCCCTAACTGCTCCAACTCAGGTGCTGTAAGGTCCACGAGCGCATGCGTGGGAGCGGGCTTGCCCCACGTTGATAGGGGTTGTCGAGGACTGAACCGTCTACCATCCTTCGCAAATGCTGCCCGAACTGCTCCAACTCAGGTGCTGTAAGCTCTACGAGCGCTTGCGTGGGAGCGGGCTTGCCCCGCGATAACGGTGGTGGCTACAACGCATTGGTCGATCTGTCCGCACGCTGGTCGACCCACCGCTGAGCTTTCCGATACAATGCGTCACCGTGCCGACCATCGAGTCGGAAAGTTCAGACGAGGTGTTCCATGGATATCATCGAAACAATCAAAGAGCAGATTGCCAACAACACCATTCTGCTTTACATGAAAGGCTCGCCGAACGCCCCGCAGTGCGGCTTCTCGTCCCGTGCCTCGCAGGCCGTCATGCAGTGCGGCGAGAAGTTCGCCTACGTCGACATCCTGCAGAACCCAGAAATTCGCGCCAACCTGCCCAAGTACGCCAACTGGCCAACCTTCCCGCAACTGTGGGTAGCCGGTGAGCTGGTCGGCGGCAGCGACATCGTGCTCGAGATGTTCGAGAAAGGTGAGCTGCAAACGCTGATCAAGGAAGCAGCCGCCAAGGCCAAGGCTTCCGAAGCCTGATACACATTGATGCCGGAGCGGTCACGCCGCTCTGGCAGATACGAAAAAGCCCCGCACTGGCGGGGCTTTTTCGTATCTGGGAGAAGATTATTCTTCGCCCATCTGCGATTGCAGGTAGTTCTCGATGCCGATCTTATCGATCAGGCTCAGCTGGGTTTCCAGCCAATCGATGTGTTCTTCCTCGGATTCGAGGATGTCTTCGAGCATTTCACGCGAGCCGAAGTCGCCGACCGTTTCGCAATGGGCGATGGCGGCTTTGAGGTCGGTCAGGCCTTTTTGCTCGATCTTCAGGTCACACTCAAGCATTTCCTTGGTGTGCTCGCCGATCAGCAATTTGCCCAGGTCTTGAACGTTTGGGATGCCTTCGAGGAAGAGAATACGCTTGATCAATTTGTCAGCGTGCTTCATCTCATCGATCGATTCCTTGTACTCGTGCTTGCCGAGCTTGTTCAGGCCCCAATCTTCGTACATGCGTGCGTGCAGGAAATACTGGTTGATCGCGACCAGCTCGTTTCCGAGGATCTTGTTGAGATGCTGGATGACGCTTACGTCGCCTTTCATGTCCGGGTTCCTGCCCTGTGAGGTATGCCAATACAGAGAAGTTTGAGCCCGACAACTACTGCTGTCAAACCTAAGTTATTGAATAATAAATGAAATTTAATCGGAATAAGAATGTTTGTGAACCGCGTTAGAACGCTAACTTATTGAATTACAGGCATAAAAAAACCGGACACGAGGTCCGGTTCTTCAAATTCGCTGGTATTTCACGCCGCATTAAATTCAACGGGGTAGGGCAGGGCGGCTTGCTGGCTGACCTGAAGGTCGGTCAGGGTCTCGCGGACCACCTGCTTGGCGAGGCAGGCACACTTGCCACATTGGCTGGCCACATTGGTGGCGGCTCGAACTTCCTTGTAGCTGCAGCATCCTTCGTAGATCGCATCGCGGATCTGTCCGTCGGTCACGCCGACACAAAGACACACATACATAGGGCTGACCATCGCGGGTTGAGTCGATGGATTGGAGCTTAATGGTAATGAGAATGCTTGTCAAAGTGCTTTCTGAAAGCACCCAGCTTGAGCGACCGGCGGTTGGATTCGGACTGTCACTCGAACCTGTGTATGATGGGCGGCCTTTGTTGGATGCCTGGCGCTGTCAGCGTGCGGGCAACGATTTTTCACCATCATCAGGAGTTAACGAATGAGCGTACTCGTTGGTAAACAAGCCCCCGACTTCACCGTTCCAGCTGTACTGGGCAACGGCGAAATCGTCGACAGCTTCAACCTGGCCTCGGCCATCAAGGGCAAGTACGGCCTGGTGTTCTTCTACCCGCTGGACTTCACCTTCGTCTGCCCGTCCGAGCTGATCGCTCTGGACAACCGCATCCCAGACTTCGCTGCCCGCGGCGTGGAAGTGATCGGCGTGTCGATCGACTCGCACTTCACTCACAACGCCTGGCGTAACACCCCGGTCAACAACGGCGGCATCGGCCAGGTCAAGTACACCCTGGCAGCTGACATCACCCACGAAATCTGCAAAGCCTACGACGTCGAGTCCGAAGGCGGCGTAGCTTTCCGTGGCGCCTTCCTGATCGACAAGAACGGCGTTGTTCGTTCGCAGATCGTCAACGACCTGCCGCTGGGCCGTAACATGGACGAGCTGCTGCGTCTGGTTGACGCCCTGCAATTCCACGAAGAGCACGGTGAAGTTTGCCCTGCCAACTGGAAAAAAGGCGACAAAGGCATGAACGCTTCGCCAGAAGGCGTTGCTGCCTACCTGAGCGAGAATGCTGGCAAGCTGTAAGCGCCACGCATAAAAAAACCGGCCTAAGTGGCCGGTTTTTTTATGCGTGCTCAAAGCCCTATCGCGCAGCACGGCTACTGCCACTCTCGTAATGAATATGTGGCAGCGGCCTGGCCCCGCGGTGCGGCCTTGGGATCAATCGTTGAAGTCGCGCCAGCCGCCCATCTCTTTCCAGCGGTTGACGATGCCGCAGAACAGCTCGGCGGTCTTCTCGGTGTCGTAACGGGCCGAATGCGCCTCACGACCATCGAAGTCGATGTCCGCGCTCTGGCAGGCCCGCGCCAGTACGGTCTGGCCATAGGCAAGGCCGGCCAGGGTGGCGGTGTCGAAGCTGGAGAACGGATGGAACGGGTTGCGCTTGAGGTCGTTGCGCGCCACTGCGGCGTTGAGAAAACCCAGGTCGAAGCTGCTGTTGTGACCAACCAGGATCGCCCGCTTGCAGCCGTTGGCCTTGAGCGCCTTGCGCACGCCACGGAAGATATCGGTCAGCGCGCTTTCCTCACTCACGGCCATGCGCAGTGGGTGATCGAGCTTGATTCCGGTGAACTCCAGGGCGGCCGCTTCGATGTTGGCGCCTTCGAACGGCTCGACGCGGAAGAAATAGGTGTGCTCCGGGAACAGGAAGCCCTTCTCATCCATGCCGATGGTAACTGCGGCGATCTCCAGCAGCGCGTCGGTGGCGCTGTTGAAGCCGCCAGTCTCGACATCCACCACTACTGGCAGGTAACCCCGGAAGCGCTCGGCCATCGGGTGGCGAGGACCGCCGGTTTGACCTTCCTGGTCGTCTTCGTACAGATCTTCGCTCACGCGTTTTCCTCCAGCAGGCGCCAGCGCAGTTTTTCACCGGCGCGCAGCGGAATCACAGTGTTGTCGCCAAACGGCAGGCTGCTTGGCGCAGTCCACTCTTCGCGGACCAGGGTAATGGTGTCGGTGTTCGCCGGCAGGCCGTAGAAGGCGGGGCCGTGCAGGCTGGCAAAGCCTTCGAGCTTGTCCAGCGCGTTGCGCTGCTCAAACGCCTCGGCGTACATCTCGATTGCCGCATAGGCGGTGTAGCAACCGGCGCAGCCACAGGCGGCTTCCTTGGCATGCTGGGCGTGCGGCGCCGAGTCGGTGCCGAGGAAGAACTTGGGATTGCCACTGGTAGCGGCGTCCAGCAGCGCCACCTGATGGGTGTTGCGCTTGAGGATCGGCAGGCAGTAGAAATGCGGACGAATACCGCCGACCAGCATGTGGTTGCGGTTGTACAACAAGTGCTGGGCGGTAATGGTCGCGCCAACGTTGGCTGGGGCCTCAGTGACGAACTGCGCAGCATCGGCCGTGGTGATGTGCTCGAACACCACCTTGAGCGTCGGGAAGCGCTCGACCAGACGACGCATGTGCTCGTCGATGAAGCGTTTCTCGCGGTCGAACACGTCGATCTCGGCACGGGTCACTTCGCCGTGTACCAGCAATGGCATGCCGGTTTCGGCCAAGGCTTCGATAGCCGGGAAGATGTTATCGATGCTGGTCACGCCGGAATCGGAGTTGGTCGTGGCGCCAGCCGGGTAGAGCTTGGCGGCGTACACGAAGCCACTGGCCTTGGCCGCGCGGATGTCGTCAGGGCTGGTGCGGTCGGTGAGGTACAGCACCATCAGCGGCTCGAAGCGGCTGCCTGCCGGACGAGCGGCAAGGATGCGCTGGCGGTAGGCGTCAGCCTCGGCGGCGTCGCGCACCGGCGGGACCAGGTTGGGCATGATGATGGCACGGGCGAAGGTGCGCGCCACGTCACCAACGGTGTGAGGCAAGACGGCACCATCGCGCAGATGGATGTGCCAGTCGTCGGGACGCAGGAGGGTCAGGCGGTCGGACATTGGGAATTCCAGGCGGGTCGAACTCAAGGGTGAATGCTACCGGAAAACCCTTGGACGAGCACGGCTATCAAGTTTTCCGCCAGCCGACCGATAGCCTGCAGGTAAGCCGTCAGAATTTGTGGAGCCGCCCGTGCGCCAGCGTTACCTAGCCCTGTTCACTCTGTTTGCCAGCCTGCCGGCCGGTGCACTGACCTTCCAGACTCGGATGGAGAACATCGCCTGGACGGTCGAGGGTGACCAGTTCGAGTGCCGATTGGTCCAGCCGATCGAAGGCTTTGGCAGCGGCGAGTTCGTGCGGCGCGCCGGCGAGCAGCCGACCTTCCGGCTGCGTTCCAACAGCAACGTGTTGGGAGCGGGTTCGGCCACTTTGCTCGCTGCAGCGGCGCCTTGGCAGCCTGGGCGTGGCGATATCAACCTGGGCGCCGTGCGTATGGCGCGTACCGGCGTGCTGTTCACCTCGTCCCAGGGCCAGGCCAGTCGTCTGATCAATGGCCTGCTCGATGGGCGCAGCACGGTGGTGCGCAACTACACCGGCGAAGGCGGCCGGGCCATGGAAGTGCGAGTACTGCCGGTAAGCTTCGCCAAGGCCTACAGCGATTATCAGGCGTGTGCCGGTAAGTTGCTGCCAATGAACTACGACCAGATTCGCCAGACCCAAGTCGGTTTCCCGGCCGGGGTCGATCTGGACAGCAATGCTCGGGCGCGACTGGATGTGATCCTCGATTACCTCAAGGCAGACCCGTCGGTAAATCACATCGAGCTCAACGGCCACTCCGACAACAGCGGCAATCGCCTGACCAATCGGGAAAATTCGCGGCGCCGAGCCCTGGCGGTAGCTGACTACCTGAAGGCGCATGGCGTGCCCGAAGAGCAGATCACCGTGCGATTCCATGGCGAGCGGTATCCGCTGGCCAAGAACAACAGCGCCGCCAATCGTGCGCGTAACCGTCGGGTGAACATTGAGCTGGATCGGGTTGCACCGATTGAGAAACCGGTCGAGAAGCCTGTTGAGCAGGCACCTGCTGCGCCGGCTCCGACTTCAGCGCCCGCTGCTGCGCCTGCCGCCAAACAACTCTGATCGACATCCCAAGGGTCGCGACCAGACCATTGCTCAGCTTCAGCGCTGAACCTGAGCGCGCCGCAACGCCTGTAGGAGCGGGCTCGCCCGCGAAAGGGTCGCAAAGCGGCCCCCGCGCCAGTCACCGCTAAAACCGCCACCTGTTCACTAGTCGCGCCGTCGACAGTTCCTGTCGCTTTGTCGTCAGAAGCTGTCGCCCCACTGTAAATTTGTCACTGACGCCGGTAGAATCAATCGCTTTCCGTACAACCCCGTGGAGTGATGGCATGGCGGACGTAAATAAGGTCGTACTGGCGTATTCCGGCGGCCTTGATACTTCGGTGATTCTCAAGTGGCTGCAGGATACCTACAACTGCGAAGTGGTGACCTTCACCGCTGACCTGGGGCAGGGCGAGGAGGTCGAACCGGCCCGCGCCAAGGCTCAGGCGATGGGCGTGAAAGAAATCTACATCGACGACCTGCGCGAAGAATTCGTGCGTGACTTCGTATTCCCGATGTTCCGCGCCAACACCGTCTACGAAGGCGAGTACCTGCTGGGTACTTCCATCGCTCGTCCGCTGATTGCCAAGCGCTTGATCGAAATCGCCAACGAAACCGGCGCCGACGCTATCTCCCACGGCGCTACCGGTAAAGGCAACGACCAGGTGCGCTTCGAGCTGGGTGCCTATGCGCTCAAGCCTGGTGTCAAGGTCATCGCCCCATGGCGTGAGTGGGACTTGCTGTCCCGCGAAAAACTGATGGACTACGCCGAGAAGCACGGCATCCCGATCGAGCGCCACGGCAAGAAAAAATCGCCGTACTCGATGGACGCCAACCTGCTGCACATCTCCTACGAAGGCGGTGTCCTGGAAGATACCTGGACCGAGCACGAAGAAGACATGTGGCGTTGGAGCGTCTCGCCAGAGAACGCACCAGACCAGGCAACCTACATCGAGCTGACCTACCGCAATGGCGACATCGTTGCCATCGACGGCGTCGAGAAGTCCCCGGCTACCGTGTTGGCTGACCTGAACCGCATCGGCGGCGCCAACGGCATCGGTCGCCTGGACATCGTCGAAAACCGTTATGTCGGCATGAAGTCGCGTGGCTGCTACGAGACCCCAGGCGGCACCATCATGCTGCGCGCTCACCGCGCCATCGAGTCGATCACCCTCGACCGTGAAGTCGCTCACCTCAAAGATGAGCTGATGCCAAAATACGCCAGCCTGATCTACACCGGTTACTGGTGGAGCCCAGAGCGGGTCATGCTGCAGCAGATGATCGATGCGTCCCAGGTCAACGTCAATGGCGTGGTTCGCCTGAAGCTGTACAAGGGCAACGTCACTGTTGTTGGTCGCAAGTCGGACGATTCACTGTTCGATGCCAACATTGCGACCTTCGAAGAAGACGGTGGCGCCTACAACCAGGCCGATGCTGCTGGCTTCATCAAGCTTAACGCCCTGCGCATGCGGATTGCCGCTAACAAGGGCCGCTCGCTGCTGTAATAGCGCGCTGTTTTGAAAAACCCGGCCTTGCGCCGGGTTTTTTTGTCTCTGTCAAAAGCCAGACAGTTCCTCGTCATCGGCAACCGGGTGAACCATCAACCTGATGCGCATTCGTGTGTCCAAATTGCACAGAGTCCAACTACGGGACTGCGCGTGATGGTGGCTGAGCGTCCGCAAAATGTGAGTTTCGATGAATTTCTGCGCTTCAGGGCCAGACAAGGCAATAATTTGATTGTATTGGTCTGGTTCGTGTAATGGAGGCTGCGCAGTATTGTTCGCAGTGGGCTCAGAGTGTCTGTCGGCCGTGGATTGTGACGAGGGCTGATATAGAGAGTGGTGATTGAAATTCAGCGTCAGAAAAAACAGCACCGTCAAGAAGAAGGGGAAGCCGACTAAAAACCAGGTGTAGATTGTCTGACTGCTTTCAGAGAGAAACGGCAGCGAAGCCAAGGCCGAGGCTTCAACGATGCCGGCAAAGATGGCAATAAGCGTCAATGGACCCAGGCCCTTTTCAATGTTCATGACTGCAGCCTTACCTTGGATTTTTTTATATGTACCTGTAATGACGTTTAAAAACAAAAGGAAGTCATTCCCATGGGTAGGTGGGCGTGGCGGGTGTCAATTGATTTCTGTCTTCTGCTGCTTCCTTTGAGTGAGTAATACTAGGTGAATGCATCGAGGTGTCTAGCCTAAGTCTCAACGATTAAATAATCACCCGCACCTTGTTTGTAGGACTATTCCTTATTTTATGTAGTCCGCATCTTTGCATGCGTTTATGGACCAATTCATAGGCCCATTGAAGGTTCTCCTCGGTTATTGTTACGCCTGCAAAAAATAACGAATCAATGGATATCGCATGAATAAAGTGCTTATCGTGGATGATCATCCTGTTATCCGCCTGGCCGTGCGCATGCTGATGGAACGGCATGGCTATGAGGTGGTGGCGGAAACTGACAATGGTGTGGATGCCTTGCAACTGACGCGGGAGCATCTGCCCGACATCGTCGTGCTGGATATCGGCATCCCCAAACTGGATGGGCTCGAGGTGATTGCGCGGATGACCTTGGCCAGTCCTGGTAGTAAAGTGCTGGTACTCACCTCGCAGGCACCTGGGCATTTTTCCATGCGTTGCATGCAGGCTGGCGCCGCCGGATATGTGTGCAAACAACAAGAGCTGACTGAACTGCTCAGTGCCATAAAGGCGGTGTTATCCGGTTACAGCTACTTTCCCAATCAGGCGTTGCACAAAACCCGTGGAAGTCTGAATAACGGCAGTGAGGTGGAAATGGTCGAGCGTCTATCGGCCAGGGAAATGATGGTGCTGCAGCAATTGGCGCGGGGTAAAAGCAACAAGGACATTGCCGATAGCATGTTTCTGAGTAACAAGACCGTCAGCACCTACAAAACACGTTTGCTACTCAAGCTCAACGCCCGCTCGTTGGTCGATCTGATCGAACTGGCACAGCGTCATGGCCTGGCCTGACCGAACAAACAAAGCCTAAGGCCAAGGATCCGCTGCGCGGCCCAATCGCAGGCTGCGCCGGCTCCCACAGGGTTGGCCGTATGCCCCGGTTCTTCTGCTCGACCACAGCCTTGTGGGAGCTGGGGCAGCCTGCGATTGGGCTGCAACGCAGCCCCACCTGCAGGCTTGCGTAAAGTAAAAATTCGATGCGCTACAAGTCGTAGTCGTAGTCGGACAGCTGGCGTTGCAGGCGGCGCTCCTCGAGCATGTTATCAATGGTGCGGCGTTTACTCAGGTTGGTCTTTGCGGTTTCCACTTGAGGCTCTGCTTCGTCATCAGCGGAAGCGGTGAAATCATCGTCGATCGACAGCTCGTCTTTATCGGTGCTCATGAGTTACTCCAAGCCAAAGGGCCATTGGGCGTCCTTATAACGAGAAACTCGATCGCGGTAAAAAAGATTTTTTCAATCGTACGACGGTGTTTTCACCTATAGGCTCAATCATCGGAGGTCTTGTGCTTGTACTCGCACAGGTCCTCGATCCGACAGCTACCACAGCGCGGCTTGCGCGCCTGGCAGACATAGCGGCCGTGCAGGATCAGCCAGTGATGGGCATCGAGCAGGTAATCTTTGGGAACGAATTTCATCAGTTTCTTTTCCACTTCCAGCACGGTCTTGCCCGGTGCGATACCCGTTCGATTGCTGACCCGAAAGATATGCGTGTCGACAGCCATCGCCGGTTGGCGGAAAGCGGTATTAAGCACCACATTGGCGGTCTTGCGGCCAACTCCGGGGAGTGCTTCGAGCGCTTCACGAGTTTGCGGCACCTCGCTGCCATGCAGCTCAATCAACAAACGACAGGTCTCGATAACGTTCTTGGCTTTGCTGTTGAACAGGCCGATGGTGCGGATGTACTCGCTCAAGCCTTCGACCCCCAGCGCATAGATCGCCTCAGGTGTATTGGCAACTGGATACAGGCGAGCAGTGGCCTTGTTGACCCCGACATCAGTGGCTTGGGCAGACAGGATCACTGCGATGAGCAGCTCGAAGGGCGTGGTGTAGGCCAGTTCAGTCTTCGGATCAGGATTGTCTTCGTGCAGCCTGCGAAAAATCTCCAGGCGTTTGGCAGCATTCATGGGGTCAACGAATTCCTTGACGACGTGAAGGGGCAGGCCCCGGACGCAGGCGATTGTACAAGGCAAGCAGTAGGCCGAGCAGTATCAATGCACCTGGAGCCAGATTGGCCAGGTACAGATCAGTGCTGCTTGTCAGCCACTGGCGCAGCGCACCGAGCAATAGGCCGGCTGTGACGAAGCCAGCTAGGTGCAGGGCCAATGAGCGCCATCGTGCTTGCTGGGGTAACAGATGATCGGCTGCCAGGCATTGCACGCTGAGCAATAGCGGGTAGTGACCGAGCGCCAAGGCCAGCGGTAGTGCCCAGGCATGCAGGCTCATATGTAGGCAGCTGGTCAGTGCTGCGATCAGCAGTACGCTCGCCAGCAGGTAGGGGTAACCGCTGAGCTGCCGGCTCAAGGGCGTCAACAAGGCTTGATGAGAAACCATCAGCAGAACCGCACAGCCGCAGATTGCCGCCGCCTGGAGCAGTGTGCGGGTCGCGCCTAGCAGGGGCAGCAAACTGACGCTGAAAAACCACAACCTATTCATCAGGATTGCCCTCGATCAGGGAAGCGCGGTGTTCGTCGAAGTAGCGCAGGGCATCTTGCAAGGCATCAATCACCGCGCGAGAAGTAACCGTAGCCCCTGCCAGCTGATCGAAATCCCCCTGATCACGTTTGATCGCCCAGGCATCCGAGTGCGTGCGGCCGATAAATTGATCCAGCCAGCGCAATGCTGGGTCGACCAGGCGATCACCTAGGCCAGGGCTTTCCTGCTGGTGCAAAACCTCAATGCCGAGCAGGCGCCCATTTGCAGCAATGGCAATAGCCAGCTCTATCGGCCCGGCATAGCCTTGAGTGCGGCTGCGTAACACCACTGCTACCGGTTTTGCCGACAGGGTGGCGCGAAAGCCTGCAAGTAGCTGGCTGTGGGCAAGCTGCGTATCTTCCAGGTGCAGTGGGGCCTGCAAAGGATCGTTGTCGTAGCTATCAGCCGGCAATACCGCCAGCCACTGACGGCTCTGCAACTCGCGCTGTGCGTGCTCGATGGGTTCTTCTGTGAGCTGCCACCAGGCCACGGCCACCGCCAGTGACAAACCGCCGACCAGTGTCAGCATCAAGGCCTGGCGTGCCACGCTGTTCATGAAGCGGCCTGCTGCCGGCGCATCGCCAGACGTTCGAGGGACGGCACTGCAAGGTTCATTAGCAAAATGGCGAAGGCGCTGCCGTCAGGGTAGTTGCCCCAAGTCCTGATCAGATAGATCAACAACCCTGCACCTATGCCGAACAATAGCCGCGCCAGCGCAGGCTTGGGGCCGGACACGGGCTCGGTAGCGATAAAGAAGGCGGCCAGCATGGTCGAGCCGCTGAACAGGTGCAGCAGCGGTGAGCCATTGGAGTCGGAGCCCGAACCGTTCCAGCCTAGCAGGCTGAACACCAACAGCCCACCCAGTAGGCCCACTGGCGCGTGCCAGCTGAAGACCTTGCGCTGCAGCAAAAACAACCCACCGAGCAGAAACGCCAGGTTGACCCATTCGCCAGGGCGGGCGCCAATGCTGCCAAACCCAGGATGCCTGGCAAACAGCTCTTCGACGGTCAAGCTGCGGTTGTGGCGCAGGCCATCGAGTGCGGTGGGCTGGGCCCAGGCATCGATGCTGGCGTTGCCAAACACCAGTTGCAGGCTTTCTGGTAATCCCGGTATTGGACCTGGCCAGTGGTTCATCTGCAGCGGGAAGCTCAAGAGCACGAAGGCGTAACCGACCATTGCCGGGTTGAACAGGTTGCGTCCAACTCCGCCAAAGGCTTGCTTGCCAATGCCGATGGCGACACTTGCGCCAAGCACTGGAAGCCACCACGGCGCATAGGGCGGTAAGGCTGCTGCCAGTAGCACTGCCGTGACCAAGGCGCTGCCATCGACTAGCGAAGGCAACAGCTGTTGCCCGCGCAGCTTGAGTAGCAAGGCTTCGCTGGCGCTGGCAGCGCAGGCGCACAAGATCAGATTGAACAGTACGCCCCAACCCTGTAGCCAGAGCAGTGCCAGCAGGCCCGGTACGCAGGCCAGCAGCACCAGCCCCATGGCCGTGCGCAGTCGTGGGTCAGGCGCCTGGGTCATGTTGTGAACAATCCATTGAGGCCAGAAAACGCCATGGCCATGACCCCGGCGGCCAACAGCTCGATGGGCAGGCCGCGCAAGGTGACGGGCACGTCTTCATGCTGGCAGCGCTGGCGCAGGTCGTCGAACAAAGCCAGCGCCAGCCAAAATCCTAGCCCACCGGTCAGCCCCCAGCCTAGGGTCGTCACCCAGTCACTGCGCTCGGCGCTAAGCTGCAAGGCCAAGCCAAGGGGCGTTACATTCACCAGCAATGCCGGGCGCATCTCTGCGATGGGCCATGCGGGCCTTAGGCGGGCAAGCAGGGTTGGCCAGCCCCAGGCAATACTTGCCAGCAGCGGCAGCAGCGCCAACAGTTCCAGGTTCTGTATCTGCAATGGTGTGAAGATGAGGCTTTCGAGCAGCTTCGCGCCGAGCAGCCCAAGTAGTATCAGCACTGCGCTGGAGAGGCCGAACGCATGCACTTGCAGGCGCGAGGCAGCGCCCTTGTGCAGGAACAGGTGATTGATCAGCGCAGCGCTGACCAGAACCAGGACGTAGTCGCTCATGAGAATGCCGAAAAACCGTGGGCTGCACTGAGTATATCCGGCACTAGGGTGGGGAATGAAAAAGCCCCGGCGCAAAGACCGGGGCTGGAGACTTACTTGATGCGTTGACCCGGCTTGGCGCCGCTGTCTGGGCTGAGCAGGTAGATTTCTTCACCGCCAGGGCCGGCAGCCATGACCATCCCTTCGGACATGCCAAAGCGCATTTTACGCGGCTTGAGGTTGGCGACCATCATGGTCAGGCGGCCTTCCAGCTTGGACGGGTCAGGGTAGGCCGACTTGATGCCGGAGAACACGTTACGACGCTCGTCACCGATGTCCAGGGTCAGTTGCAGCAGCTTGTCAGCGCCTGGTACAGCCTCGGCCTTGACGATCAACGCTACGCGCAGGTCGACGGCGGCGAAGGTATCGAACTCGATTTCTGCCGACAGTGGCTCTTTGCTCAGCTCGCCGTTACCGGCAGGTGCGCTGGAAGTCTGCGAGGCGAGCAGGTCTTCCTTGCTGGCGGCGACCATGGCTTCGACCTTGGCTGGCTCGATCCGGCTCATCAGCGGTTTGAAGGCGTTCAACTGATGGTTTTCCAGGCGCGACAGGTGATCGTTCCAGGTCAGCGGTGCGACATTCAGGAACGCCTCGGCGTCGGCTGCCAATACCGGCAGTACTGGCTTGAGGAAGATCACCAGCTGACGGAACAGGTTGACGCCCTGGGCGCAGATCGCCTGCACTTCGTCCTGTTTACCTTCTTGCTTGGCCAGCGACCATGGTGCTTTGTCGGCGATCCAGGCGTTGGCACGGTCGGCCAGGCCCATGATCTCGCGCATGGCGCGGGCAAAATCGCGCGCTTCATAGGCTTCGGCGATCGACGGCGCCGCGGCGAGGAACGCCTCGCTCAGCTCCGGCGCGGCGTCGCCCGCTACCAGTACACCTTCGTTGCCCTTGTGGATGAAGCCTGCGCAGCGGCTGGCGATGTTCACCACTTTGCCGACCAGGTCAGAGTTGACCTTCTGCACGAAGTCTTCCAGGTTCAGGTCCAGGTCATCGACGCCACGGCCCAGCTTGGATGCGTAGTAGTAGCGCAGGTATTCCGGGGCCAGGTGATCGAGGTAGGTGCGCGCCTTGATGAAGGTGCCGCGCGACTTGGACATCTTCGCGCCGTTGACGGTCAGGTATCCGTGCACGTTGATCGCGGTAGGCTTGCGGAAGCCTGCGCCTTCAAGCATGGCTGGCCAGAACAGGGCGTGGAAGTTGACGATGTCCTTGCCGATGAAGTGGTACAGCTCGGCGCTGGAGTCTTCTTTCCAGAACGCATCGAAGTCCAGTTCCGGACGGCGTGCGCAGAGGTTCTTGAAGCTGGCCATGTAGCCGATCGGTGCGTCCAGCCAGACATAGAAGTACTTGCCAGGCTCGCCGGGGATCTCGAAGCCGAAGTACGGCGCATCGCGGGAGATATCCCACTCTTGCAGGCCCGAGTCCAACCATTCGGCGAGTTTGTTGGCGACCGCATCCTGCAAGGTGCCGCTACGGGTCCATTGCTGCAGCATGGCCTGGAAGTCTGGCAGCTTGAAGAAGAAGTGCTGGGAGTCGTTAAGGACCGGAGTGGCACCAGAGATGGCCGACTTGGGGTTCTTCAGCTCGGTTGGCGCGTAGGTGGCGCCGCACTTTTCGCAGTTGTCGCCGTACTGGTCTTCGGCCGCGCATTTAGGGCAGGTGCCCTTGATGAAGCGGTCGGCCAAGAACATGCCCTTCTCAGGGTCGAAATACTGGGTGACCGAGCGATTGGCGATGTGGCCGGCTTCGCGCAGACGGGTGTAGATCAGGCTCGACAGCTCGCGGTTTTCTTCGCTGTGGGTCGAGTGGAAGTTGTCGAAGTCGACCAAGAACTCAGCGAAGTCGCCGCTGTGCTCGGCCTGGACGTTGGCAATCAACTGCTCAGGGGTGATGCCTTCTTTTTCGGCACGCAGCATGATCGCCGAGCCATGGGCATCGTCAGCGCAGACATAGATGCACTGGTTGCCACGTAGCTTCTGGAAGCGAACCCACATATCCGTCTGGATGTACTCCAGCATATGGCCAAGGTGGATAGAACCATTGGCATAGGGCAGGGCGCTGGTGACGAGAATCTGACGTGGCTCGGACATGGTGGCTCGGCTACTTATCTGGCTACGGAAAAAAATGGATGATCGGCCACTATAAAGGGCTGGCGAATATATTTCACCCCAAGCACGCATCTCTAGACGATTGACGGGTTAGCATAAGCGTCTGTTCCACATTCAGTTTGCCAATGGGAGTCTCCATGAGTGCCGTCACACGTGCCGCCGTCGAAGGCGTGCTCCGCCAGTACACCGACCCATACCTGAACCAAGACCCGGTCAGTGCCGGTTGCGTGCGCGCCATCGATATCCAGGGCGGGCAGGTCAAGGTCCAGCTGCAGCTGGGCTATGCCGCAGGCCTGTTCAAGAACGGCTGGGCCCAGGTATTGGAAACGGCCATTGGCAATCTTGACGGGGTGGAGGCTGCGCACGTGGCCATCGACTGCGTGATCGCTGCGCACAAGGCCCAGGCACAAGTCCCAGGCATGGCCAACGTCAAGAACATCATTGCCGTGGCATCGGGCAAGGGAGGGGTGGGTAAATCGACCACCGCCGCCAACCTCGCCTTGGCCCTGGCCCGCGAAGGTGCTCGGGTAGGTATCCTGGACGCCGACATCTATGGCCCGAGCCAAGGGGTGATGTTCGGCATCGCCGAAGGTACCCGTCCGCAGATCCGTGACCAGAAGTGGTTCGTGCCGCTCAAGGCCCATGGTGTTGAAGTGATGTCCATGGCGTTTCTGACCGACGACAACACGCCGATGGTCTGGCGCGGTCCGATGGTGTCCGGGGCGCTGCTGCAACTGGTGACCCAGACCGCCTGGGATGATCTCGATTACCTGGTGATCGACATGCCACCCGGCACCGGGGACATCCAGCTGACCCTGGCGCAGAAAGTGCCGGTGGCAGGTTCGGTGATCGTCACCACCCCGCAAGACCTGGCGCTGCTCGATGCCAGGAAGGGCGTGGAAATGTTCCGCAAGGTCAACATTCCGGTGCTGGGCGTGGTCGAGAACATGGCCGTGCATATCTGCTCGAACTGCGGGCATGCCGAGCATCTGTTCGGTGAAGGCGGTGGCGCCAAGCTGGCCGCCCAATACGGGGTCGAAGTGCTGGCCTCGCTGCCGCTGTCGATGCTGATCCGTGAGCAGGCCGATAGCGGCAAGCCAACTGCGATCGCTGAACCGGAAAGCCAGATCGCCATGGTCTATCAAGAGCTGGCGCGGCACGTCGGTGCGCGGATCGTGCAGCAGGAAGCCGCAGCACCGGCAATGCCCAACATCACCATCAGCGAAGACTGACCGTGGGAGCGGGCTTGCCCCGCGATAGCGTCGCACGTGCTGACGCTGTCGTAGGCCAGCCCGCTCCTACTTGCCCAGCAGCTGGATGTTTTTGCAGGCACAAAAAAACCCGCCAAAAGGCGGGTTTTTCTTGAAGCTAAACTGGATTAGGCCAGTTGAACTTCTTCAGCCTGCATGCCTTTCTGGCCGCGGGTAGCGACGAAAGTAACAGCTTGGCCTTCTTTCAGGGTCTTGAAGCCGTCAGCTTGGATGGCTTTGAAGTGCACGAACAGGTCGTCACCCGACTGAGGGGTGATGAAGCCGTAGCCTTTCTCATCGTTGAACCACTTGACGGTACCGGATTGACGGTTGGACATGTGTCTGTCTCCTTGGACAAAGTAAATTTCGGCACAGGAAACGCCCTGGCCGGACTGAGTGCAAAGAGTAGGAAAATTCAGCGATGGGCCGATGGAAATCGTGCATCAAACTAGAGATTCTCGGTGTCACGTGCAGCACAGTGGCGTCACCTTAACCCACTTTCCGCGACCTGCCAATGGTCAAAAGCCGGTTTGATGAAATTCGGATCGACGGCGGCCGCAAGCCCCGTCCGGCGCGGGATACGGCATGGAACTTTAACCCAGACGCCGGGACCGGTAAGATGCGCATCTTGTTTTTTACCTCGCACTCTCAGGACACCCCCCGCCATGAGCATCAAATCGGATAAGTGGATTCGCCGCATGGCGCAGGAACACGGCATGATCGAACCGTTCGTCGAGCGCCAGATGCGCGGCGAGGCAGACAGCCGGGTGATCTCCTTCGGCGTCTCCAGCTATGGCTACGACGTACGCTGCGCTGACGAATTCAAAGTCTTCACCAACATCAATTCGGCCACCGTCGATCCGAAGAACTTCGATGCCGGCAGCTTTGTCGACGTCAAGAGCGACGTCTGCATCATCCCGCCGAACTCCTTTGCCTTGGCCCGCACCGTCGAATACTTCCGCATTCCACGCAATGTGCTGACCATCTGCCTGGGCAAGAGCACCTATGCCCGCTGCGGCATCATCGTCAACGTCACCCCGCTCGAGCCCGAGTGGGAAGGCCATGTAACCCTCGAGTTCTCCAACACCACCACGCTGCCGGCGAAGATCTACGCCAATGAAGGCGTGGCGCAGATGCTGTTCCTGGAGTCCGACGAAGAGTGTGAAGTGTCCTACAAGGACCGCGGTGGCAAGTACCAGGGCCAGCGTGGCGTCACCCTGCCGCGCACCTGAGCCGACGAGCGCGGGGAATTCCTGCCCCGCCTGGCACTCCAACGAGTGAACAGTTCCAGCGCGCATGACGTGCGCTGGCTCTCGTCAGGAGCTGTCTATGAAACTCAATCCCGCAATCAGTGCGAAGCTGGCCGTCCTGCAGCCCAATCAGATCGGGTTGCTTGCATGGTCACTGCTGGCCCATCCGCCGCTGCAAGCCGGTGGCGTGCCGCACCAGCCTGATCCCGACACCCCGCAGCCGCCCGAACCTGGTGAGCATCCACCGATGGAACCGGGCGAGCCAACCCTGCCCGATGAGCCGCCTCCAGCCCCTGTAGCCTGATCAGCGCTGCAGCGCCCAGACCTGCTCAGCCCCCGCGAGAAACACGCGGGTGGCGGCATGCGGCTCGACCGTCCAGCCGCCGGTGAATTCACCAAAGGCGGGCAATAAGCTGACCTGTTCGTCAATCAGAAAACACGGCAGGCGCAAGCGCTGACGGGCTTTGCCGCGCAGAATGAAGACCGGATGGATGTGCCCCGCCAACACGGGGTGGGTCGGGTTCGCGGTCGGTTCGTGCTGCAAGGCAAAGGGCGGCAGAAGCCAGGGTTCATCCTTGATCGCGATGCCCAGCTCTGCTGGTGGATCCCCAGCGTGGCGGTCGTGATTGCCGCGTACCAACACCATGCGCAGGTGGCGATGACGCTGGCGCCAAGCCGTGAGCTTGGCGACGATGGTCGGTGCGCGCGCCGGGCGCGCATGGAGAAAGTCGCCCAGCACGATCAACTGCTCGCAATCGTAGGTATTGAGCAATACATCCAGTCGGGCAAGCGTGGCGTCGGTGGTGCCGCGAGGCACCGGTTGATGCAGCGCGCGAAAGCTTGCGGCTTTGCCGATGTGCACGTCGGCCACCAGCAAGGCGCGTCGGGCAGGCCAATACAGGGCCTTGTCCGGTAGCAGCCAGAGGGTTTCGCCACAGTGTTCGATTACCAGGTGCTGGCCCATGACACTCCTTCAGGATCGTTGACGATGTCCAACGCTTGGTAGCTCATCGATGTGGCGCCTCCTCAGCCTCTATCTGCCATTTTTTCCAAATCAGCGACCATCCGCGCAATGCGATCGGCCAGTTTCTCGGTGCTCAACGTCTCGCGCATGCCTTCGACCAATAGTGCAAACGCCAGCGGCCCGGGCCGGCGCAGCGCGCGTAAATCCAAGCGCAACCTGCTCATCTTCAGCAGTTGCCGGTGCAGCCGTTCGATCTCCAACTCCTCGCGCAACACTTCATCGCGCGCCTGACCCAGCAGTAGATTGCCCGCGTCATGCTTGCGAAACACTTCATAGAATAGGCCACTGGATGCCTGAATCTGCCGAGTACTTTTTTGCGCGGCCGGATAGCCGCCAAACACCAAACCGGCGATCTGGGCGATTTCGCGAAAGCGCCGCAAGGCCATCTCGCCGGCGTTCAGACTGGCCAACACATCCTCCAGCAGGTTATCGGTGGACAGCGCCGGTGGCAGGTAGCTGGCCCAATCGACAGCGCTCGGGCTAAGCAGCTCAAAGCCATAGTCGCTAACGGCGATCGACACTGACAGTGGCTGCGCCCGGCTGACCCGCCAGGCCAGCAGATTGGCCAGGCCCAGGTTGGCCATGCGTCCGGCGAAGGGGTAGAGGAACAGGTGCGATCCCTGGCGCGAGGTAAGCGTCTCGGCCAACAGTGTCTGCTCGGTGGGCAGCGCTGACCACGTGTGTTGCAAGGCTAGCAAGGGACGTACGGCGCGCATCTCCGGGCCGTTGAAGTGGCCGTGGGCGGCGGCGTCCAGCTGGGCGACCAGGGCATCGGCCAGTTCGCTGGAAAGCGGCATGCGCCCGCCATTCCAGCGCGCTACCGCTGCCTTGCGCGAGGTGCTGCGACGCACGTAGGCGGTCATGTTCTCGACGCGCACCAGCTCCAGCACGCGGCCGGCGAACACCAGGGTGTCGCCGGGGCGCAGGCGGGCGATGAAGGCCTCTTCGACACTGCCCAGGCTTTTGCCACCGCCCCCCTTGCTCCAGTACTTGAGGTTGATACTGGCCTCGCTGACGATGGTGCCGATGCCCATACGGTGGCGGCGGGCCAAGCGCTCGCTGGCCACTCGCCAGACACCATCGGGGTGGGCGACTACGCGCTGGTAGTCAGGGTACGCGCTGAGTGAGTCGCCACCGTGGCGGACAAAGTCCAGCGCCCATTGCCACTGGTTATCGCGCAAATCGCGAAACGCCCAGGTGCTGCGCACTTCCTGGAGCAATTGCTCCGGTCGAAAGCCACTGCCCAAAGCCATGCTGACTACATGCTGGACCAGCACATCCATGCTTAAGCGCGGCGACTGGCGAGCCTCGATCTGGCCGGCTGCCAGGGCGTGGCGGGCAGCTGCGGCTTCCACCAGTTCCAGGCTGTGGGTAGGTACCAGGGTGATCCGCGAGGCGCGCCCCGGCGCATGCCCGGAACGCCCTGCGCGCTGCAGTAGCCGGGCGATGCCCTTGGCCGAGCCAATCTGCAGCACACGCTCCACCGGTAGGAAGTCAACGCCCAGATCGAGGCTGGAGGTGCAGATGACCGCCTTGAGCGTGCCTTGCTTGAGGCTGCGCTCGACCCAGTCGCGGGTCTGCCGTGCCAGCGAGGCGTGGTGTAGGGCAATCAATCCAGCCCAGTCGGGGCGCTGCTCGAGCAGGGCCTGATACCAGAGTTCGGCTTGCGCGCGGGTATTGGTGAACACCAGGCAACTGGCGCTGGCGTCGATTTGCGCGCTGACCTGGGCGAGCATTTTCAGGCCCATATGGCCCGCCCAGGGGAAGCGTTCGATGGCCTCCGGCAGCAGGGTGTCGACCTCAAAACGCTTGTCTTGCCTGCCCTTTATCAGTACGCCGGCGCCAGGCAGCAAGACTTCGCGGGCGTGCTCCAGATTGCCGAGGGTGGCCGACAGCCCCCAGACCACCAGCTCAGGCCGCCAGCGGCGCAAGCGCGCCAAGGCCAGTTGCAACTGCACGCCACGCTTGTTGCCGAGCAGTTCGTGCCATTCGTCCACGACTACCATGCGCAGCGTAGAAAAGTCCTCAACTGCATGTTCGCGGGTCAGCAGCAGGGTAAGGCTTTCGGGTGTGGTGATCAGCGTGCTGGGCAAGCGTCGAGCTTGGCGCGCTCGCTCCGAAGCGCTGGTATCGCCACTGCGCACGCCCACGCTCCAGTTCAGCTCCAGCTCGTCCAATGGCGTCTGCAAGGCGCGCGCGGTGTCGGCTGCCAGGGCGCGCATAGGGGTGACCCACAGCACCTGTAGCGGCGCTGGGTGGCGTGCAGTGCCTGCTTGGGCAAAAGCGCGCAGTGCCGCCAGCCACACGGCATAGGTCTTGCCAGCGCCTGTGCTGGCATGCACCAGGCCTGACTCACCTCGCTCGACCGCCGCCCATACCTGGCGCTGGAAAGCGAACGGTTTCCAGCCGCGGGCGGTAAACCAGGCGTTGGCAAGGTCGGTCGAGGCGCTCATGCGGCGGATCCGTCGAAGGCTGTGCTTCTACAGACCGTTGAGCGCGGCGATTGGTTTTACTCGATCAATTACCCAGCAGGTAGCCGCTACGGCAGATCTCTTGGCCGGCAACATGAGCGATGACCATTCCGCTGGTAGCCATGCGCCGCACGCTACGTGCGTACAACAACCCTGCCTGGCTGTTGCGTAAAGCGCTCACGCGATCGCTGAGCGGATCAATCACCTCGGCGATCAGTTGCCCGGCTTCCAGGTATTGGCCAGGTTTGGCGTGGAACACCAGCAAACCGCCCAGCGGCGCGGTGACCGGCTCCACCGCAGCCAGCGGCGAGGCTGGGTAGGGCAGGGCAGGCAGCGGCGCGGGCTGGCCATCGATGACGCCGGCATGGGTCAGGAAGTCGATGATTGCCTGGCTGTCCTTGCTCGCCAGTTCATGGCTGACATCGGCCTGGCCGCGCAGCTCGACAGTCACCGAGAAGCTGCCCTGCGGGATCGGGAAGCGTTTACCGAAACGTTGCTGCAACTGCCACCAGACCAGGCTGAAGCATTCATCGAACGACTGGCCACCAGAGTCGGTGGCCAGCAGGCTGGCCTGGGCGCCGAGGTAGCGCGCCAGCGGCTCGACCTTGGGCCAGGCCTCTGGGGTGGTGTAGAGGTGCTCGACCGCTTCGAAATCGCAGTGCAAGTCGAGCACCATGTCGGCATCGCAGGCCAGCCGTTGCAGGCACAGGCGCTGCGACTGCAACGGGGTGCGCGCCGGGTGGGCATCCAGGCCTCGGCGCAGGTACTCGCGGATCAAGGCCAGGTTGTGCGCTGGGTCATCGGTCAAGTGGCCTTCGATCTGGTCACCGATGCTGTCTGACAGATCAACGAAATTGCGGTTGAAATTCTCCCCGCTCTGGAGCTCGAAGCGCCCCAGCGGGGCGTCCAGCAGCACCTGCTCCAGCCCCACCGGATTGGCCACCGGGACCAAGGCAATCTCCTGGCGCAGTCGGCCTTGCTGCTCAAGCTCCAGCAGGCGCTGCTTCAAATGCCAGGCGACCAGCATGCCGGGCAGCTCGTCGGCGTGCAGCGAGGCCTGGATGTAGACCTTGCCACCCCCGCGTGGGCCGAAGTGGAAACTGTGCAACTGGCGGGTGATACCCGGAACGGGAGACAGCAGGTCGTGGGTCGAGTGGTGCATGGTGGTCCTGGTATGCGTTGGGTTGAACGGTCTGCGATTGAAGATAGAAGCATAAACTTGGCGATTGCGCATGTTGCCAGTGGCTTTGCGCTGTCAATCAGGCCAGCAATGCTTGCAGGGTGCCCAGGTCATCCGCCTCATCCACTGGCTTATCCAATCGCCAGCGCAGCATTCGCGGAAAGCGCACGGCAATGCCGCTCTTGTGCCGCTTGGACAGGGCGATGCCTTCGAAGCCCAGTTCGAACACCAGGGTAGGGGTCACACTGCGCACCGGACCGAAGGTTTCCACCGTGGTCTTGCGAATGATCGCGTCAACCTTGCGCATCTCTTCGTCACTGAGCCCCGAATAGGCCTTGGCGAAGGGCACCAAGCTGCGCTGGGCAGTGCCAGCAGGCGCATCCCAGACGGCAAAGGTGTAGTCGCTGTAGAGGCTGGCGCGCCGGCCATGGCCGCGTTGGGCGTAGATCAGTACCGCATCGACGCTGAACGGCTCGATCTTCCACTTCCACCACACGCCCATGTCCTTGGTTCGCCCGACCCCGTAGAGCGCCTCGCGCTGCTTGAGCATCAAGCCTTCCACCCCAAGGCTGCGTGACTGCTCACGCTGGCGGGCGAGATCCGCCCAGTCATCACCTTGCAGCAAGGGCGAGAGCAGGACAGGTGCCAGCGGGTATTGCTCCACCAGCCGTTCCAGTTGCGCGCGCCGCTCGTGCTGGGGCCGGTTGCGCCAGTCCTGGTCCTGCCATTCGAGCAGGTCGTACGCCTGCAGTACCACCGGCGCATCGGCCAGCAGCTTCTTGCCCAGGGTTTTGCGGCCAAGGCGCTGCTGCAGCAAAGCGAACGGTTGCACTGCCACTTCTGCGGCCGTGGCGCCAGGTTTCCAGACCAGGATCTCGCCGTCGAGCACGCAGCCATCGGGCAAGGTCGAGGCCAGGCTGTGCAGTTCGGGGAAGCGCTCGGTCACCAATTCCTCGCCCCGCGACCAGATCCACAACTGACCATCACGCTTGACCACCTGGGCGCGGATGCCATCCCATTTCCACTCCACTTGCCAGTCGCTGGGCGGGCCGAGCAGGCCGTCGAACTGCTCGGTAGGTGCCTGCAATGCGTGGGCGAGAAAGAACGGGTAGGGCTGCCCGCCACGCTGGCTGTGTTCATCGGCAGACTCGGCGGCGATCAGTTTCAGGTAACTGTCGGCGCTGGGTTTATGGCTTAGGTCGGTGTAGCCGACCATGCGCTGCGCTACGCGCTTGGCATCGAGCTCGGCCAGATGGGCCAGGGCGCGGGTGACCAGCAGCTTGGAGACGCCAACCCGAAAGCTGCCGGTGATCAGCTTAAGACACAGCATCAGGCTCTGCCGGTCGAGCTGCGCCCACAGCTGCGGCAGACGCTCGCGCACCGCCTCCGGGGGCTGCCCACGCAGCGGCAGCAAGTGCTGCTCGACCCATTCAGCCAGGCCTTGCTCGCTGCCGTGGGGGTTGTCCGGCAGCAGCAGGGAAATGGTCTCGGCCAGATCGCCCACCGCTTGGTAGCTTTCTTCGAATAGCCAGTCCGGCAGGCGCGACAGCTCAATGGCAAGTTCACGCAGCAGCCGCGTCGGCACCAACTGCCGGGGGCGGCCGCCGGCGAGAAAATACACCGCCCACGCCGCATCCTTGGCCGGAGCCTGGCTGAAGTAGTCGCGCAGGGCTTGCAGCTTGGCATTGCTGGAAGTGGTCGCATCCAGGCGCAGGTAGAGCTCGGCGAAGGCCTTCATGGCGAAGCCTGCTCGGCGCTGGCATCGTCTTCATCGCCGTATTCGGTGACGAATCCACGGGCATCGAGCCCGCGTTCACTCAGGTAGCGCACCAGCACATTGACCGAGCCATGGGTCACCATCACCCGCTCGGCCCCGGTTTGCTCGATGGCCCAGAGCAATCCAGGCCAGTCGGCGTGGTCAGACAAGACGAAACCACGATCCACCCCGCGTCGCCGACGGGTGCCGCGCAAGCGCATCCAGCCGCTAGCGAAGGCGTCGCTGTAGTCGCCAAACCGTTTCATCCAGCTGCTGCCGCCAGCAGACGGTGGCGCCAGTACGATGGCTTGGCGCAGCAGCGGATCGCTACGGATAAAGTCACCGGCATAGTGGGTTTCAGGCAGGGCCACCCCGGCGTCGCGGTAGACCCGGTTCAGCGGCTCGACCGCGCCATGCACAAGAATCGGCCCGATGCCCGCATCCAGCCCATGCAGGATGCGCTGCGCTTTGCCGAAGGCATAGCAGAACAGCACGCTGGCCTTGCCCTGATCGCGATTGGCCCGCCACCAGCTGTTGATCTGCTCGAATATCACCGCCTGTGGCGGCCAGCGGTAGATCGGCAGGCCGAAGGTCGATTCGGTGATGAAGGTGTGGCAACGGACCGGCTCGAAGGGCGCGCAGGTGGCGTCGGGCTCGACCTTGTAGTCGCCGGAGGCCACCCACACCTCGCCCTGGTATTCCAGGCGCACCTGGGCCGAGCCGAGCACGTGCCCGGCAGGATGCAAGCTCAAGGTAACGCCGTGGTGATCGAGGCGCTCGCCGTAGGCCAGGGTCTGCAGGTTGATGTCCGCGCCCAGGCGGCTGCGCAGAACCCCCGCGCCGGGTTCGGCAGTCAGGTAGCGCGCATTGCCGGTGCGCGCGTGGTCGCCATGACCATGGGTGATCACCGCGCGCTCGACCGGACGCCACGGGTCGATGTAGAAATCACCGGGCGGGCAGTACAGGCCTTCGGGGCGGGCGATCACAAGATCCATGGCAGGCGCGCTGGCTAGGGGTTACCAAGTAGGAGCGTGTGCTGACAGGGGAAGTTCGCTTGGGTTGGCAGATTTTGGGGCGCAAAGCGGCCCCAAAGCAGGCGACAAGGGCCTTAAGTGAACAGCATTACGCCCATTTCGTTGTCTGCTTACTTGCCCGGTACCAAGGTCAGGCGCTGGCTGCCATAGGCCCGAGCAAAGTTCTGCGGCTGGGTGGGCAGGCTCATGAACCGCCCCTTGAACCAGGCATCCAGGCCATCAGCGTAATGCCGGCTGGCCGGATTACCGGACTGGCCACTGCTGGTCAGCAGCTGCAAGGGCTCTGCCTGGCCGAAGTCGACGATCATCCGCGCCGAGGCCGGCAGTTGCGTGTCGAAGTTGCGCCCCCAGGCATACGGCGTCATCGCCAATGTGCTGAAATCACCACCGGCGGCGATTGGCGCACGGCTGATGGCATCGCCCAGGCCATGGTAGTTGGCCGCTGGCCAGCGGTACTGGTGCAACTTGCCCCATTGCCAGGCGCGACGGTCAGCGCCCAGTTGCGCAGTGCCGGCATCCACTGCGCCGGCCAGGCTGCGAGCGAGGATGGTGGGTTTGTCTTCTTTCCCTGACGTGCTGCGGTCATCCCAGAACGGGCTGTCTTCACGGCCCAGCAGATGGTCGGCCTGGGCCGAATAGGACAACTGGGCATTGCTGACGAATGCCTGCCAAGCGGGGCTGGACTCAGGGCCAAGCTCGTCGAGGAAGGTTTGCCGGGCTACTTCCTGCAAGAACAGCGCATACAGCGCGGCATCCGCCGACACCGGGCTCAGGCGGCCATCGAAGGCCTTGAGCCGGGCCAGGGCGTCGCGCGCCTTGTCGCGTTGTGCTCCGGGCAGGGCATCAATGGCCTGCTTGAGCGGTTGGGCCATGCCTGGAGCGTCGAACATCTGCTTGAGTTTGTCCGCCAACAAGGTGACCTGGTCGTTCTGCAGCGCCATCAGGCTACGGCTGTCGTGACGGCCGTTACCTGCCAACTGCGCCAGGCGCTCGGCGCGCTCCGGGTAGTACCAGGTGTTGGACAGCTGCATGCCGTAGCCCTTGGGCAGGCTGCGCTGGTTGGCATGGCCAATCCAGCCTGCTGGTGGGTCCTGATCGTAGGGGTGCAGCATCGGGTCGGCGTAGCCGTCCCAGTCATACCGCCCGTCCCAGCCTGGCGAGGGCAGCAGGCCCTGGCCTTCACGGCGATTGGGGTAGCGGCCGCTGACCTGCCAGCCAATGTGCTGGGGCTCGGCGAAGACAAAGTTCAGGGCGGCTGCACCGACCTCGCGGGTGCTGTCGAAGGCGCGCTCGACGTTGGCCGCACGGGTCAGGTCGAACAGCGCATCGAGGCTGCGATCACCCTTGAGCTGCGGCAGGCTCAGGGCCAGGCCCAGGCCGTTAGTGCCCGGTTGGCCGAGCAGGGTGCCGTGGCGGGTGTCGTACATGACTTCGCGCAGTGGGCGCTGGCCGCGGGCGAAGAAGGTTTCGCTGCGGGCGCGGGCTTGCAGCCATTTGCCATCGGCCAGGTAGGTCAGTTGAGTGCCCTGGCGGCGTACCTGTTCCAGGTACAGGTCCTGATTATCGGCCATGACCGCACTGCTGCTCCAGGCCAGCTTGCCGTTGTAGCCGCCGAGCAGAATCGGCAAGCCCGGCAGCGACAGGCCGGCGACCTGGTACTTGCCGGTATGGATCTGGACCGGGCTCAGTGCCCAGGCGGCGCGGCTATCACTGGCCAACAGGCTCTTGCCACTGCGGCTGCGCTGCGGGCCCAGGGCGAGGTTGGCCGAGCCTGGGCTGCCGAGCAGGCCAAGGTCGGCGAGCTTTTGGCTGGCGCTGGTCAGGGCCGCCAGGCCTGGCAATTGGCTGGCCAGGTTGAGCCCCTTGAGCTTGTCGACTTCGGATTCGGCCAGCGGCTCGTCCGGCGCACCAGGCAGTAGCCAAGCCAGCTTGTCGCTGCCAACTTTTTGCGCAAGGGTCAGGGCCGCCAGCTCTTCCTGCACATTCACCGATTGGCTGAAGGCATACAGGCTGAACACCAGTGCCGAATCCTCAGGCTTCCAGTATTCCGGGCGATAGCCACTGCGGGCGAGCTCGGCCGGCAGTTTGTCGCGGTAGCGGAACAGGTAGGCGTTGACCCCGCGCGCATAGACTTCGAAGAAGCGCTTGAGCCGCGGCGACGCATCGGCGTACAGCTGGGCTGCGTTCTGCTTGAGATTGGCGGCGCGCATCAAGCGGTCGATATCCAGCGCCTCGGGGCCTGCGAGTTCGGCCAAACGGCCCTGGGCCAGCAAGCGCATGCTGATCATCTGCTCGATGCGATCACCGGCATGCACGTAGCCCAGGCTGAACAGCGCATCGTGGAAGTTGCTGCTCTCGATCAGCGGCGCGCCCATGGCGTTGCGGCGTACCGAAACGTTCTGCGCCAGGCCTTTGAGTGGCTGCACGCCAGTGGTCGGTGGCACGCTGTCCTGATAGCCGCCCATCTGGCAGCCGGCGAGACCGAACAGGCTGAGCAGCGCCATGGCGGCGAAGCGGGGACGGATGGGAGGAAAGGCGGGCGCGGCCATGACAAGGCTCCTGCAAGGCGTGGCGGAGTTCGAAAGGCGCTAAGGTAGTGAGCGAGGGGGCGCCATGCAAGGTGCTGCAAAGCTTTATTTTCGTGGGGCTGCCCAGTGGTCGCCGGGCGGGAGATCGAGCTGCGCTCGTT
The DNA here is from genome assembly GCF_051129895.1 of Pseudomonas sp. Je.1.5.c. Lineage (NCBI taxonomy): Bacteria > Pseudomonadati > Pseudomonadota > Gammaproteobacteria > Pseudomonadales > Pseudomonadaceae > Pseudomonas > Pseudomonas sp. Je.1.5.c. The sequence continues at coordinate 26,928 of NZ_JBCPSP010000038.1, forward strand.
CGCGGGTAAACCCGCGAAGAGGCCAGTACCGGGCGTGGATCAGGCGCCGTGGCACTTCTTGAATTTTTTCTCGCTACCGCACGGGCATGGGTCGTTGCGGCCAACGTCCTTCAGGGCGTTGCGCACCGGCTCCTGGTGGCCGTGGTTGCAGTGCGGGCCGTGCACATGGCCATGGTCGTGATCGTGGTGGTGATCATGATCGTGGTTGCAGTCAGGGCCATGGACATGGGGTTGTTGAGTCATTGCGGGTCACTCCGGGTTGAAATCGCCGGGCATTATCTCACCACTGCGCGACAAGTGCAGGCTTCGCCAGATGATCAGCCCGGTATTGAGCTCAGCCTGCAGTTGATAGCGCAGCGGCTGGCGGCTCTTGAGGAGCTTGGCCAGGGGCTTGAGGTGCTGCCAGAGGTTGGTTCGGGCGGTGATCTTGAAGGTCCGCCGGGCGTGCCCGCCGACACTGCGCCAGACGCTGGTTTCATCCTCCACCAGCGTCAGTTGATTGAGCCGCAGCGAATACCCCAGGTTGCGAATGAACAGGCGACTGTCGTTAGGGTTGTCGACCCGCAGGTGCAGCACGAACTCTTGCTGGTGCAAACGCGCCTTGACGGTCTCGACCTTGACCAGATGCACCTCAGGTTCGCGCCAGTCGTCGCCCCCCCAGCTGGCACAACCGGCTACCAGCAGCACCAGGCTGAGCAGCAGCAGGCGGGCCAGGGCGCTCATGCTCAGCTACCGACGTAACTGGAACAGCATTTCTTGAATTTCTGCCCACTGGCGCAGGGGCAGGGGTCGTTGCGCGTGGCCTTCAGGCCTACGGTCGGGTCGATGAAGTACCAGCGCCCATCCCGTTGGACGAAGGCCGAGCGTTCGCGATGGGCATGCTCGCCTTGTGCATCGTGCCAGCGCGCGGTGAAGGTGACGAAGGCATGCTCGGGTTGGCCGCCGAGCACCTCGGCGCTCTCCACTTCCAGGCCCAGCCAGGTACTTTGCGCGCTCCACGCCGCGATTGCGTTGCGATCCAGGCCCGCTTGCTGGGCAGGCAGGGTGGTCGCCACCAGGTAGTCGATCAGGCCCAGCACGTAGGCGCTGTAGCGCGAACGCATCAAGGCCTGCGCGTCCGGGGCCGGGGTACCGGAATGATAAGGCCCGCAGCAGGCGTCGAGCAGGTTGCCGCTGCCACAGGGGCAGACCGAGACACTCATCAAATCACCACCAATACTTGCCAAAATTTTCAGGGTTGGCCCAGAACCTGGCGTTGAGCCAGTCCGGGACTTGCTTGTAGTCATGTAGATCATAGGTGAACAGGCTCAATACCTGCTGGTCACGGCGGAATTTCTCGCTGGCTGACATTGCCAGGGAGAAGAAATCGGTGTCGTGCCAGCCACAGGCGGCCAGGTCGGCCAATACCGCGACCCGGCTGGCATTGAGGTTGCGGATGCCGCCGAGCAGTTGCAAGCCGTTGCGCTTGGGCAGGTGCTCCAGGCAATCGACCAGCACGGCCAGATCGTAACGTTGCGCCGCTACGGGTGCCGGCAATGCGCCGGGTTCGGCCACTTCTATCGTGACCTCGGGGTGGGCCTGGGCGAACGCGTCCAGGGCGGGAAAGCGCGTGCCCACCAGCAACAGCCGCTGCGGCGTGAAGCGCTCTAGCAGGGCTGCCAGTGCCTGTTGCGGGGTGCGTTGGGAAAAACCGTCGGTCATTGCCAATCCTCGTTGGGGGTGTTCAAGACTAGCCGTCCCCGGCGCGCGGGCAAAGCGCATCGTGGCTTATCGCTGGCAGAGAGGAAATGTGCGGTCTTTACTCCCAGGGATCGGCCATCTGCCGATTCCCCCTAGGAGACGCAACAAAATGAGCATAGTACGCACAGCGATACCCCTGGTACTGCTCACCAGTGTGTTGACTGGTTGTGCAGGTTTGCAAAAAACCGACTGGCCGAAGTGTGCTGCCGTCGGGGGTGTGGGCGGCGCAGCGCTTGGCGCCATCGAGAGTTCCAGCTGGGCGGGTTGGGGCGCGCTACTGGGCGGTGGCCTGGCGGCGGGTTACTGCTGGGCCCACGGCGATGGTGACGAAGATGGCGATGGCGTGCCTGACAGCCGCGACAAGTGCCCTGGTACCCCGCGTGGGGTGCAGGTCGACGCCAATGGCTGCCCGCCTGAGCCGGTTGCCGTGGTCGAGGAAGTGGTGGTCGAGAAGGAAGAAGTCATTGTCATTCGCGACGTTCACTTCGAGTTCGACTCCGCCCGCCTGACCGCCGCCGACAAGGAGCGCTTGAACACCATCGCGACACGATTGAAGCAAGAGGCGGCCAGCGCTCGCTTGAGCGTTACCGGGCATACCGATAGCGTCGGCTCCGACAGCTACAACCAGAAACTGTCCGAGCGTCGGGCCCATTCGGTCACCGATTACCTGGTTGAAAGTGGCGTGCCGCGCAGCAGCTTCGTCTCGGTGGTTGGCGCTGGCGAAACCCAGCCTGTTGCCGACAACGCTAGCGCTGATGGGCGGGCCATGAACCGGCGTACGGAAATCAAGATCCAGCGTTGATGGCAGGTGCCCGCGCCTTGAGAAGTGGCGCGGGCGCGTCTTTACTCCTGTCAGACCGGTAGCGGCCGGTGACACAGGAGCATTCACCATGAGTGTTATGTCGAAGGCGGCTCTGCCGTTGCTGTTGGCGTCAAGTCTGCTCACAGGCTGCGCAACCCACAGTGACGGCAGTGCGCCCCTCAATCAAAGGACCTGGCCACTGTGCAGCCTGCTTGGCGGGCTGGCCGGCGGTGGCCTGGGCGCTATCGAGAGTTCCAGTTGGGCGGCCGGGCTTGGCGCGGCCGGAGCGATCGCGGGCGGTCTGATCTGCTACGCCCAGGATGGCGACGAGGATGGCGACGGCGTCTTCGACCGCCGCGACCGCTGCCCGGATACGCCGGCGGGCACCCAGGTCGATCATATGGGCTGTCCGTTCGTGGGTTATCCACCTGCCAGCGGAACGCCGCAAGAGCCTGAAGCCACTTCCCAGGTGATCACCTTGGACGACCAAGGCCAGGTGCTGTTCGCGTTCAACTCGGCCACCCTCACGCCTGCCGCCCAGCAGCGGGTGCATGATGTACTGCCCAAGCTCAATGACCCCAGCGTGACGAGCATCAAGGTCATTGGCCATACCGATGCCGTAGGCTCCGACAGCTATAACCAAACCTTGTCCGAACGCCGTGCCAGCAGTGTCGCCGAGTACCTGATCAGCCAGGGAGTGGCGGCCAGCAAGGTGACCAGCCAAGGCCGCGGCAAGAGCGAGGCGGTGGCCGACAACGACACCGAGGAAGGCCGCGCGCTCAACCGACGGGTGGAACTGCACCTGAACTGAACCCCTCTGGCGCGCTTTCTGCCATGCGGTTACTGTTGCCGAATCGGCCCGCTCGAACGGGCCGCTTCGTCATAACAACAACTCAGGGGGCGGGGTATGAAGTTCATCCTGGGCCTGGGCAAGGCCCTGACCGTGGTGTTCTGGTGGGTGGTGCTGGTGAACTGGCTTATGCCCCAGCCGCTGCCGTTCAATCTACTGATCAATGCTGCGGGTATCTTACTGCTGGGCCTGCATGTGCTCGAAGTGCTGTTCTTCAACGCCAGCCTGCGCCAACGCAGCCACCGCTGGTTCGACCGTCTGCAGATCCTGCTGACGGGTATTTTCCATGTAATGTCCATTCCCAAGCCGCAGGAGGCGCCGCGCCGTGCGTAAATTGATGTTGCTGGTTGCATTGACCAGCCCGCTGGCTCACGCCGAAAGCCTGGAAGTCGCCGCCCATTCGGTGCTGCGTTTGGCCAATAAAGCCAGCAGCGTGCACCTTGAGCACCTACGCGTTGCGGATTCTGCGACGTTGTTGCTACCGGCGTCGCTGACCTCGCTGAAAGTCGATCAGCTGGAGCTTGGCCGTGATGCGCGAATTGCCGTGGCGCCCGCTGAAACGGCCTTGAGTATCGAAGCGGGCAATGCCCGTTTTGCCGAGGGCAGTGAGATCAGTGCGCCAGGCGCGCCGGGCAGCTATGAGCGGGCTGCTCGACCGGGGCGCAATCTGGATGTGCAGTTGCATGCCCTGGACGCGGATCGGCTGGCGATCGATGCTCGCGGTGGGGCAGGGGCGCCTGGGTATGTCGGCCTCGATGGTGCCAATGGCAAGGCCGGTGGTTGCACCTGGGGCCAGGCTAGTCGTGGGGCTAATGGCGACAATGGCGGCAATGGCCATGACGGCGCGGCCGGTGGGCGGATCCGTCTTGCCTTGCCTGAGGGCTATCCGCAGGAACGTGTACAGGTTCGTCTGGAGGGCGGTGCGCCGGGTAAGCCGGGTGCTGCCGGCAAGGCTGGGGCAGGAGGCTCTAGCAAAGGCTGTCTGGTGTATCGCACCGATGCTGGGGCCAATGGGCGTGCGGGTGAGCCGGGGCAACCTGGGTTGGCGGGGGCTGCGGGAGAGTTGATTTTGCAGCGGCTGTAATTTAATTGGCATGGGCCTCATCGCGGGGCAAGCCTGCGATGAGGTGAAAACCTAAAACTGATAAGCCCGCATAAACAAGCCCACCACTTCGCGCACATGCACCTCTGCCTCATCCACCGACAACGCCGGCGCACAGCCCAGCAGCAAGCGATAATCCGGCGCGCCCTTGATCAAGCAGAAAAAATGCTCGGCCGCTCGCAAGGGGTTATCGATCTGCAACAACCCGCGCTCAGCCACCGAGCGTAGCAGCGCCTCCATCTCGCTCAGTACCCGCTTGGGCCCTGCTTCGTAGAAGAACTGGCCAAAGCCTGGGTCCTGGCTGCCCAGGGCAATGATCAAACGGCTCAATTTCACCGACTCGTCACTGCTGATCAGCGCCTGGAAGCCGCGGGCGATGTTCAACAGCACCTGATCCAACGGCACGCCGTCGGGCAATTCGAAGATCAGCTCAGGCAATTGCGTCTGACAGGTCGCCATCACCGCAGAGCCAAACAAGGTCTGCTTGTCGGTGAAGTGGCTGTAGACCGTGAGTTTTGAAACACCTGCCGCCGCAGCGACCGCATCCATGCTGGTGTTGGCATAGCCAAGGCTGAGGAACAGCGCCTTGGCCGCTTCGAGGATGGCCTCTCGTTTGGCCAGGTCCTTCGGCCGGCCAGGGCCGATGGGTGCGTCGTTGGACATTGGAATCCGCATCTAGGTGAACAGTCGCCCATCTTACCGGGTCAGGCGCGCTCCGGCTGCAATCAGCGACCAATCGTTAATGTTGATTATCTGTGCGACGCCAGCTTCCCGGCTTCGGTTCCCTGATTTAATATACTCGACAGTATAAATATTCGAAGTGCTCTTCGCGAAAGGTCATTCATCATGTTGCGTCATGCCTTGTCCATCGCTTTGCCTGCCGCCGCGGCCTTGCTGCTGGCCGCCTGTGGTCAGCAGACCGCAGCACCGGCCGCACCCCGCCCGGCCTTGGTGGTTCAGCCCCAACCAGCCGCTGCGGCTGCCGACAGCTACCCAGGTGAGGTGCGAGCGCGGTTCGAGCCGGAGCTGGCGTTCCGCATCGCCGGCAAGGTCAGCAAGCGCTTGGTCGAGGAGGGCCAGCGGGTCAAGGCCGAGCAGCCGTTGGCTGAACTCGACCCGCAAGACGTCCGCTTGCAGCTGGAAGCTAACCGCGCTCAACTGGCCGCCGCCCAAGCCAATCTGGCCCTGGTGCAGGCCGAGCGTGACCGCTACCAGAAGCTGCTCGATCGACAAATGGTCAGCCGCTCGCTCTACGACAACGCCGAGAACCTCTATCGCGCCGGGCTTGCCCGTCTGAAACAGGCCAAGGCCGAGTTCGATGTCGCCGGCAACCAGGCCGACTACGCCGTGCTGCGTGCGCCGCAGGCGGGGGTGATCGCCAAGCGTCAGGTCGAGGTGGGTCAGGTCGTGGCCGCCGGGCAAACGGTGTTTACCCTGGCCGCCGATGGCGAACGCGAAGTGGTCATTGGCCTGCCAGAGCAGCAGTTCGCCCGCTTCGCGGTGGGGCAGAAGGTCAGCGTCGAATTGTGGTCGCACCCCAACCAGCGTTTCGAGGCCCATATCCGCGAGCTGTCGCCAGCAGCCGACCCACGCTCGCGCACCTTTGCCGCGCGAATTGCCTTCAATTCGACCAAGACGCCGGCCGAACTGGGCCAGAGCGCGCGGGTGTTCATTGCCCACGACGGCCAGGTGCCGCTGTCGGTGCCGCTGTCGGCGGTAACTGCCGAGCAAGGCCAGGCCTATGTCTGGCGTGTCGGCCAGGACAAACGCTTGCACCGCGCCGCAGTGCGCCTGGGCGCTTATGGCGCGGACAGCGTGCCCGTGCTCGAAGGCCTCGAAGCCGGCGACTGGGTGGTTGCCGCAGGCGGCCATGTGTTGCGCGAAGGCCAGCAAGTGCGACCGGTGGATCGCACCAACCGTGAAGTAGACCTGGCGGCCAAGGAGTAAGTCCCGATGGGTTTCAACCTTTCCGCCTGGGCGCTGCGCAATCGCCAGATCGTACTGTTCCTGATGATCCTGCTCGCGGCCATTGGCGCGATGTCCTACACCAAACTGGGGCAGAGCGAGGATCCGCCGTTCACCTTCAAGGCCATGGTCATCCGCACCATCTGGCCCGGGGCGACGGCCGAGGAGGTCTCGCGCCAGGTGACCGAGCGCATCGAAAAGAAGCTGATGGAGACGGGCGAGTACGAGAAGATCGTCTCGTTCTCCCGCCCGGGCGAGTCGCAGGTGACCTTCATGGCCCGCGATTCACTGCATTCCAAGGATATTCCGGAGCTGTGGTACCAGATTCGCAAAAAGGTCGCAGACATTCGCCACACCCTGCCACCGGAAATCCAGGGGCCATTCTTCAATGACGAATTCGGCACCACCTTCGGCAATATCTATGCGCTGACCGGCGACGGCTTTGACTACGCCGTGCTCAAGGACTACGCCGACCGCATCCAGATCCAGCTGCAAAGGGTCAAGGATGTGGGCAAGGTCGAGCTGATCGGCCTGCAGGACGAGAAGATCTGGATCGAGCTGTCCAACCTCAAGCTGGCTACCCTCGGTGTGCCGCTGGCGGCGGTTCAGCAAGCGCTGCAGGAGCAGAATGCGGTGAGTACCGCAGGCTTCTTCGAAACCGCCAGCGAGCGTCTGCAATTGCGCGTCAGTGGACGTTTCGACAGTGTCGAGCAGATCCGCCAGTTCCCGATCAGAGTCGGCGACCGCACCTTCCGGATTGGCGATGTGGCCGAGGTGCACCGCGGTTTCAACGACCCACCCGCGCCGCGCATGCGCTTCATGGGCGAGGATGCCATTGGTCTGGCGGTGTCGATGAAGGATGGCGGCGACATCCTGGTGCTGGGCAAGGCTCTTGAAGGCGAGTTCGAGCGGCTGGCGCACAACCTGCCGGCGGGGATGGAGCTGCGCAAGGTGTCCGACCAGCCGGCAGCGGTGAAGGCCGGTGTTGGCGAGTTCGTCCAGGTGCTGGTCGAGGCGTTGGTCATCGTCTTGTTGGTGAGCTTCTTCTCGCTCGGGCTGCGCACCGGCCTGGTCGTGGCCCTGGCGATTCCGCTGGTGCTGGCCATGACCTTCGCTGCCATGCATTACTTCGGTATCGGCCTGCACAAGATTTCGCTTGGGGCGCTGGTACTGGCCTTGGGCCTATTGGTGGATGACGCGATCATTGCCGTGGAAATGATGGCGATCAAGATGGAACAGGGGTTCGACCGCTTCAAGGCGGCGAGTTACGCCTGGACCAGCACCGCCTTCCCGATGCTCACCGGCACCCTGATCACGGCGGCGGGCTTCCTGCCGATCGCCACGGCGGCGTCGAGCACCGGCGAGTACACCCGGTCGATCTTCCAGGTGGTGACCATCGCCTTGCTCACCTCGTGGGTCGCGGCGGTGTTGTTCGTGCCTTATCTGGGTGAGCGACTGCTGCCGGATCTGGCCAAGCTGCATGCGGCGCGCCACGGCAGCGATGGGCATGCGCCAGACCCGTACGCCACACCGTTCTATCAACGCGTACGGCGCGTGGTGGAGTGGTGTGTGCGGCGGCGCAAGACAGTCATCCTGCTGACCATTGCCGCCTTTGTCGGTAGCATCCTGTTGTTCCGCTTCGTGCCCCAGCAGTTTTTCCCGGCCTCGGGCCGGCCTGAGTTGATGATTGACCTGAAACTGGCCGAAGGCGCCTCGCTGAGCAACTCCGCCGAACAGGTCAAGCGACTCGAAGGGCTGCTCAAGGCCCAGGATGGCATCGACAACTACGTGGCCTATATCGGCACCGGCTCTCCGCGTTTCTACCTGCCGCTGGACCAGCAACTGCCGGCGGCGAGCTTCGCCCAGTTCGTGGTCCTGGCCAAATCCCTGGAAGATCGCGAAGCGCTGCGTAGCTGGCTGATCGCCACGCTCGATGAGCAGTTCCCAGAGCTGCGCTCGCGCGTCACGCGCCTGGAAAACGGCCCACCCGTGGGCTACCCGGTGCAGTTCCGTGTGACCGGCGAGCACATCGAGAAGGTCCGCGCACTGGCCCGTAAAGTCGCCGACAAGGTGCGGGAAAACCCGCACGTGGTGAACGTGCACCTGGATTGGGAAGAGCCGAGCAAGGCGGTGTTCCTGGAGATCGACCAGGACCGCGCGCGTGCCTTGGGTGTGAGCACCGCGCACCTGGCGAGCTTCCTGCAGAGTTCGTTGACCGGTAGCACGGTGAGCCAGTACCGCGAAGACAACGAGCTGATCGAGATCCTCCTGCGCGGCACTCAACAAGAGCGCAGTGACCTGGCCAATCTCGGTAGCCTGGCATTGCCCACCGAGAATGGCCAAAGCGTTGCCCTGTCGCAGGTGGCGACGCTGGAGTACGGCTTTGAAGAGGGCATCATCTGGCACCGCAATCGCCTGCCGACGGTCACCGTACGTGCCGATATCTATGACAAGGAGCAGCCGGCGACCTTGGTCAAGCAGATCTCGCCGACCTTGCAGGAGGTACGCGCCAGCTTGCCAGACGGTTATCTGCTGGAGGTGGGCGGCACCGTTGAAGACTCCGAGCGAGGGCAGAAGTCGGTGAATGCCGGCATGCCGCTGTTCATCGTGGTGGTACTGAGCCTGCTGATGATCCAGCTGCGCAGCTTCTCGCGGACGGTGATGGTGTTTCTGACCGCCCCGCTAGGGCTGATTGGCGTGACCCTGTTCCTGCTGGTGTTCCGCCAGCCGTTTGGCTTTGTCGCCATGCTTGGCACCATCGCCCTGGCGGGGATGATCATGCGTAACTCGGTGATCCTGATCGACCAGATCGAGCAGGATATCGCCTCTGGCATGCAACGTTGGCAGGCGATCATCGAGGCCACGGTGCGGCGCTTCCGGCCGATCGTGCTGACTGCGTTGGCGGCGGTGCTGGCGATGATTCCGCTGTCGCGCAGCGTGTTCTATGGGCCGATGGCGGTGGCGATCATGGGGGGCTTGATCGTCGCCACGGTGTTGACCCTGTTGTTCTTGCCGGCTTTGTATGCGGCGTGGTTCAGGGTCAGGAAAGACTGAAGATAATTGGGGCCGCAACGCGGCCCCAACAATTCAACAGTTACATCAGAGGGCGCCGAAGACTTTCTTGGCCAGGCTGGTCGCCGCCTGGGCCGGGTTCTGGCGAATGCTCTGCTCTTGCTTGGCGATCATCTCGAACAGACCGTCAAGGGCCTTCTCGGTCACGTAGCTCTCGACGTTGGCGCTCTTGGCATCGCCCAGGCCCAGTGCCGAAGCCTGGCCGGCGAAGCTGTTGTACTGCTGAACCACGCCAACCTTGTCGGTGGCCGCCTTGACGATCGGCAGGAACTTGGCGCGGATCTGCTCGCGGCTGCTCTTGTTCAAGTACTGGGTTGCCGAGTCATCTGCACCGCTGAGAATGCCCTTGGCATCGGTCACGGTCATCTTCTTCACGGCATCGACCAGAATCGCCTGCGCCTGTGGCACCGCAGCTTCGGCAGCTTTGTTCATGCTGTCTTCCAGGGCTGTGACCTGGTCGCCCTTGCCGAACATCTTCATTGCCTTGGCGGCCTTGCCCAGGTTGCCCGGCAGCTCGATACGCACGTCCGGATTGTTGCTGAAACCGCCTGGGGTGCTTAGTTGCTTGACGGCAACTTGTGCGCCTTGGGTCAGGGCGTCCTTCAGGCCGCCAGCCGCATCGTTCTGGGTCAGGTCGCCAAGCGACACCGCCAGGGCGCTGGCGGACAGCAGCAGGCCGGCGCACAGGGTGGTGAGGCGCAGGGAGGAGCGAATCATGGGTACTTCCTTATGCAAATGAATAAACCGGGATCAGCGAACCGGATCGACCTTGATCCGCACCGGCTGCACATCGCTACCGTCGAGCTGGACGCCGTGGTGTTCGGTATTGATGAACAGCAGTTTGCCGTCCAGTTCGATGCGCGCGCTGACCGCATAGCGATGGCCGGGTTTGACTTGGGCTGGGTCGTAGGTCAGGTGGAACGGCAGCGGTACGTTACCCTTGACCGGGCCGGCCTGGCTGGCCAGGGTCACGGCAGGGGCGTCCATCAGCGATACGTCTTGCAGGCTCACGCTCAAGGTAGCGGCCGGTGGCAAGGCAATGCGCTGCAGGTAGAAGACTTCGCCATCCAGGCTGGCCTGGTTCGACGGGGTGGTGCTGGAACAGGCTGCGAGCAGGGATGCGCAACACAGCATAACGAGCTTTTTCATGGAATCTCCGTAGTCCTGGGGCTGGCTTGTGGCCAACCCCAGGGACTTTAGCGGATTTTCTCCGCCGATAGTGAGCCCTGCAGTGCCGTTGTTGGTTTTCAGGACTCACTTCGGGAGTGCCTTATCCCCTCGGCCGTCCCAGCGTCACCTGCTGGGCTTCAGTGAGTTTAGCCAGGTCGATATTTCTCAGGTTTCGACCGGCTACAAACTTACCTGAAGGCGCGCGCAGGATAATAAGAAGGTCATAGCTGCGCCCGCTGGTCAATACGTTGTTATCGTATCGAAGAGAGAAGGGGGCCTTAAGTGCGCGAACCTGATAACTGGTTTCGCTGATCCTATTGAAGAAAGGCTGCATGTCATCATTCATCCCTACTTCATGTAAGCTAATGATGAGCTGGTGACCTGCCAGGTCGTCAATCTGAGGAATTGAAATATCGCCATGAATCTCAGTGAACACTGTTGAAGCGGGTTGTTGGGTGGCTGATGTGCTCGAACCTGAGACGGTAAGATTCTGCTCCACGCGCGCTGTAGCATGATTGAGCATCAGTGGAATTTTTACCCGTTCCTTATTGCTATCAGGGCCGAAGCCCGCCTGAATTATCGCCTCCAGCTCGAGCGCCTCGCCCGCTTCAAAAGCGGCCGTGTCCACGGTCAATTGGAAGGGGATGCTGGTGCCACTATATTGCTGAATGCAGTAAGACCTGGCGTCGCGTAGTTCAGTGACAGTGGGTGGGGTCAAGGCTATGATGACTTGATGCGGATTTGCATCATAGCGGGGTATATTGACTAAACTTAATGAACCAAACAACTCGATAAAGTTTACTTTGCTCATAACATGGCTCCTGCCACGAAGAATAGTAAGTGCGCGGTTATCGCGCACTGACGAGTCTGTGTGTTGGCAGGAGTGTGAGTAAGTTGGAAAGTTATCCCTATACATCATTCCGATGCAGCGCTACCTGGCGGATCGAAAGACGCAGCTCAGCCGATAGCACACGCTTGGCCACCCCTTCGGCCAGCTCGCCGAGCTTGTCGTGATGACCAAGCTTGCCGTTGCTGTCCGGGCGCAGCACGCCTTGTTGCATCAGCGTCTGGATGAAATGACGGAACAGGGTCTTGTCGAAGAACTCCGGAGCATTGAGGCCATGCAGGATCGACAGGCGCTGGGCCATCATCACGCACAGGTCTTCCAGCTCCTCGGCGCTCAGGGTCTGCTGGCCGCTGTTGAGCAGCAGCGAGGTGGCCATGTAGTAGCGTTGCAGGGCCTGGGTGATGGTGCGGGCCAGCAAGGTCAACAGCACGAACTGTCGCGAGCTCGGTGCCGGGCGCAGGTAAACCTGGTTTTCGAAGCGCAGCAGGCCTTGCTCGACAAAAGCTGCCAGCCACTGATCGATGACCTCGTCCAGTTGCTCGGGCGTCCAGCGCAGGAACAGCTCCGCCTGCAGGTACGGGTACAGCGCCTTGACGTACTGGCCGATCAGCTCGCGGCTCATCCGCGAACTGCTCTCGAAGAAGCTCGCCAGTAGCGCTGGAAGGGCGAAGATATGCATGACGTTGTTGCGGTAGTAGGTCATCAAAACCGCGTTGGCTTCATCCAGATACAGGATGCGGCCCATCGCATCGTTCTGCTCGGCCAGCAGGTCCATGCCCCGCACGTGCTTGATCAAGGCCAGGCCATTGCCCTCGGGCAAGGTGGTGTGCGACGAGTAGGGCACTTGGCGTAGCAGCGCCAGGTACAGGTCGAGAATGCGCACCAGCGCGCGTTCGTCGAGGGCGTGGCGACTGGTCGAGAGCAGCGCCAGTGCCACCAGGTTGACCGGGTTGATCGCCGCCGCCTCGTTGAGGTGACGGGCCACGGTTTCGCCCAGGCGGGTGGTGGTTTCATTCAGCCAGGCCGGGCGGAACTGCGGACCGAGCGCCTGCTCGCGCCAGCCAGGTTGCTGCTGGTCGAGAAAGCCGGCCAGGCGGATCGGTTCACCGAAGTTGACGTAGACCTGGCCGAAGCGCTGCTTCAGCGCGCCGATGACCTTGAAGATGTCGAAGATCGACTCCTTCTTCTTGCTTGCGCCGCGCAGCTCGCCCAGGTAGGTGCGGCCTTCCAGCACGCGCTCGTAGCCGATGTACACCGGCACGAAGACAATCGGCGTACGCGAGGATCGCAGGAAACTGCGCAGGGTGATCGCCAGCATGCCGGTGCGCGGTTGCAGCATGCGCCCGGTACGCGAACGCCCGCCCTCGACGAAGTACTCCACCGGAAAACCCTTGGTGAACAGGGTGTGCAGGTACTCGTTGAAAACGGCCGTGTACAACGGGTTGCCCTTGAAGGTGCGGCGCATGAAGAACGCCCCGCCGCGCCGCAGCAGCCCGCCGATCACCGGCATATTGAGGTTGATGCCGGCAGCGATGTGCGGCGGGGTCAGGCCATTGCGAAACAGCAGGTACGACAGCAGCAGGTAGTCGATATGGCTGCGGTGACACGGCACGTAGATCACTTCGTGGCCGGGGGCGATGCCCTGCACCTGCTCGATGTGATTGACCTTGATGCCGTCGTAGATCTTGTTCCAGAACCAGCTGAGCACAACCTCCAGGAAGCGGATCGCGGTGTAGGTATAGTCCGAGGCGATCTCGTTGCCGTAGCGCAAGGCCTGGGCCTCGGCCTTGGCCAGTGGGATTTTCTCGCGCTCGGCTTCATCGGCGATGGCCTGGCGCACCAGTGGGTCGTGGATCAGGCCCTTGACCAGGTTGCGCCGGTGGGAAATGTCCGGGCCGATCACTGCCGTCTTGAGGTTACGGAAATGCACTCGCATCAGCCGTTGGGCCATGCGCACCGTGCGTTCGTGGCCCTTGTTGTGCTCGACCAGCTCGCGCAGGTGGATGGGCGCGGAGAACTGCACGCGGGTCTTGCGCCCAAGAATCAAGATGGTCAGCAAGCGCCGCAGGCGCCCGGTGACGGCCCAGCTATCGGCGAACAACAGCTTCCATGGGCTCGATTCGCTGGCGGGGGTCTGCCCCCAGAACACGCTCACCGGAATGATCTGCGCGTCTTCTTCCGCGTGCTGGCTGATCGCTGAGACCAGGCGCTCGAGCGTGGGCGGTGCACCGCGTTTATCCTGGCGGCCGAGCCAGTCGGGGTCTGGCGTCAGGTAGAAGAAAGCGGCGGGTTCCTGCAAGGGGCCGACGGCAACGGGCAGTACCGGGCGCGGCAGCCCCGCCTTGGTGCACTCCCGATCGATTACCGCCAGGTCGGTCAGTGATGGCGAGGGCAGGGCGTAGAACACCGGGCGGCTGCGATCGAGCTTGAGGGACAGGGACGATTGGTTGATGGTCTCGGAGCGCACCCATAGGTACAGCACGCGGCGCAGGGCGCCGAAGATCAGGCGACGCAAGGGAGAACGGGTCATGGAATGTGTGTGCCCTGATGAGAGGATCGGGTCTATTTACAGTCAGTTAGTCTGCCGTATCGGCGTAAGTTCAGCAAAAATCTGCAATTCACGGGGCGGTCATGAATTTTCTTTGTTCTCTGTCATATACTCGGTCCGCACCTTGCAGGATATTTCGGCAAGCTGTGTCGGCACAGGGTGGAGAACCTGTGTCAGCAAGGCGATCTTCACAATAAAAAACCGGAGTAGTTCAGATGTCGTCTCGTGAGACTGGGAATGTAAAGTGGTTCAACGATGCCAAGGGTTATGGCTTCATTCAGCGCGAAGGTGGTGCGGATGTATTCGTCCACTATCGGGCAATCCGCGGTGAGGGTCATCGTAGCCTGGTCGAAGGGCAGCAGGTCGAGTACAACTTGACCCAGGGCCAGAAAGGCCTGCAGGCCGAGGATGTAGTCGGTCTTTAAGCCTCAAGCTTCAAGCTGCAAGTTGACCGTGGAACTTGCAGCCTGATGCCAAGCGCAACGAGCTTCAGCTCGTACGCCAGGTGATTTCCTCTTCACCGTCGGCACTGATGCGGATCCAGCGATCGGCATCTTCTTCCCCTTGTTCTTCCGCCCAGCTACCCGGTGCGCAACGTATTTCCACGTTGAGCGCGGCAAAGGCTGCGCGTGCGCAGGCGATGTCGTCGTCCCATGGGGTCTGGTCGCTTTCCAGGTACAGGCTGTTCCATTTCCCTACAGCCTTGGGTAACCAGGTGACCGGAATGTTACCGGCCTGGCATTTCCAGGTCTGGCCTTTTTGCTTCCATTCGCTGCAAGGGCCCAGCGCTTGGGCGAGCCAGGCAGAAATCTGCTTGTGGTCGACGTCGCTGTCCTTGAGGTAGATCTCGATATCGGGTTGGCGCATAAAAAGGCTCCGGGTGTGCTCAGTCTTGGCGCACGAAATAGTCATAACGCATGGAAACCGTGACCTCGAACGGCTCGGGCTGGTCGATCACCCGTGCGCGTTTCTCGGCGCTGGCGCGCCAGCCGTGTGGGGTCATGGCCAGCAGGTCGGCACGGGCCTTGGGCTCGGCCAGGCTCAAGCGGAACTCGAGGATCTCGCTATGAGCATGGGCCATGCCTTGCGGGACCAATGCCAGGTGTTTGTCGTCGGCGTAGGGGCGTACTTCATCGTAGAGCACCTCGCGCAATTGCATCAGGTGGCCGCTGGTCGGTCCGACCCGCATCAGGCCACCGCCTGGGCTGAGCAGGCGCAGAGCCTCCTGCCAGTCCAACGGGCTGAACACGCTGGCAATGAACTGGCAGCTGGCATCGGCCAGCGGCACGCGGGCCATGCTGGCGACCATCCAGGTCACCTCTGGCGCGCGGCGACAGGCGCGCTTGACCGCCTCGCGGGAGATGTCCAGGGCATAGCCTTGCGCCGCCGGCAGGGTCTGGGCAATTTGCCCGGTGTAGTAGCCTTCGCCACAGCCGATATCCAGCCAGACGCCGGGCTGGCGCTCGGCAGCCAGTTCGGCCAGGCGCCGCGCCACCGGCGCGTAATGGCCGCCGTCGAGGAAGTCGCGGCGGGCCTCGACCATGGCCTGGTTGTCACCTGGGTCGCGGCTATTCTTGTGCTGCACCGGCAGCAAGTTCAGGTAGCCCTGGCGCGCGCGGTCGAAACGATGGCCGGCAGGGCACACTACGCCATTGTCCAGGGGTGCCAGGGCTGCCTGGCAGAGCGGGCAGGCGAGCATCAGGCGAGCAACCGCACCAGGGTCTGGTAGTAGATCTCGGTCAGCAGGTCGAGATCACTAGCCAAGATGCGTTCATCGACCTGGTGAATGGTGGCGTTGACCGGGCCGAGTTCGACCACTTGGGTACCCATGGTGGCGATGAAGCGGCCGTCGGAGGTGCCGCCGCTGGTCGACGGTTGGGTATCACGGTCAGTCACCGCCTTGATGCTGGCCGATACCGCATCGAGCAGATCACCTGGCTCGGTGAGGAACGGCAGGCCCGACAGTGCCCAGTCGATCGACCAGTCCAGCTGGTGCTTGTCGAGGATGGCGGCGACGCGCGCCTGCAGGCCCTCGACGGTCGACTCGGTGGAGAAGCGGAAGTTGAACAGCGCCGTCAGGTCGCCCGGAACCACGTTGGTCGCGCCCGTGCCCGAGTTGAGGTTGGAGATCTGGAAGCTGGTCGGCGGGAAGAATGCGTTGCCTTCGTCCCAGTGCTCGGCAGCCAGTTCCGCCAGTGCTGGCGCGGCCAGGTGGATCGGGTTGCGCGCCAGGTGCGGGTAGGCCACATGGCCCTGCTTGCCACGTACAGTCAGCTTGGCGCCGAGCGAGCCGCGACGGCCGTTCTTCACCACATCGCCGAGCAGGTTGGTGCTCGACGGCTCACCGACGATGCACCAGTCCAGGCGCTCTTTACGCGCGACCAGGCGCTCGACCACGGCTTTGGTGCCATGGTGGGCCGGGCCTTCTTCGTCGCTGGTGATCAGGAAGGCGACCTTGCCACGGTGATTGGGGTAGTCGTGGACGAAGCGCTCGCTGGCCACCACCATCGAGGCCAGGCTGCCTTTCATATCGGCCGCGCCACGTCCACAGAGCATGCCGTCGGCATCGATCAGCGCCTCGAACGGCTCGTGCTGCCATTGCTGCACCGGGCCAGTGGGGACCACGTCGGTATGGCCGGCGAAGCACAGTACCGGGCCTTCCTGGGTGCCGTGGGTGGCCCAGAAATTATCGACGTCCTCGATACGCATCGGTTCGAGCTGGAAGCCGACGGCACCCAGGCGGTTCATCATCTGGGTCTGGCAGTCGGCGTCGACCGGGGTCACCGAGGGGCGGCGGATCAGGTCGCAGGCCAGTTGAAGGGTAGGCGAGAGCTCGGCTGGGGCCGTCATGGGGGACTCCGGGGGCAAGGCAAGGCGGGAAATCAGGGGCGTTATCTTATATCAAATGATGTCGCCGGGCACGCCCAGGGCAGGTGGCAAGAGGCCAATGACCTTGAGGGAAGGGCGTGTGGGCGGGCTTGCCCCGCGATAGCGATGTTTATTCCACACTCGCTATCACGGAATAAGCCCGTTCACATGCCCCTTAGCCTTGGGCAGCAGTCGAGGGCTCAACAGACTTTGCGACAGGCTTGGGCAGCGACGACAGGAAGGCCATGATCAATGCCGCCAGGTACGGCAACGACTGCACCAGCAACATCGCCACCCAGAAACGCATGTCCGAGCTCGGCAGGCCCTGGACCAGATAGATCCCGGCCGCAGCGCCCCACAGCAAGAGCATGATGAACAGCTCTTCGCGCGCTTCGGAAATCGCCACCAGCAAGCCATGGCTGTCGGCATTTTTCGGTGTACGGAAGAACGGCATGCTGCTGGTGAAGAAACCGTACAGCACCGCCTTGGCTATGGTGTGCGATAGCGCCAACCCCGCCAGCGCTGCGGCGAAGGCATCTTTTAGGTCGACGCCGACCGCGCGACGATACAGGAACAGGATCTTGCCGACCTTGAAGAAGAACAACGCCAGCGGCGGAATGGCGAAGATCATCAGCGGCGGATCGACCCGATGCGGCACGATGATCATCGCTGCCGACCACAGCAGTGCGCCGACGGTGAAGAAGATGTTCATGCCATCGGCGACCCACGGCAGCCAGCCGGCCAGGAAGTGATAGCGCTGGCCACGGGTCAGTTCGCTGCCTTTGCCGCGCAGCAGGGCGCGGGCGTGGTGCTTGATGATCTGGATCGCGCCGTAGGCCCAGCGGAAACGCTGCTTCTTGAAGTCGATGAAGGTATCGGGCATCAGGCCCTTGCCATAGCTGTTGTGCGCATAGGCGGCGGACAGGCCTTTCTCGAATATCCGCAGGCCCAGTTCGGCATCCTCGCAGATGCACCACTCGGCCCAACCCAGCTCTTGCAGGACGCTGCGCCGGGTCATGGTCATGGTGCCGTGCTGGATGATCGCGTCACGGTCGTTGCGGGTCACCATGCCGATGTGGAAGAAGCCTTTGTATTCGCTGTAGCACAGCTTCTTGAAGGCACTTTCATGCTGGTCGCGGTAATCCTGTGGCGATTGCACCACCGCGATCTTCGGATCGGCGAAGTGCGGCACCATGTGCTTGAGCCAGTTGCGGTCGACGCAGTAGTCCGAGTCGATCACTGCGATCACTTCGGCGTCCTTGGCAGTGTGTGGCAGCAGATAGTTCAGCGCACCGCCCTTGAAACCGGCCAGCGGCGCGACGTGGAAGAACTTGAAGCGCTCGCCGAGCAGTTCACAGTGGGCCTTGAGCGGCTCCCAGACCGCCGGGTCCTTGGTGTTGTTGTCGATCACCAGCACTTCGTAGTCCGGATAATCCAGCGCGGCCAGGGCATCGAGGGTCTGCTTGACCATTTCTGGTGGTTCGTTGTAGCAGGGCACATGCACCGAGACCTTCGGCCGGTAGGCAGAATCGCCCTGCACGGGGAGAAACTCCCGGCGCCGCTTGGCGGTCCACACCGTCTCGGCCAGTTCGTGCGCCTCGGTCATCAGCACGATGAACACGCCAATTGCACCCAGCGCGAGCAGGAAGCCCACGATCAGGCTGAACCAGGTGCTGTACTGCTGGCTGTAGTCGTAGGCGATCCACACCAGCACCGAACCACACAGGAAGGTGATGAAGGTCAGGAAGGTCCGCCCGCGCTGGCGCAGGGCCGAGCCGTCGATCAACAGGATGGTCAGGGCGAGCATCGCCAGCACCACCGACGCGACCGCCAGTGCCCGCCATTGCGGGATCGCCACCACCGGCCCTTCGAAGTTGAATTTCTGCTGGCGTTCGGCGTTGAACACGCCCCAGTAGGCGCCCACCGAGCCTTCGTCACTGGCCTTCCACGGCTGGTCGTAGGCTTCGATGACGAAGTAGTTGTAGCCGCGGCGGTTGAGGGTGTTGACCAGGGTGCGCAAGTAGATCGCCTGGTCGGCCTGGGTCGCATCGGCGCCACCGCGCATGCGGCCGTTGCTTGGCCAGCCAACTTCCGAGAGCAGCAGCGGTTTGCGGGGGAACTGCAGCTTGAGCTCGCGGGCACGGTCGAGAACGAACTCCACCGAGTCCTGCATGGGCACGAACTCCCAGTATGGCAGGATGTGCGCGGCGATCAGGTCGACGTGCTTGGCCAGCTCTGGGTGTTCTTTCCAGATATGCCATTGTTCGCTGGTAGTCACCGGTACTTTCACCGCCGCGCGGACCCTATCCAGGTACTGGATCAATGCCTCAGGCGTGATCTCTTCGCGGAACAGCGCCTCGTTGCCCACTACCACCCGGACCACGCTGCGCGAGGTGTTGGCCAGCTCGATGGCCTTGCTGATCTCACGCTCGTTGCGCTCTTGATCGGGGCTGATCCAGATGCCCAGGGTGACGCGCAGGCCCAGTTCCTCGGCCAGGCGGGGGATCTCGGCCTGGGTGCCCTCGACGGTATAGATGCGAATGCTGTCGGTCAGCTTGCTCATCTGCTCCAGGTCCTGGCGCATCTCATCGTCACTTGGGTACTGGCCTTTCTGCGGACTTTCGCCCAAGCGGAACGGCGAGTAGGAGAAACCGGAGATCTGTTCCGGCCAGGCAGGGGCCGACACTGGGCGATTGATCAGCGCCCAGAACCCGGTGAACAGCGCGGCGATGGCCAGCACCACCACCAGGTTGAGGCCGAATTTGCGTGATGACATAAGCGTTTCAAGGTTCCGATGAAGGGAGCGGGGCGGGCGCCACAGGGGCGTGAGTCCTACGCTTACCTGGGAAGGTAGTTGATTGGATTTTCCGCAGAGGATGAAGTTCTGATCCCGCTCTATTGTCGTCCATATCTGGTTGCGTGGTAGGACATTAAAGCAGGGATGGTAGGGAAGGTGCCAATTGGCGGCGCTGGGCCGCGACCCTGGGAGCGCTCGATTGGCGTATAATGCGCGCCGGTTTTTTCGGGGTATTGGCCATGAGCACAGAAGATCCACGCTTTGCCGGCGTCGCCCGGTTGTACGGCGACCAGGGGCTGCAACGCCTGCGCGACGCCCACGTGGCGATTGTCGGCATTGGTGGCGTGGGCTCGTGGGCCGCAGAAGCGCTGGCCCGTAGCGGGGTGGGTGAAATCAGCCTGTTCGATCTGGACGACGTTTGCGTGAGCAACACCAACCGCCAGGCGCACGCGCTGGAGGGCCAAGTTGGGCGCGCCAAGGTCGAGGTCATGGCTGAGCGCCTGCGGGCGATCAACCCGGCATGTCGAGTGCATGCCGTGGCTGACTTCGTCACCCGCGAAACCATGGCCGAGTACATCACCGAGCAGATGGATTGTGTGATCGACTGCATCGACAGCGTGATGGCCAAGGCGGCGCTGATTGCCTGGTGTCGTCGACGCAAGATCGGCATCGTTACCACTGGCGGCGCCGGCGGGCAGATCGACCCCACCCAGATCCAGATCGGCGACCTCAACAAGACCTTCAACGACCCGCTGGCCTCGCGGGTGCGTTCGACCCTGCGCCGCGATTACAACTTCTCGCGCAATACCTCGCGCAACTACGGGGTACCTTGCGTGTTTTCCAGCGAGCAGCTGCGTTACCCCAAGGGCGATGGCAGTGTCTGCCTGCAGAAAAGCTTCGTCGGCGAAGGCGTGCGCCTGGACTGCTCCGGCGGCTTCGGCGCGGTGATGATGGTAACGGCGACCTTTGGCATGGTGGCGGCGAGCAAAGCGGTGGAGAAGCTCGTAGCCGGCGCCCGGCGCCCTTCTGAGCGCGTGGTTGCGAAGTAGCGCAAGCGTTCCTTCAGGCCTCATCCGGGAAAAGTCAAAGCGATGAGGCCAGGCCAAACCCCACAAATCAAAAATACAAACTTGGCTTTGGCTTTGGCTTTGGCTTTAGCGAGAGCGCAGCGATTCGCCTGCTCTTGATCTTCATGCGCGCAGGTTCAGGCGCCGCAGATTCGCGACTTCAGGAGGCTGAGCAGAGGTGCCTGTAGGGCCAGGTGCGCCAGCACCCTTCGGCGTAGCCGAAGGCGCGAGATGTAGATTTGCGCAGCAAATCGTAGGCCGCGCGGGCCCGGAAGGCGCCGGCGCGAAGGGACCCCGGAGCGTAGCGCAGGGGCCGTATGCAGGAGCGAGCGGCTTTGCCTACTTTGGCCAAGACCAAAGTAGGCCGCCGTAAGGGCGGAAGGGGCCAGCAGCGCCGCCACATCAAACGGATAAGCTCAAGTCTCTAAAAGCCCAACTCAAACCAAAACCCGCGAACTAGCGACCCCAACCACCGCCAACCCCACCAGCAAATTAACCCCCACCATCCGCCGAATCCGCGCCAAAACCCCAGCCCCAGCCGCCCAATCCTCAGCCTGCACCGCCGCCCGCAGCTCCGGCAGCATCAACGCCTGCACCCGCATGAACAGCGCAAACATCACAATCGCACCCCCAATCATCACCTGCACATACCGAGGCGCCGTTTCAAACCCGGAAAAACGCAAATGCAACATCCCGATACCACTGATCGCCAAAACCGCTACCGCCGCCCAGACCCAACCAAAGAAACGTCGGAAAACTTCCACCCACAAGCGCAGCCGCGCAGGCCCCTCCAAGGCTGCAACCGTGGCCGGGCGCAGTACCAGCCAGGCGAAGAACATGCCGCCAACCCAGACCAGGGCAGCCAAAACATGCAGTGTGTAGGGCAGGGCAAAGGCAAGCATCAGGATCTCCATGCGGCACAAAGGGCGATAGCGGGGTATGATAGCCGCCCCATGCGAAACACTGAAAATATATCCAGCCCTTCGGGCGCCTGCAGACCATGATCAGCAACGAACTCAAAGCCACCATCCAGGGCGCCTACTCGCGTTTTCTCGAAGCCAAGAGCCTCAAGCCTCGCTATGGCCAGCGCCTGATGATCGCCGAAGTGGCGAAAGTGCTCGGCGATATCGCCTGCGACGACGAAGGTCGCCGCTCGGGCGAGCCGGCCGTGGTCGCGGTCGAGGCCGGCACCGGTACCGGCAAGACCGTCGCCTACAGCCTGGCGGCGATTCCCGCCGCCAAGGCTGCCGGCAAACGCCTGGTGATCGCCACCGCGACCGTGGCCTTGCAGGAGCAGATCGTGTTCAAGGATCTGCCCGACCTGATGCGCAACAGCGGGCTCAATTTCAGCTTCGCCCTGGCCAAGGGGCGTGGGCGCTACCTGTGTCTGTCCAAGCTCGACGTGCTGCTGCAGGAAGGCCACGCCCAGTCGGCGACCGCCCAGCTGTTCGAGGAAGAAGGCTTTCACATCGAAGTCGACGAGCGCAGCCAGAAGCTGTTCAACAGCATGATCGAGAAGCTTGCCGGCAATCGCTGGGACGGTGATCGCGACAGCTGGTCGGAAACCCTCGAAGACCAGGACTGGGCGCGCCTGACCACCGACCATAGCCAGTGCACCGGTCGCCACTGCCCGAACTTCCAGCAATGCGTCTTCTATAAGGCGCGCGAGGGCATGGGTAAGGTCGATGTAATCGTCACCAACCATGACATGGTCCTGGCCGACCTGGCCTTGGGCGGCGGTGCGGTACTGCCCGACCCGCGTGACACCATGTACGTATTCGACGAAGGCCATCACCTGCCAGACAAGGCGATCGGCCACTTCGCTCATTATTCGCGCCTGCGCTCCACTGCCGACTGGTTGGAGCAGACGGCCAAGAACCTGACCAAGCTGCTCGCCCAGCATCCGCTGCCGGGTGACCTGGGCAAGTACATCGAACAGGTGCCGGAGCTGGCTCGCGAAATCCGCACCCAGCAGCAGTTCATGTTCACCTTGTGCGAGCAGGTCGCGGATTTCCGCCCCGGCGAAGACACCGAAGGCCGTGAGCGCCCACGCTACCGCTTCGAAGGTGGAGTGGTACCGGAGCAGATTCGCGAAGTCGGCATAGAGCTGAAAAAGGGTTTCTCGCGTCTCAACGACCTGTTCACCCGCCTGGCCGACCTGCTCAAGGAAGGCATGGACGGGGAAAACAACATCGGTATTGCCAGCCACCAGGCCGAAGAGTGGTATCCACTGTTCGGCAGCCTGGTGACCCGCGCCCAGGGCAACTGGGAGCTATGGACCGCGTTCACCGCCGAAGATCCGCAAGACAGCCCGCCAATGGCGCGCTGGCTGACGTTGGCCGAAACCGGTGCGCTGTTCGACATCGAGGTCAATGCCAGCCCGATCCTTGCCGCCGAAATGCTGCGCCGCAGCCTGTGGAGCGTCGCCCACGGCGCTCTGGTGACTTCGGCCACACTCACCGCGCTGGGCAAGTTCGACCGCTTCCGCATGCGTTCGGGCCTGCCTCGCGACGCGGTGACGTGCGTGGTGCCAAGCCCGTTCGTGCACGGCGATGCTGGTCTGCTGCGAGTGCCTGACCTGGGCGCTGATCCGCGCGACGCTGCTGGGCACACGGCAGCGATCATCCGTGAACTGCCGGCAATGCTCGAAGAGGCCCGCGGCGCGCTGGTGTTGTTCTCCTCGCGCAAACAGATGCAAGACGTGTTCGATGGCCTGGACCGTGACTGGCGCAAACTGGTGTTGATCCAGGGCAACCTGTCCAAACAGGAAACCCTCAACAAGCACAAGGCGCGGGTCGACGATGGCCAGCACAGTGTGCTGTTCGGCCTGGCCAGCTTCGCCGAGGGGGTCGACTTGCCGGGCGCCTATTGCGAGCACGTGGTGATCGCCAAGATCCCATTCTCGGTGCCGGACGATCCGGTCGAGGCAGCCTTGGCCGAGTGGATCGAAGCCCGCGGTGGCAATCCGTTCATGGAAATTGCCGTACCCGACGCCTCGCTCAAGTTGATCCAGGCCTGCGGTCGCTTACTGCGTACCGAGCAGGATCGCGGCGTCATCACCTTGCTTGATCGGCGCCTGGTCACCCAGCGCTACGGCAAGGCTATTCTCAATGCGCTGCCGCCATTTAGGCGGGAGATTTCCTGACGGCCGGAGCAAGACGCCCCGGCCCGTTGTCCATCACTCAGTCAAGGGCCCATGAGGGCTCTGAAGGAGAGCCCCAGCCCTATGCTCCATCGCACCTTGCCCGCTGTACTTACGCTGTTGTTCAGCTCGCCGTTGCTGGCCGCGCAGCAGACGTTGTTCAGCTTTGTGCGGCCGGCTTCAGTGGTCAATGTGATCACCGCTGATGCCGGCATGCCGCAGTACAACGCGGAGCAGACGGCCGAGGGCGAGGTGCTGCGGCGGGTGGTGTTCAATCCGGTGGAGCGGCCGACACTGGGCCTCAGCCCGCAGAGTGGCGTGTGGGACTGGTCTGCCGGGCAGGCGCTGACTTTGCGTCTGCAAAGCGCCATGGACTGGGCCTTGAGTGTGGATGTCACGGTGCAGAGCAGTGATGGCCGCACGCTCACCAGCCGTATCGACCTGCCCGCCGGGCCTGCGCAGACGGTGATGGTTCCGCTCAAGGCCAGCTCGCCATTGAGCCAGGGCATGCGCGCGGGGCCGCCCATGCCGTGGACGTATCAAGGGCAACGGGTGCTGCTGACCAGCAGCGTCGGTGAAGTCGATCTCACCCAGATCAGTTCGGTTACCCTGAGCATTCCAAGGCCCAAGGTGGCCCAGAGCCTGCTGATCGAGAAAGTTGGTATCCAGGATGACGATCTGGCGTTCAAGGCCGCCTACGACGGTTTGATCGATGCTTATGGCCAGTCCACCCGCGGACGCTGGCCGGAAAAGATCGTCAACGATGATCAGCTCAAGGCCGCTGATACCCGCGAACAAGCTCAGCTCAAAGGCTGGTTGGCAGAGCGCGGCAAACAGCAATTGGACAGCTACGGTGGGCTGATCGCCGGCCCGGCCTTCGAAGCCAAAGGGTTTTTCCGTACTGAAAAGCGTAATGGCCGCTGGTTCCTGGTGACCCCTGAGGGGCACCCGTTCTATTCGCTCGGCATCAATGCCGTGGCGGCCGACGGCGGCCGTACCTATATAAGCGGACGCGAAAGCATGTTCACCGCCTTGCCGGGCGAAGGCGAGCGTCTCGCCGCGTTCTATGGCCAAGGCAACAACGATGATGGCAATGCCTCGTCGCAAGGGCGCAATTTCAATAAAGGTCGCTGGTTCGACTTCTATGCTGCCAACCTGCAGCGTGGTTATGGCCAGCCTTGTCCGGCGCCAGTAGAAGGGCAGCCACCTGTTGCCTGCCCACCTGCGGCCCTCGATGCCGCCCGCTGGCAGAGCCACACCCTCGATCGCATGCAGGCCTGGGGTTTCAATACCCTGGGCAACTGGAGCGATCCGGCCCTTGGCCTGGCCAAGCGAGTGCCCTACACGCTACCGCTGTCGATCGTTGGCGACTACGCCAGCATCAGTACCGGTATGGACTGGTGGGGGCGCATGCCCGATCCGTTCGATCCACGCTTTGCCATGGCGACCGAGCGCGCCGTGGCCATCGCCGCCCGTGATCACCGCGATGATCCCTGGCTGATTGGCTACTTCGCCGACAATGAGCTGGCCTGGGCGGCGCCGGGTGATGATCCCAAGGCCCGCTATGGGCTGGCCTTCGGCACCCTGAGGCTGACCACCGACGTACCGGCCAAGCGCGCGTTTCTCAAGCAGCTGCGCGACAAGTACCGCAACCAGGAAGGCCTGTCCAAGGCCTGGGGTATCGACCTGCAAGCCTGGGAACTGATGGAAGACCCAGGCTTCGAAGCGCCGCTGCCCAATGCGCAGCATCCGGAAATCGAGCGCGATTATCAGCATTTCCAGCAGGTATTCGCCAATACCTACTTCAAGACCATCTCCGACTCGCTCAAATGGCATGCCCCCAACCACTTGCTGCTGGGCGGGCGCTATGCGGCCAGCACTCCAGAAGCAGTGAAAGCCTGCGCCGAGTTCTGCGACGTGCTGAGTTTCAACTTCTATACCCTCAAGCCTGAAGATGGCTACGACTTCGCTCGGCTTGCCGAGTTGGACAAGCCGTTGCTGGTGTCCGAATTCCAGTTCGGTTCCCGCGACCGTGGGCCATTCTGGCCCGGGCCGCTGGAGCTGGTACGCGAGGAAGATCGCGGCCCGGCCTACGCCAACTTCCTCAAGGCTGCGCTGGCTCAACCGATGATTGTCGGTGCGCACTGGTTCCAGTACCTCGACCAACCGGCCAGTGGGCGCTTGCTCGATGGCGAGAATGGGCACTTGGGGCTGGTGGCGATTACCGATGTGCCTTATCCAGGTTTTGTCGAAGCGGTGCGCAGGAGCAATCAGCAGGTAATGGATGAATTGCGCAAGGCGCTGAACAAGCCTGCTCTGTAGGTCATACAGCGGCATTTCGGTGCCGTTTGTCGACTTTTCCCTACGACCATCCGGCCACATTCAGTTTGCAAAACCGCCAACTACTGAAACAATGCACGACTTTGTGAAGACGAGTCGTACGGAGAGTAGGCGGGTGCAGATCCAGGGTCACTATGAGCTGAAGTTCGAGGCAGTGCGTGAAGCATTTGCCGCATTGTTCGAGGATCCTCAGGAGCGCGGCGCTGCGCTGTGCATCCAGGTCGGCGGCGAGACCGTGATCGACCTGTGGGCCGGTAGCGCCGATAAGGACGGCCGCGAAGCTTGGCACAGCGATACCATTGCCAATCTGTTCTCCTGCACCAAGACCTTCACCGCCGTCACCGCCTTGCAACTGGTCGGCGAGGGCAAACTGGCCTTGGACACGCCCGTGGCACGCTACTGGCCAGAGTTCGCCCAGGCCGGTAAAGAGCAGGTGACCCTGCGTCAGTTGCTCAGCCACCGCGCTGGCCTGCCGGCGATCCGGGAACTGCTGCCGGCCGAAGCACTCTATGACTGGCAGACCATGACCGCTGCCCTGGCGGCTGAGACCCCTTGGTGGACGCCGGGGACCGAGCATGGTTACGCCGCTATTACCTATGGCTGGTTGATCGGTGAGCTGATTCGCCGCGCTGACGGCCGTGGCCCGGGCGACTCGATCGTCGCGCGTACCGTCAAACCCCTGGGCCTGGATTTTCATGTCGGCCTGGCGGATGAACAATTCCACCGTGTCGCGCACATTGCTCGCGGCAAAGGCAACCCTGGCGACGCCGCTGCACAGCGTTTGCTGCAGGTAACCCTGCGCGAACCTCAAGCGCTGTCGACGCGAGCCTTTACCAACCCGCCTGCCATTCTCACCAGCACCAACAAGCCGGAGTGGCGCCGGATGCAGCAGCCGGCGGCCAATGGCCATGGCAATGCCCGCAGCCTGGCCGGTTTCTATGCCGGTCTGCTCGATGGCAGCCTGCTGGAGTCGGAACTGCTCGATGAGCTGACGCGCGAACACAGCCTTGGCCAGGATCGTACCCTGTTGACCCAGACCCGCTTCGGCCTGGGCTGCATGCTGGATCAGCCCACGGTCGCCAACGCCACTTTCGGCTTGGGCGCCCGCGCCTTCGGCCATCCAGGGGCGGGAGGCTCGGTCGGCTTCGCCGATCCCGAGCACGATGTCGCCTTTGGTTTCGTCACCAACACCCTCGGCCCCTATGTGCTGATGGACCCGCGGGCGCAACAGCTGGTGCGTGTACTTGGCACTTGCCTTTGATCGGGTAACGCGGGTATTGGCCCGACCCTTTGACTATCCTCAATGCCAACGCCTCATGTGTGTGGGCAAAATTTCTTTCTAATTCATGGTGTATCGCTGATGTCTTCACATAAAACCTTAGCACTCGCCCTGTGCCTGGCCATGACCGGCTGCGCCAGCCACTCGCAAGGTACCGCCAAAGACGGCGGCCTCAGCTGGTGGCCTTTCGGCTCCGACAAAGTCGCTGAACAGGAAGTGAAAGAGGCGGTGACCGAGAAGGTCGCCAAGGCTGACGCCAAATCCGATAGCGCCAGCCGTTGGTGGTGGCCATTTGGTGGGGACGACAAGCAGGCTAAAGGCCCAGTCGTACCGAAGATCGATCACAAGGCCACCCAGGCCTGGCTGGACGAGTACGAGCCCAAGCTGCGTGAAGCGGTCAAGGGCAGCAAGTTCGAAGTCGAGCGGCGTGAAGATGTCATGGCGGTGATCATTCCGGTGGAGGGTTCGTACAACCCTGATCGCCCGAACATGCTGCTGCCAGCGACCTTGGGGCCGATTACGCGCGTGGCTAAGGCGGTGGAGGTCGATCCCAAGACCGCTGTGCTGGTGCTCGGCCATGCAGACAGCAGTGGTGTGGCTGCTGCCAACCAGAAGCTCAGCCTGGAGCGCGCTGCTTCGGTATCGGCGATCTTCCGCCTCAGCGGCCTGCAGCGTGACCGCCTGACCCTCAAGGGCATGGGTTCGGTGATGCCGCGTGCGGCCAATGACAGCCTTGAAGGCCGGGCCTTGAACCGCCGTGTGGAAATGTTGCTGACCCCGCAGAACACCATGGTCGCGCTGCTGGCCAAGTATCAGCAGGCCGCACCAGCACCAACCCCAGCCGCCATGGTTGCAGTGCAAGACGCCAAGGCTCCGGCAGCTAAGGCTGCGAGTAAGCCAGCAGCGAAAGCCACCGCCGCCAAACCGGCCGCCAAGAAAGCACCGGCCAAGGCAGCTGCGAAGAAACCTGCAGCCAAGCCAGTTGCCAAAAAAGCCGCGGCAAAACCTGCCGCCAAGAAGGCCGCAACCGATAAGAAAGTAGCTGCCAATAGCCCTGCGAAGACCAATTGATCGTCAAGGAAACGCAGTCATGACCCAATCCCTGGCCGATATGCGCCGCGACTACACCCGTGATGGCCTGGTTGAAAGCCAGGCTCCGGGCGAGCCGTTCGCCCTGTTCCACCAATGGTTCGCTGATGCGGTGAAGACCGAGCAGCCACCGGTGGAGGCCAATGCCCTGACCCTGGCCACAGTCGATGCCGACGGCCGCCCGCATTGCCGGGTGCTGTTGCTCAAGGGGCTGGATGAGCGAGGTTTCACTTTCTTCACCAACTATGACAGCGCCAAAGGCCAGCAGCTGTTGGCCAATCCCTTCGCTGCCATGACCTTCTTCTGGCCGGCGCTGGAGCGTCAGGTGCGGATCGAAGGGCGAGTGGAGAAAGTTACCGCGCAGGAGTCGGACGATTATTACCAAGTGCGTCCGCTGGGCAGTCGCCTAGGCGCCTGGGCATCGCCGCAGAGCCAGGTCATTACCGGGCGTGAGCAGTTGGAAGGCTTGGTCAAGGCGACTGAAGCGCGCTTCTCCGACAGCCAGCCGCACTGCCCGGAGCATTGGGGCGGTTATCGGTTGCTGCCTGAGCGCATCGAGTTCTGGCAGGGGCGGCCGAGTCGCCTGCATGACCGCCTGAATTATCGCCACGTCGAGGGCCAATGGCTGCGTGAGCGCCTGGCACCTTAAGCCCGATAGTTGGCGGCCTCGCGTTCCAGCCAGGCCGCCAATGCCTTGCGTTTGATCTTTTGCGCCCGCGCCAGCTCCAGGCGCTGCAGCATGTAGGCGCGTTTATCATCATCCTTTCCAGCCATCGACAACGCCAGGTCGCGGTCCATCCAGCGGCGCATGTGTAGATACAGCCAGCCATGGAAATACAGGCCTGCGACGGTTGTTACCAAGACGATGAAGTAATCCATGGCTATCCTTGGTCTGACTAAATAGTGACAGCACGGCGGCTGTACCAGAGCTGAATGAAAACAAATTTGTAACGTATGTGTCGTGACAGCCGTCAACCTGCGGAGTCTAATGGACACCTGACTTATGGAGATTCAACCCATGCGTAAATCTGTATTGCTGGTGGCGAGCTTCACCACCCTGTCGCTGTTGCTCGGCGGCTGTGCGTCGAGCCTGACCGGTGACAGCTATTCCCGTGATGAGGCCCGCCGCGTGCAAACCGTGCGCATGGGTACCATCGAATCGCTGCGCCCGGTGAAGATCGAAGGCACCAAGACCCCAATCGGCGGTGGCGCGGGCGCTATCGTCGGTGGTGTTGCCGGTAGTGCTATTGGTGGTGGCCGTGGCAGCATCGTCGCTGCGGTAATCGGCGCAGTGGCTGGTGGCCTGGCGGGTTCTGCCGCCGAAGAGGGTATTACCCGTACCCAGGGTGTCGAAGTCACCGTGCGTGAAGACGACGGCAATATGCGCGCCTATGTACAGGCGGTGCAGGAAAACGAAATTTTCCGCGTGGGTGAGCGTGTGCGCATCGTCACCGTCGACGGCACCAGCCGTGTGACCCACTGAGCAATTCGCTGAAAAACGAAACCCCGACTTGGCAGCGCCGGTCGGGGTTTTTTATTGCCTATCGCGGGGCAAGCCCGCTCCCACGATGACGCGCAATTAAGCTCGTGGGAGCGGGCTTGCCCCGCGATGGCTGACGCCAGGTTACCCGTT
>NZ_JBCPSP010000039.1:0-56574 GCF_051129895.1 Pseudomonas sp. Je.1.5.c
CTCCCACAGGGATAGCGCCGATCCTAGGAGCAGCGCTATCCCTGTGGGAGCGGGCTCGCCCGCGAAGGGCCGCAAGGCGGCCCCAAAACTGACGACATGGTGGCAGTGCGCTTCGGCGGTTTATGCAGCGTCATGACATGTCGCGCAGGCTCACAAGCCCCTCTGCCGTCCGCCAGGCAATTACACGCTGGACAATCTGCTCAGCGCTTTCATCCTTCCCCGAGGCCGGGTTGTAGATCAGGTCGGAGCCGGATGGGTGTCCCACCAGCTCAATGAAATGCTCAAGCAAACGGTCCTGCCAGGCGCGCGTCCCGGCGGCCTGGATCAACTCCTCGACCAGCGCCTTGAACTCGCCATAGCTGTAATCAGCGAGGCTGGTTCTATCAAGGATCACCACGGAAACTCCGACGAAAGCGCAAATTGCAGGGCGCTCATGACCCTCAGGTTGTATGCGTCATACGGCGAGCCACCAAACTCGGGTGAGTCGAGGTGGCGGATCTCATAGGAGCGCAGCCCCTTTGCAGTGTCCTTGAACGGCGCACGGGGTGGCCAGCCTTGTTTGATTCGATGCAGCTGAGCACTGATGAACTGCTGGGAGTAGACCGGGTCTTCGGCAATCGCCATCCAGAAGGCCATGGAATATTGCTCGAAACTTTCGAATGTGTGCCCTGCCAGTTTGCTGGTGATGTGCCGGGGTAGGTAGGCGGCCATGAGTATTTACCTGCGTAAGTGACGACAAGCGATGAGCAGGGAGAGTCAGCCCGCTGCTAGTGCAATTGCAGGTATTGATGATCGCTTGGAATACGTAAGGGAAATAGTTTTCGCTGGCCGAATAAACTGTAAGTGATTTTTGGCGCTCGCGTAGGTTAATTCTTGCGAGGCGAACTGCAGTTAATTCAGAGGTTTCCTACGCCTTACCTACGATCAGGCAAACAATAAAAGGCCCTGAGGTCAGGGCCTTTTAGTGTAATATTTAGGACGGTTTGAAGCCGTCCTTGCCATTGGCTAGCCGCCATTCCTTGACAATTCTGAGAACCTCCGCTGGCTCTCCTGCCTTTTTAGTGGTGGGCCTATATAATAGGTCTATTCCAGAGGGGTGCTCAGTTATTTTTCTAAAGTGCATTAGCAAAGGTGTGAGCACATTATCAGGCTCGTTCTCATTTGCTTTGTCTATCTCCGCTATAAAATCGAGAAAATCCTTTTCTGTATAGTCGCTGAGTTTTGGTTTAAGGATCATTCCTTGCCTCCATAGTGGATTTTATTATGGGATCGCGGTGTGACGATTCTAATGTTGTTCATGTCATAAACTCCGCCACCTTCGCTTATTGGTACGGTGTGGTGCAGTACGTAGGCTGCCTGACTCATATAAATTTCGCTGTCGGGTACTAATGGCGCATATCCAAATTTCTTCATACGTTGCAAGCTTCTTTCGTCGAATTGTTTTGACAGCTCAGGATCGTTTGCAACAGCCTTCCATAGCCTCGTTCGAAAGCCGTCGAAATTTTTGAAATCTACGCCCCTGAGAAGATCAGCAATATGTGCTGGAATCGGGGCGCCTTCTACACGTGCAGTTTCTCCAGGCCACGCTCCAGAAACTTGTGGCGTCTGTCCGACGGCGACTCCCGGCTCGAATCGCGGACTCTTGAACACCACCAGAATGGGCGGTAACCCCGAGTCGAGTGGGAAGGTAACGATCAATCGTTCCTGATCAAGGTCTAGGGCTGGATACTGCTCCTGCTCCTGCTCCGAGATGACCGGATTGAGGCTGCTGCCGCTATAAACAATCGTACCGGGAGGTACTGGCAGAAGGCTGGTCGAGCTACCGTGTTCACTGCCTGGCGCACTGGCGGGTGTCCAGGTGAGGAAGCGTTGGGGATTATCCAGCGCCACGGTATATAGTTGCCGCTCAGAGTCGAAGCCAGCGGCACGCACGGGGATAGCTCTGCCTCCAGACTCTACGTAGAGGCTCAGTTCCTCAGCTGTTTCAGTTGCTGTGAGAAGGTAGGGCAGGTCAATGCTCTTCGAGGTCATCGCCAGTGCGGATAAGTTCGGCCCGCCAGGGGGTGACAAATCGCTAAGTGGCACGCTGATCAGGTAGCGCCGCTCGCTGTTGCCTAGTGTCGATGGCCAGGCCAAGGAGAGGGTTGCGATCAACGCTCTCCCAATAGCGGGCACGACAGACACGGCTATGTTTGCAACTGCCGCTCGGGTGGCAGTTTGTAATGCCGTGTAGGCTGCTTGCGAGATTGCGAAAGTCGCAGGCCCCAGCGGCAGAATTAGTGGCAGCGAAGCCGAGGTGCTGCCAATCGCGTTGTAGCTGGTACGGCGTCTTTCAGCATCCGCCAGCTCGCGTCGCTGCGCTTCAGCTTTTTGGGCGGCGTCCTTGGCTTTACGTTCAGCCTCCGCTTTTTGTGCAACTTCCTTGGCCTTGCGCGCTGCTTCAGCTTTTTGGGCGGCGTCCTTGGCTTTACGTTCAGCCTCCGCTTTTTGTGCAACTTCCTTGGCCTTGCGTGCGGCTTCAGCTTTTTGGGCCGCCTCCTTGGCCCGACGCTCAGCCTGGGCCTTTTGAGCTATTTCCCTTGCCTTCCGTTCGGCTTCTTGTTTTTGTTTCAAGGAGTCCGCATGCTGAACCTGCAGACGCTCAACTTCCAATGCACGTTGGCGAAGAGCGGTCAGCGCCGCTGAGAACTGTTGCAAATAGCGGATCGACTCGTTCAGCGCAAGCGCGCGGTGATAGTCTTTCCAAAGTTGGCCCGCACGCCGTTTGGCCTGATCATCAACAAGGTGCAGCAGTGCCTCGACCTCCGGTTTGGAGAGAGGACTTTTAATTTTTGAGTTACGCTCCTTGAACGGAGGGACTTGCGATCTTTTGAGGTTAATCAGCTTGCCAGCGGCAGTCAGACTAACGGCTAGATTCTGCTCAAGTTTTGAAGGCTTTTCGTGCTTGGTGAGTTCAACTAGCTCATGCTGCAAGAGGCTGGGCAGGCAGTCGAAGCAAATCTGTCGCTCCAGCAGTATTTGTGCGGCCCTGCGTGTGATGATCGTGGGCAGGTTGGTGGGCTGTTCTTGAAGCTCGGCATGATCCAGTTGACGAGCAAGCGTGGGGAGGTCGTTTGCCAGTGCCTGGATTTTTTCTGCCTGCAGATGCAATTTATAGGCAGCGTCTACGGAAGCATCGAAAGTAGTCCAGAGCTTTTTAGCACCCTGTCGAGTGAGATGCCCAGGGAACGCGCCGGGATCATTCATACGAGTAGAGAACGAGTCGTAGCGTTTAAAGAAGGGTATCGCGCCGTAGAAACTTACCGCTTGAGGTAAAGTTTGCAGGTAATCGATACGCTTTTGCTGAATACTCAGAATAGAAAGCTTTTGTTGTTTTCCAACTATTTGGGCACGCGAGCCACCGAATTCTATGGCCTGCTGTTCAATGTTCGCGCGTTCTGACGCTATCTGAGCGGAGAGTTGTTTGAGCAGCGGAGCGTAATGTCGCGCATGAATGCGCATGATCGTTAGCTGTTCTTCTCCGTATATGCGGCGCCAGGCCAACTCCTTACCGATTTGGCTTTTAGAAAGGGAGGTGCCTCGTGGTTGTCCTGCGTCCATTCCCCAGCCACCGTAGCCAGGTCCCCCGCCACCGGATTGAAGTGGCACCAGAGGTTTCCGGTCAATAGGCTCGGCACTTATGTAAACAGCTTCTGTGAGATGAAGTACAGGATTTGCGGTTACATGTGTATTTTCGAGATGTACTGTCTGTTGTTTAGCCATGTAGGTTCTCCATGATCGCTACACGGCAAATCTGTCAAATGCACTATTTTTTGTAAGTCGGGAACAGCAGATCTAAAAAGTAGGGCAATGCCTGCCCATGAGTAGGAGGCGTCCTAAATATGCTTTTCTGTTACCGGAATCACCCGCCGCTCTTTGACCGCCTTATACGAGAAACTCGAATAAATCTCCTTCACCCCCGGCAACCGCTGCAGCACTTCCCGGGTGAACTCGCCAAACGACTCCAAGTCCCGCGCCAGGATCTCCAGCAAAAAATCATAGCGCCCGGAAATGTTGTGGCAGGCGACGATTTCGGGAATTTCCAGCAGCCGCTTTTCAAACGCCAGGGCGATTTCCTTGGTGTGCGAATCCATCATGATGCTGACGAAGGCGGTCACGCCAAAACCCAGTGACTTGGGCGAGAGAATGGCCTGATAGCCGGTGATATAACCGTTGTCTTCGAGCAGTTTGACCCGCCGCCAGCACGGCGAAGTGGTCAGCGCGACCTGGTCGGCAAGCTCGGAAACGGTGAGGCGGGCGTTGTCTTGCAGGGCCGCGAGCAGGGCGCGGTCGGTGCGGTCGAGAGTCGAAGGCATGGTTTGCCCTCCAGGGTGGCTAATTGTTGTTTTTGTTCCAAGAAGCACCCGCTTGCGTGGGCGACTTTGGAAAAATCCCGGCAGCTCGTTGGCATAAGCTTATAACAAACCACACGAGGCTGTTGCCATGCGCGACTCCAACAATAATTCAGGGTTTTCCACGCGAGCGATCCACCACGGTTACGACCCGCTTTCCCACGGTGGCGCGCTGGTACCGCCGGTGTATCAAACCGCGACCTATGCCTTCCCCACTGTTGAATACGGCGCTGCCTGCTTTGCCGGCGAAGAGCCGGGGCACTTCTACAGCCGCATTTCCAACCCGACCCTGGCCCTGCTGGAGCAGCGCATGGCTTCGCTGGAGGGCGGCGAGGCGGGGCTGGCGTTGGCTTCGGGGATGGGCGCGATCACCTCGACCTTGTGGACCTTGCTGCGCCCTGGCGATGAGCTGATCGTCGGGCGCACGCTGTATGGCTGTACCTTTGCCTATCTGCATCACGGTATCGGCGAATTTGGGGTCAAGGTGCAGCATGTGGATCTCAACGATCTACAGGCGCTCAAGGCCGCGATCACGCCGAAGACGCGAATGATCTACTTCGAGTCGCCGGCCAACCCCAACATGCAGTTGGTCGATATCGCGGCTGTGGTGGCGGCCGCTGCTGGCCATGACATTCGGGTGGTGGTCGACAATACTTACTGCACGCCTTATCTACAGCGCCCGCTGGAACTGGGCGCGGACCTGGTGGTGCACTCGGCCACCAAGTACCTCAGCGGCCATGGCGATATCACGGCTGGGCTAGTGGTCGGGCGCAAGGCGCTGGTCGATCGTATTCGCCTGGAAGGGCTCAAGGACATGACCGGCGCGGTACTGTCGCCGCACGATGCTTCGCTGCTGATGCGCGGTCTCAAGACGCTGGCCCTGCGCATGGATCGGCATTGCGCCAATGCTCGCCAGGTGGCGGAGTATCTGCAAGAGCAGCCCCAGGTGGAGCTGCTGCATTACCCAGGGCTGCCGAGCTTCCCGCAGTACGCGCTGGCGCAGCGGCAAATGCGCCAGCCGGGCGGGATGATCGCCTTTGAGCTCAAGGGTGGCATCGAGGCTGGCAGGCGTTTCATGAATGCCCTGCAACTGTTCAGCCGGGCCGTGAGCCTGGGCGATGCCGAGTCGCTGGCCCAGCATCCGGCCAGCATGACCCACTCCAGCTACACCCCAGAGGAGCGTGCGCATCACGGGATTTCCGAAGGGTTGGTGCGGTTGTCGGTGGGGTTGGAAGATGTCGATGATCTGCTTGCTGACATTGAGCAGGCACTTCGGCTGTGTGCCTGAGCAGTGGTTGATGGCTTCTTTGCGAGCAAGCCCGCTCCCGCAGGGCCTGCGCGGCTCTACTAAACCTTCAGGGATGAGGCGATGCCATGGTAGCGATGATGAATCCCAATGAGCCGCTGAGCGCCGAAGATGCCGATCTGGATAGCGACCCCGGCGAGACCGCTGAATGGTGTGAAGCGCTGGAGTCCACGCTGGCCCACTGCGGCCCGGCGCGGGCGCGCTACTTGTTGCAGCGGTTACAGGCCCATGCCCTGGAGCTGGGCCTGGAGCGCGATACCCAGGCTTTTTCCGCCTATCGCAACACCTTGCCGGTGGAGCAGCAGGGCGTTTATCCCGGTGACCTTGAGCTGGACGAGCGCATCACCAGTATCCTGCGCTGGAACGCCCTGGCGATGGTGGTCCGGGCCAACCATGCCTATGGCGATCTGGGCGGTCATATCGCCAGCTACGCCTCGGCAGCGGAGATTTTCGAAGTGGGCTTTCAGCACTTCTTCCGGGGCGAGGGCGGCGGTGAGCAGCGCAGCGCGGACCTGGTGTTCTTCCAGCCGCATTCGGCACCAGGCATCTATGCCCGCGCCTTTCTCGAAGGGCGCTTGAGCGAGGCGCAGTTGGCCAATTACCGCCAGGAAGTCGCAGGCAATGGCTTGTGCTCTTATCCACACCCTTGGCTGATGCCCGAGTTCTGGCAGTTCCCGACCGGCTCCATGGGCATTGGCCCGATCAATGCGGTGTACCAGGCGCGCTTCATGCGTTATTTGCAGCACCGCGGCCTGCTGGATACTTCACAGCGACACGTCTGGGGTGTGTTCGGCGATGGCGAGATGGACGAGCCGGAATCGATTGCCGGACTCACCCTGGCGGCGCGCGAAGGCCTTGATAACCTGACTTTCATCATCAATTGCAACTTGCAGCGCCTGGATGGCCCGGTGCGTGGCAACGGGCAGATCATCCAGGAGTTGGAGGCGCTGTTCAGCGGTGCCGGCTGGAAAGTGATCAAGGTGCTGTGGGGTTCGGAATGGGATGCGTTGTTCGCCCGTGACCATGAGCATGCGCTGCTGCGCCAATTGGCAGCGACCCCGGATGGCCAGTTCCAGACCCTGGGCGCCAACGATGGTAGCTACAACCTCGAGCATTTCTTCAAGCAAAGCCCGGCGTTGCAGCGGCTGGTCGAGCACATGAGCTCAGAGCAGATCAATGCGCTCAGACGCGGTGGCCACGACATGCGCAAGCTGCATGCCGCCTACGCCGCAGCCAAGGCCTGCAAGGGCCGGCCGACGGTGATCCTGGCCAAGACCAAGAAGGGCTATGGTATGAGCAGCGCCGGTGAGTCGCGGATGACCGCGCATCAGGCCAAGAAGCTCGATGTGCAGGCACTGCTGGCGTTTCGCGATCGCTTCCATTTGCCATTGTCGGACCAGGCGGTGGAGCAGCTGCAGTTCTATCGCCCCGCCGAGGACAGCGCCGAGATGCTCTACCTGCGCCAGCGCAGGGCCGCCTTGGGCGGACTTTTGCCGCAGCGGCGCAGCGACTGCCGCAGGCTGCCAGTGCCGGATCTGCAAGCGTTCGGCAGTTTCGCCCTGCACGCCGATGGCAAGCCGATGTCCACCACCATGGCCGCCGTGCGCTTGCTTGGCAGCTGGCTGAAGACGCCGGAGCTGGGCCCGCGGGTAGTGCCGATCGTGGCTGACGAGGCGCGCACCTTTGGCATGGCCAGCCTGTTTCGCCAGATCGGCATCTACTCGTCTTGTGGCCAGCGCTACGAGCCTGAGGACGCCGGTTCGCTGCTGACCTACAAGGAAGCGCGCGACGGCCAGTTACTTGAGGAAGGCATCACCGAGGCAGGGGCGATTTCGTCCTGGGTGGCGGCGGCAACCTCCTACGCGGTGCACGGCGAGCCGATGTTGCCGGTGTACATCTATTACTCGATGTTCGGCTTCCAGCGCGTCGGTGACTTGATTTGGGCTGCCGCCGACCAGCGTGCCCGGGGCTTACTGCTCGGGGCAACTGCCGGGCGCACCACACTGGGCGGTGAGGGGTTACAGCATCAGGATGGTTCGAGCCTGGTGATGGCCGCGTTGGTGCCCAACTGCCGGGCCTGGGATCCGTGCTTTGCTGGCGAGCTGGCAGTCATCCTCGATTACGCCGCGCGGCGCATGTTGGTCGAGCAATGCGACGAATTCCACTATGTGGCGGTGATGAATGAAAACTATCCACAACCCACACTGGCTGCCCAGGCCTATGAGGATGTGCTGCGTGGGATGTACCGCTTTAGCCAACAGCAGGCGCTGAATCCGCGTGGCAAGGTGCGGTTGTTGGGCTCAGGGGCGATCTTGCGGGAGGTGATCGCCGCCAGCGAGCTGTTGGCCACCGAATGGCAGGTCGACAGTGACGTGTTCAGCGTGACCAGCTTCAGTGAACTGGCGCGTGAAGCGCGGCAAGAGCGCCGGTCTGCGGCGATGGGGCAGGGCGGCGAAGAAGAGAGTCATGTACGCCGCTGCCTGGCAGGGGATGCGCCGGTGATAGCCGCCAGTGATTATGCGCGGGCCTGGCCGCAGCTGATTGCCGAATACATCGAGGCGCCCTATATGACCTTGGGCACCGATGGCTTTGGGCGCAGTGATACGCGCCAGGCGTTGCGCCAGTTCTTCGAGGTGGATCGGCATAGCGTGGTGATGGCGGCGTTGTATAGCCTTGTCAAGCAGGGGCAGTTGGCAGAGCAGGTGCTGGGGCAGGCGAGGGCGCGTTATCAGCTGAGTGATTCACAAGCGCCCTGGTGCCGCTGATCCTGGAGGTGACGCCAAGTGTCAATGTGTCTCAAATAAACAAGGCCTCTTGCGAGGCCTTGTTCGTTACATCCTGATCAACGCTTGAGCCCGTAGCTCTCGTCGAGCATGCCCGGCGAGTTAGGTGCCTTGGGCGCGTAGTCACGCGGTACTTCAGCCGTGTCCTTCGGCGGGGTCAGGCGGTCACGTGGACCTTGCGCCGCTTCCGAGTGCAGGGCGGCCAGCAGGCGCTGACGGGTCAGTTCGTCGAGGGCCAGGCGGTTGGCGCCATCGGCCAGGTGATCCTGCACATCCTGGTAGCTCTGGGTCAGGCGTTGGACCAGGGCAGCAGTGCTGTTGAAGTGCGTCACCACTTCGTTCTGATAGCTGTCAAAACGCTGCTGGATGTCATCCAGCTGGCGTTGCGTGCTGCTGGGTGCAGCGTTGGGCAGCAGGCGGGCCACGACGAAGCCGACGACTACGCCGACGACCAGGGCCAGGGTCGGCAACAACCAAACAAGGAGCGAGAGTTCCACGAGTCCTTCCTCTATAAACGGCTTTGCTTTACGTTAACGGCTCAGACCTGCGCTGTATACCGCGAGCGATCGCAAATATTTCAGAACAGAATTCATCAGCTAGACGAGTCGACCCCTCCTGAGGTCACGGAGTAGTGATTTGCTTATCCGCGAAACCCCTTTGTTCATCGATGGCCCCTGCGGCCAACTTGAAGCCTTGCACCTGGAAGTCGCCGAGCCGCGCGGGGTGGTATTGATCTGCCATCCCAACCCGGTCCAGGGCGGCACCATGCTCAACAAGGTGGTCTCGACCCTGCAACGCACTGCCCGTGATGCTGGATACACCACGTTACGCTTCAACTATCGTGGGGTCGGGCAAAGCGCGGGCAGCCACGACATGGGCGCAGGCGAAGTAGACGATGCCGAGGCGGTCGCCGCCTGGGTGCGTGCTACCCATCCGCACCTGCCGCTGGTGTTGATGGGCTTCTCCTTCGGCGGCTTCGTTGCCGCCAGCCTGGCCGGGCGCCTGGAGGCCACTGGTGTAACCTTGCAGCACCTGTTCATGGTCGCGCCAGCGGTGATGCGTTTGAACGCCGACTTCCCATTGCCGCAGCGCTGCCCGTTGAGCGTGATCCAGCCAGACACCGACGAGGTGGTCGATCCGCAGCTGGTTTACGATTGGTCCGACGCCCTGTCGCGCCCCCATGAGCTGCTGAAAGTGGCAGAATGCGGACACTTCTTCCATGGCAAGCTGACCGATCTGAAGGATCTGGTGCTGCCGCGTCTTTCGAACTGAGCCAAGCCTGATCAAGCGATTACCCATGACTACGCGCATTCTTACCGGTATCACCACCACCGGCACCCCGCACCTGGGCAACTACGCCGGGGCCATCCGCCCGGCGATTCTCGCCAGCCAACAGCCCGGTGCCGACTCGTTCTACTTCCTGGCCGACTACCACGCGCTGATCAAGTGCGATGACCCGCTGCGCATCCAGCGCTCGCGCCTGGAGATCGCCGCTACCTGGCTGGCCGGCGGCCTGGATCCGGACAAGGTGACCTTCTACCGCCAGTCCGACATCCCTGAGATCCCCGAGCTGACCTGGCTGCTGACCTGCGTCGCCGGTAAAGGTCTGCTCAACCGCGCCCATGCCTACAAGGCCTCGGTGGACAAGAACCTGGAAAACGGCGAAGACCCGGACGCCGGCGTGACCATGGGCCTGTTCAGCTACCCGGTGCTGATGGCCGCCGACATCCTGATGTTCAACGCCCACAAGGTGCCAGTGGGCCGTGACCAGATCCAGCACGTGGAAATGGCCCGCGATATCGGCCAGCGCTTCAACCACCTGTTCGGCCAGGGCAAGGAGTTCTTCGCCCTGCCGGAAGCGGTGATCGAAGAAAGCGTGGCTACCTTGCCAGGCCTGGACGGTCGCAAGATGTCCAAGAGCTACGACAACACCATTCCGTTGTTCAGCAGCGCCAAGGACATGAAGGACGCCATCTCGCGGATCGTCACCGACTCGCGCGCGCCGGGCGAGGCCAAGGATCCGGACAACTCGCACTTGTTCACTCTATTCCAGGCCTTCTCGACCCAGGCGCAGTCGGCCGAATTCCGTGAAGAACTGCTGCAGGGCTTGGGCTGGGGTGAGGCCAAGCAGCGCCTGTTCCAATTGCTCGATGGCCAACTGGCCGCGCCGCGTGAGCACTACCACCAGTTGATCGCGCGCCCTGCAGACCTTGAGGACATCCTCTTGGCCGGCGCCACCAAGGCGCGCAAGATCGCCACGCCATTCCTTGAGCAACTGCGTGAAGCGGTCGGCCTGCGTTCGTTCCGCACCAGCGTGCAAAGCACCGGCGAAGTGAAGAAGAAGGCTGCCAAGAGCGCCCGCTTCGTCAGCTTCCGCGATGACGACGGCAGCTTCCGCTTCCGCCTGCTGGCTGCTGACGGTGAGCAACTGCTGCTGTCGCGCAGCTTTGCCGACGGCAAGACCGCGGGCGCTGTCAGCAAGCAACTGCAGCAGGGTGGTGATGCCGATGTTCGGGTCGATGGCCTGAGCTTCTCGCTGTGGCTTGAAGGCGAGCAAGTCGCCGACGGCCCGCAGTTCGCCGACGCCACCGGCCGCGACGCAGCGCTGGTCAGCTTGCGTGCAGCACTGCAACCACAGGCAGACTGAGGCATTTCGCCGCAACTCTGATTGCCATTATGCGGGCCCGTCGCTACAGTGACGGCCCGCTTTTGTTACCTCGCTAACGAATTATGACGCCCTTAGAACGATATCAAGCAGATCTGAAACGTCCCGATTTCTTCCATGACGCGGCGCAGGAAACAGCGGTGCGTCATTTGCAGCGTCTGTACGACGATCTGGTCGCGGCGCAGAACAACAAGCCGGGCGTGTTCGGCAAGCTGTTCGGCAAGAAAGACCAGACGCCGGTCAAGGGCCTGTACTTCTGGGGCGGGGTAGGCCGGGGCAAGACTTACCTGGTGGACACCTTCTTCGAGGCCCTGCCGTTCAAAGAGAAGATGCGTACCCACTTCCACCGCTTCATGAAGCGCGTGCACGAAGAGATGCGCAC
Source organism: Pseudomonas sp. Je.1.5.c (assembly GCF_051129895.1). Taxonomy (NCBI): domain Bacteria; kingdom Pseudomonadati; phylum Pseudomonadota; class Gammaproteobacteria; order Pseudomonadales; family Pseudomonadaceae; genus Pseudomonas; species Pseudomonas sp. Je.1.5.c. Next base: position 11,528 of record NZ_JBCPSP010000039.1, read on the forward strand.
GCTCAAGGGCGAGAAGAACCCGCTGACGGTGATCGCCAAGCGTTTCTCCCAGGAAGCCAAGGTCATTTGCTTCGACGAATTCTTCGTTTCCGACATCACCGATGCCATGATCCTCGGCACCTTGATGGAAGAGCTGTTCAAGAATGGCGTCTCCTTGGTGGCAACCTCCAACATCGTCCCTGACGGTCTGTACAAGGATGGTCTGCAGCGTGCGCGCTTCCTGCCGGCGATTGCCATGATCAAGCAGTACACCGACGTAGTGAACGTCGACAGCGGGGTCGACTATCGCCTGCGTCACCTGGAGCAGGCCGAACTGTTCCACTACCCACTCGACGCGGCGGCTCACGAGAGCCTGCGCCAGAGCTTCAAGGCGCTGACGCCGGAGTGCACCCAGGCCGTCGAGAACGACGTACTGATGATCGAGAATCGCGAGATCCACGCCCTGCGTACTTGCGATGACGTTGCCTGGTTCGACTTCCGCGCCCTGTGCGACGGGCCGCGCAGCCAGAACGACTACATCGAGCTGGGGAAGATCTTCCACGCCGTGTTGTTGAGCAATGTCGAGCAGATGGGCGTGACCACCGATGACATCGCCCGGCGCTTCATCAACATGGTCGATGAATTCTATGACCGCAACGTCAAGCTGATCATCTCGGCCGAGGTCGAGCTCAAGGACCTGTACACCGGAGGCCGCTTGAGCTTCGAGTTCCAGCGTACCCTGAGCCGCTTGCTGGAGATGCAGTCACACGAATTCCTGTCGCGCGCACACAAGCCCTGAGTGTGCCACTGCCCCTGTAGGAGCGGGGCAAGCTCGCTCCTACAGCGGCCTCGCTGCTTTCACGCTTCCTGCATGAACTGCTGCCGGTACTGGTTCGGCGACAATTCGGTGTGCTGGCGGAACAGGCGGGCAAAGAAGCTGGCATCGTCGTAACCCACCTCATAGCTGATGGTCTTGATGCTCTTGCGGGTGCTCGACAGCAGGCCTTTAGCCGTCTCGATGCGCAGCCGCTGCAAGTAGTGCAACGGCTTGTCGCCAGTCGCCGTCTGGAAGCGGCGCATGAAGTTGCGAATGCTCATGCCGTGGTTGCGGGCCACGTCCTCGAAGCGGAACTTGTCGGCGAAGTGCTCTTCGAGCCAGTGCTGAATCTGCAGGATGATCAGGTCCTGATGCAGCTTTTGTCCGCCAAACCCCATTCGCCCTGGGGTATAGCTGCGCTGCACTTCATACAGAATGTCACGGGCCACGGCGCGGGCGACGTTGGCCCCGCAGAAACGCTCGATCAGATAGATGTACAGATCGCAGGCCGAGGTGGTGCCGCCGGCGCAATAGAGGTTGTCAGCGTCGGTCAGGTGCTTGTCCTGATTGAGCTTCACCTTGGGGAAGCGTTCGGCGAAGCTGGCGAAGAAGCGCCAGTAGGTGGTTGCCTCCTTGCCATCGAGCAGGCCGGCCTCGGCCAGCCAGAACACGCCGCTGGCCTCGCCGCACAGTACCGCGCCACGCGCATGTTGCTCGCGTAGCCAGGGCAGGACGTGTGGGTAGCGTTGCTGGAGATTGTCGAAGTCGTCCCAGAACGCCGGGAGGATGATCACATCGGCATCGCCCAGGCCGCCATCGACCGGCACCTGCACGTTGCTGAAACTGTCCACCGGCTGGCCGTCGGGGCTTACCAGGCAGATCTCGAACATCGGTTGCAGGCCCAGGCCCAGCTGTTTGCTGTAGCGCAGGCTGGCCAGGTGGAAGAAATCCTTGGCCTGCATCAGCGTCGATGCGAACACTTTGTCGACAGCCAGAATGCTGACGCGCCGCAGTGAAGCGGAGGGTTGGGTAAACATCATTGTCATTGTTCTTATAGGGTAGAGTGGTCAATCACCGGCTGGATCGTCTTATTTTTTGGCGATTGTGTCTACCCCGGGAATCGAAGGCGATTCGGTTGGTAGGGGGAGGAGCGGGCATGCCCTGCGATGTTGGATGGATAACCGACGTCATCGCGGGGCCAGCCCGCTCCCACGCATGGAAGAAGGCAATCAGGGCGCCGGGTTAGGCTGCTCCTGATGAATCGCCTCGATCGCCGCCAGCAACTCATCACCGAGCACCAGGTCGGCGCTCGCCAGGTTGCTGTCCAACTGCTCCAGGCTGGTCGCGCCAATGATGTTGCTGGTCACGAACGGCTGACGCGTGACGAACGCCAGGGCCATCTGTGCCGGATCCAGGCCATGCTCGCGGGCCACCTGCACATACCGGCTGCAGGCTGCGACCGTCTGCGGATTGGAGTAGCGGGAAAAGCGGCTGAACAAGGTCAGGCGGCCTTGCGCCGGCCGCGCGCCATTTTCGTATTTACCCGAGAGCATGCCGAACGCCAGTGGCGAGTAAGCCAGCAGGCCGCATTGTTCGCGAATCGCCACCTCGGCCAGGCCCACCTCGAAACTGCGGTTGAGCAGGTTGTAGGGGTTCTGGATCGACACCGCCCGTGGCCAGCCGCGGCTCTCGGCCAGGTGCAGGAACTTCATCGTGCCCCACGGCGTTTCATTAGATAGGCCAATGTGACGGATCTTGCCGGCGCGCACCTGCTCATCGAGCACCTCGAGGGTTTCTTCCAGCGGCGTGAAGTGATCTTGAGGCAGGTGCTGGTAGCCCAGCTTGCCGAAGAAGTTGGTGCTGCGCTCTGGCCAGTGCAGTTGATACAGGTCGATGCGGTCGGTCTGCAGACGTTTGAGGCTCTCATCCAGGGCGGCGACGATGTGCTGGCGGTTGTGCTTGAGCTGGCCATCACGGATATGGCTGATGCCGTTGCCGGGGCCGGCGACCTTGCTGGCGAGGATCCACTGGTCGCGATCGCGGTTGGCTGCGAACCAATTGCCGATGATTCGCTCGGTGGCGGCGTAGGTCTCCGGGCGCGGCGGCACCGGATACATTTCGGCGGTGTCGATGAAGTTGATCCCGCCGCTCTTGGCCCGGGCGATCTGCTCGAAGGCCTGCGCCTGATCGTTCTGCTCACCCCAGGTCATGGTGCCCAGGCACAGGGCGCTGACGTTGAGGTCGGTACGGCCGAGCTTGCGATGTTCCATGCGGGTGCGTCTCCTCGGGAAATAAGCCATCAAATCAGGTTGAATTTTTTTGCGCAATCTGGATAATTCTGCACCTCTGCGTTCTGCGGAAGTGATGCACCGCCTTACGAGAGTAACCCCGCCGAATATTGGACGTGCCCGACCCGAGCCCCCAATAGCGTCCGTATCCGGCTGCGCGCTTGCTTGTCAAGCTGTGCACTATCCAGTAAGATTCGCCGTCTATTTTTCGCTGGGCGGCCTCTGAGGCTTTAGAGATAATGAAAACTTTTACTGCTAAACCAGAAACAGTAAAGCGCGACTGGTTCGTCGTCGACGCCGCTGGTCAGACCCTGGGTCGTCTGGCTACCGAAATCGCTCGTCGTCTGCGTGGCAAGCACAAAGCTGAATACACCCCTCACGTTGACACCGGCGACTACATCGTCGTTATCAACGCCGAGCAGGTACGTGTCACTGGTGCCAAAACTACTGACAAGATGTACTACTCCCACTCCGGCTTCCCAGGTGGCATCAAGGAAATCAGCTTCGACAAGCTGATCGCCAAAGCCCCTGAGCGTGTCATCGAGACCGCGGTCAAAGGCATGCTGCCTAAGAACCCGCTGGGTCGCGACATGTACCGCAAGCTGAAAGTGTACGCGGGTGCTGCTCACCCACACACTGCTCAGCAGCCTCAAGAACTGAAGATCTAACGGGATAGTTCATTATGTCGGCGACTCAAAATTACGGCACTGGCCGTCGCAAGACCGCAACCGCTCGCGTTTTCCTGCGTCCAGGTACCGGTAACATCTCCATCAACAACCGTCCTCTGGACACCTTCTTCGGTCGCGAAACCGCTCGCATGGTTGTTCGCCAGCCGCTGGAGCTGACCGAGAACGTGGCCAAGTTCGACATCTACGTCACCGTTTCCGGTGGTGGTGTTAGCGGTCAAGCCGGTGCGATCCGTCACGGTATCACCCGCGCTCTGATGGCCTACGACGAAACCCTGCGTGGCGCTCTGCGTCGTGCTGGCTACGTCACCCGCGACGCTCGTGAAGTTGAGCGTAAGAAAGTGGGTCTGCGTAAAGCGCGTAAGCGTCCTCAGTACTCCAAGCGTTAATTTCGCTTCGGCAGTCGAAAAAAGCCCGGTTCTTTGGAACCGGGCTTTTTTTATGTCTTGAACTAACCTGTCAGCATGTCCGTGACCACTTGCCACATAGACGCAGATCAAGCAAAGAGAGGGTTATAGCCCAGCCAGGGGGTAATCACCTTGTCAGTGTGTGGATTTGTTTCTTACCATGGCGACCAAAATTTAGTGCCACAGACTTAACTAAATACAGGCCTGATCCAACAGGCCAAAAGCAGCTGATGGGAGAGGACTGAATGAGTAATGACGGCGTCAACGCAGGCCGGCGCCGCTTCCTCGTAGCCGCCACGTCCGTGGTGGGTGCAGCGGGGGCTGTGGGGGCTGCGGTACCGTTCGTGGGGTCATGGTTTCCCAGTGCCAAGGCGAAAGCCGCAGGTGCACCGGTGAAGGTCAATATTGCCAAGGTTGAGCCGGGCCAGCAGATGGTTGCTGAGTGGCGCGGTCAGCCGGTATTCATCGTGCGGCGAACGCAGGAGATTCTGGGGAATCTGCAGAAAATCGCCGGCGAGCTATCCGATCCCGAATCGAAGGCGTCAGTGCAGCCGACCTATGTCGACCCGCAAGTGCGTTCGATCAAGCCAGAAATTCTCATCCTCGTGGGCCTGTGTACCCACCTGGGCTGCTCGCCGACCTTCCGCCCTGAAGTGGCACCGGCTGACCTCGGTCCGAAGTGGGTAGGTGGCTACTTCTGCCCTTGCCATGGCTCCCACTACGACCTCGCGGGTCGCGTCTATAAATCGCAGCCCGCGCCTCTCAACCTGCCAGTGCCTCCGCACTCATACGAGACGGACGACATCATCGTCATCGGCGTCGATCAGGAGAACGCATGATGAGCAAGTTCATGGACTGGATTGATGCTCGCTTCCCCGCCACCAAGATGTGGGAAGACCACCTGAGCAAGTATTACGCGCCCAAGAACTTCAACTTCCTGTACTTCTTCGGCTCCCTGGCGCTGCTGGTGCTGGTCAATCAGATCGTGACCGGTGTCTGGCTGACCATGAGTTTCACCCCCTCGGCGGAAGAGGCGTTCGCCTCGGTCGAGTACATCATGCGCGATGTCGAGTACGGCTGGATCCTGCGCTACCTGCACTCCACCGGCGCTTCGGCGTTCTTCATCGTGGTCTACCTGCACATGTTCCGCGGGCTGCTCTACGGCTCCTACCAGAAGCCACGTGAGCTGGTCTGGCTGTTCGGCATGCTGATCTACTTGGCACTGATGGCCGAGGCCTTCATGGGCTACCTGCTGCCGTGGGGGCAGATGTCCTACTGGGGCGCCCAGGTGATCATCTCGCTGTTCGGCGCGATTCCGCTGATCGGCGATGACCTGACCCAGTGGATCCGCGGTGACTACCTGATTTCCGGGATCACCCTGAACCGCTTCTTCGCCCTGCATGTGATCGCCTTGCCGATCGTGATCCTGGGCCTGGTGGTGCTGCACATCCTGGCGCTGCATGAAGTGGGTTCGAACAACCCCGATGGCGTCGACATCAAGAAGAAAAAAGACGAAAACGGCATTCCGCTGGACGGCATTCCGTTCCACCCGTACTACACCGTCAAGGACATTGTCGGCGTGGTGGTGTTCCTCTTCGTGTTCTGCGCCGTGGTGTTCTTCTTCCCGGAAATGGGCGGTTACTTCCTGGAAAAACCGAACTTCGAACAGGCCAACGCGTTCAAGACCCCCGAGCACATCGCTCCAGTCTGGTACTTCACGCCGTTCTACGCGATCTTGCGTGCGGTGCCTGACAAGCTGTTCGGCGTGATCGCCATGGGCGCCGCCATCGCTGTGCTGTTCGTGTTGCCCTGGCTCGACCGCAGTCCGGTGCGCTCCATGCGCTACAAGGGCTGGTTGAGCAAGATCTGGCTGCTGGTGTTCTGTGTGTCCTTCGTCATCCTTGGCATCCTCGGTGTGCTGGCGCCTACGCCGGGTCGGACCTTGCTCTCGCAGGTCTGCACCGTGCTGTATTTCGCTTACTTCCTGCTGATGCCGTTCTACACCAGGCTTGAGAAGACCAAACCGGTTCCGGAAAGGGTGACTGGCTGATGAAAAAGCTTATTGCAGTATTGTTCCTGGCTGTGATGCCTGCCTTGTCCTTTGCCGCGGAACACGGCCTGGAGCTGGACAAGGTCGATATCGATCTGACCGACAAAGCCGCCATGCAAGATGGTGCGCGCACTTTCGCCAACTATTGCATGGGGTGCCACAGCGCCAAGTTCCAGCGTTACGAGCGGGTGGCCGATGATCTGGATATTCCGCATGAGCTGATGCTGGAGAACCTGGTGTTCACCGGGGCCAAGATCGGCGATCACATGAAGATCGGCATGCAGCCGGACGACGCCAAGACCTGGTTCGGCGCCGCGCCACCGGACCTGACCCTGGTCGCCCGGGTGCGTGGCAACGACTGGCTGTATTCTTACCTGCGCAGCTTCTACGAGGACAAGTCGCGGCCTTATGGGGTCAACAACAAGGTCTTCCCTAACGTCGGCATGCCTAACGTGCTGGTCGGCTTGCAGGGTAACCAGGTGATTGGCTGCAAGCAGGTGCAGAGTGTGGTCGATGGCAAGAAGCAGTACGACCCGCTGACGGGCAGCCCATTGACCCATGAAGCGTGTGACCAGCTGACCATCGAGCCGAAATCCGGTACCCTGACGCCCGAGCAGTTCGACGAGAAGGTCAAGAACCTGGTGACCTTCCTGGCCTATTCGGCCAACCCGGTCAAACTGGAGAGCCAGCGCATTGGTACCTATGTGTTGCTGTACCTGGCTTTCTTCTTCGTGTTCGCCTACTTGCTCAAGCGCGAATACTGGAAGGACGTGCACTGATCACGCAGTAATTTCTGGTTAGTTGAACGCGCCCTGGGGCGCTCCCCGCAGCTGCGGAGAGCCTCCCAGGGCGCGTTTGCATTTCAGTTTCACGAGCATCCCATGCGAGGAGGCGCTTCATGGGCGTAACCAACAGGTTAGCCTGCTATTCCGATCCCACTGATCACTACTCTCACCGGGTGCGCCTTGTGCTCGCCGAGAAGGGCATCAGTGTGCAGATCATCGACGTCGATCCTGGTCGTCTGCCACCCAAGCTGGTTGAAGTGAACCCCTATGCCAGCGTACCGACCTTGGTCGACCGCGATTTGGCGTTGTACGAATCGACCGTGGTCATGGAATACCTCGATGAGCGTTATCCGCATCCGCCGCTGATGCCGGTCTATCCGGTCGGGCGCGGCAACAGCCGCTTGCTCATGCATCGCATCCAGCGTGACTGGTGCGCACTGGCCGATGTGCTGCTCGACAAGCGTAGCGCCGAGGCTGCCCGCGCCCAGGCGCGCAAAGAGCTGCGCGAGAGCCTGACGGGCGTTGCGCCGCTGTTCGGCGAGATGGCCTGCTTCATGAGCGAGGAGCAAAGCCTGGTCGATTGTTGTCTATTGCCCATACTCTGGCGCTTGCCGGTAATGGGTATCGAATTGCCGCGGCAAGCCAAGCCGCTGCTTGATTATATGGAGCGACAGTTTGCTCGTGAGCCTTTCCAGGCGAGCCTGTCTGCTGCTGAACGTGAAATGCGCAAGCTTTAAGGAGCCGTTGATGAACTCCAGTCGCCCCTATCTGGTTAGAGCACTGTACGAGTGGATCGTCGACAACGATTGCACGCCCCATATGCTGGTCAACGCCGAGTACCCGGCCGTCCAGGTGCCTCAGGGCTTCGCCAGTGATGGCCAGATAGTTTTGAATATTTCCCCTAGTGCAGTGCGTAGCCTGCACATGGACAACGAGGCGGTGAGCTTCGAAGGCCGCTTTGGTGGGGTTGCCCATTCGTTGTATGTGCCGATCAGCGCGATCCTGGGGATCTACGCCCGAGAGAATGGCCAGGGCATGGTCTTCGAGCTGGAGCCGCCGTTGAGCGATGATGAAGATGAGTTCGAAGACGAAGGTGTCGAGCCAGATGACGATGGTCCGCCAGAGGGTGGCGGGCAGCCGCCGCGTCCGAGTGGCCGGCCGAGTCTGAAGGTGGTCAAGTAACGAAAAAGGCGATCCGTGATGGATCGCCTTTTTTGTGTTGCCGCGTCTGACCTGTCGTGGGGCAGGCTCGCTCGTACACGTTCGTAGCGGGCTGGCGTGCTATCAGAGGTCGCTGATGGTGCGAACCTGATCCTTGTTGATGCGGGTGCGCTTGCCGTCCAGTTGCTCGAACTCGTAGAAGCCGGAGTTGCGGTCGTAGTGCGGTTGGTCCACGGCCTGGATCTCGCGGCCATCGTTCAGGGTGATGAGGCTCGGGGTGGAGCAGCCGGCCAGGGTGGCGCAGGCGCCGATCAGCAGGGCGGGCAGCAGGTACTTGTTCATGCGGTGTTTCCTGAGTTGTCGAGGTGTAAGCACCGCGGGGCAAGTCTGCTCGCACGCGATTGCTCAGAGCAAGGTCGCGTGGGAGCGGGCTTGCCCCGCGATGGTAGTGGCTGATCAGTCGATGTATTCGAACAGCTTGACGATCTTCTGCACGCCAGAGACGCCCTGCACCACGTTGGTGGCGGCATTGGCTTCGTTTTGGGTGACCAGGCCCAGCAGGTAGACGATACCGTTTTCAGTGATCACCTTGATCCGCGAGCCAGGGACGTTGGCGTCACCGAGCATCGAGGTCTTGATCTTGGTGGTCAGCCAGGCATCGTTGTTGCGCGCCAGGATCGACGACGGCTGCATCACCTGCAGCTCGTTGTGGACCTTCTTGACCCGTTGCACCTGGCCTGCGGTCTGCTCGGCGAGGCTCTTGAGGTCGGCGCGTGGGGTTTGGCCGGCCAGCAGTACAACACCGTTGTAGCTGCTCACGACAATGTGCGAACCCTTGTCCAGGTCAGGGTTGGCCTTGGCGACGTTGACCGAGACCTTGGTCTCGATCAGCGAGTCGTCGATCTTGCTGCCGATGGTACGGGTGCCGCGATCATCCTCGATGGGGTTGTCGCGGGTCGAGGTCAGTACCGAGCTGCAGCCGGAGATGCTCAGGCACAGGGTCAGGGCCATCAGGCCGAAACGCTTGGGGATCATTCTTCACTCCCGAACAGTTGGCTGTCGATCAGATCGCACAGGCAGTGGATCGCCAGCAGGTGGACTTCCTGGATCCGCGCGGTGACCGTCGAAGGCACGCGGATCTCTACATCTTCGGGCAACAGTAGCGAGGCCATGCCACCGCCGTCGCGCCCGGTCATTGCTACGACAATCATTTCGCGGTCATGTGCGGCCTGGATCGCTTGTATCACGTTGGCCGAGTTACCGCTGGTGGAAATCGCCAGCAGTACGTCGCCGGGCTGACCCAGGGCGCGGATCTGCTTGGAGAAGACTTCGTTGTAGCTGTAGTCGTTGGCGATCGAGGTAATCGTCGAGCTGTCGGTGGTCAAGGCGATCGCCGGCAGGCTTGGGCGTTCGCGCTCGAAGCGATTGAGCAGCTCGGAGGAGAAATGCTGGGCGTCGCCGGCCGAGCCGCCGTTGCCGCAGGCGAGCATCTTGCCCTCGTTGAGCAGTGCATTGACCATGACCATGCTGGCATGTTCGATGTGCGGTGCCAGGATGTCCATTGCCTGTTGCTTGGTGTCGATGCTGGCCTGAAACAGCCGGCGAATTCGGGATTGCATGTCCATCTGGTGTGACCTTAAGAGGGGCGGTGGCCTTTGCTACGCGCAACAGGGACCAGCCCGCGAAACATAGAGCAAAAAATTCGGAATGGGTTCAGCATTCGAAGGCGTTTTGCAGCCATTGCAGCGGTTGGCCTGCGTGGCCACTGCCTTGCAGAGCGACTACATCGAAGCGGCAGGGATGATTGGCCCAGCGGGACTCCTTCTGCAGGAACAGGTTGGCGGCTAGCGCCAGTCGCTTCTGCTTGCGCCCGTCGATGCTACCGAGGGCGCCGCCGAAGTCCGCGTGCAGCCGGTAGCGGACTTCGACGAATACTACTGTATCGGTGTCGAGCATGACCAGATCAAGCTCACCACCCTTGCATCGCCAGTTGCGCGTGACTAGCTGCAAACCTTGCCCTCGAAGATACTCGAGGGCTTGCTCTTCAGCGGCTTGGCCGGCGCGGCTGGGCGATGCGTCGGGCATTAGCGCGGGGTGTCCGGCAGGCGCTTGACCTGGCCGCCAGCAAACTCTGCCCACGGCAGTTGACGTTCAATCCGCTGGTTGGCATTCATGCTCAGGCTACCCGACAGGCCTTCGACGCGGTTGTCCGGCAGTGCCTTGAGTTGGCCCAGGCGTGGCGCCAGGCTGTAGGCATCGACGCCCATCGCATACAGGCGACCCAGGCTGCCGGCAGCTTGCGGCCACTGCTGGACCACTTGCTGGCGCAGGCTGTTGCTGCTGTCGAGCAGCCAGGGCGTTTCGCAGAAGCGGATGCCGGTCATGTCGTTGTACTGGTTGACGTCACCGCTGGCGCTGTACAGGTTGGACGTGGCATAGACTGGCACGTCCCCGGCGTACTGGAAGTTCAGGGTCGGCTTGATCTGCTGGGCCTGCTGCGGCGTCGAGGCGAGGAAGATGAAGTCGATGTCCTGGCGGCGCGACGGCTGGGCGGCGATGTTGCCACCGACAGTGCTCTGCAGGCTCTTGGCGCGGCCTTCGCTCTGGCGCAGCTGGAACAGCTCGGCAATCTGTTGGGCCAGGGCGATCGGTTGAGCGATGCGCTCGGCAGCCAGCAGGGTGCCGCCATTGGCTTCCCAGTCCTTGCGGAAGGCGGCCAGTACGCGGTCGCCCCATTCGCCGCTAGGCACCAGGGCGACAGCGCGAACCATGCCATCGGCACGGGCGCGGCGCGAGACTTCGCGGGCTTCGTCTTCAGCAGCCAAGCCGAACTGGAACAGTTGTGGCGGGGCTTTCTGGCCGGCGTCGGCGTAGTTCAGGGCCAGGGTAGTGATCGGCAGCTGCGGGTAGGCGGCGAGCTTCTTCACCAGCGGCTTCTCCAGCGGGCCGATGACCAGTTGCACGCCAGCGGCCTGGGCCTGACGGTAGAAGTCGTCCAGCGAGCTGATGCGCGAGCTGTCGAAGACCTGCACCGCTGGCACCGCTTGACCGGATTGCTGGGCCTGGAAGTGGGCGGCCATGAAGCCATCGCGCAGGGCGCGGGCGACACCGGCCAGTTGGCCTTCCTGAGGCAGCAGCAGGGCGATCTTGGTCAGGGGCTGGCTGGCCAGTTCCTTGAGCTTGACCAGCGCGGTCGGCAGTTGCTTGGCCGCCGGGTGCTCTGGGTTCTGAGTGCGCCAGGTATCGATGGCGGCCTGTTGTTGCTCCAGGGTGCCCGCGCTTTTCACTGCCAGGGCCAGGCTGGTCCAGCCGGCCAGGGTTTGATCGGTGCTCGGTTGCAGTTGCTCGGCCGGCAATGCGGCGACCAGTGCCCAGATCGCGTCATTGTTGGCGCTGGCGGCCTCACCGCTGAGCAGTGGCGTCAGCGCTACGCGCTGCTGGGCAGCGGCGAGGGTCTGGCCATCGGCCTCGAGCGCCGCGGCGTGCACGCTATAGGTGCGCACCTGTTGCTCTTCGGGCAGCTCGCCAAGGCGCTGCAGGCTCGGGTGGGCGAGGGCGGTCAGGGCGGCCTTGGGCTGGTTACGGCTCATGGCCAGCTCAGCGCTGAGAGTGCTGGCGAACACTTGCTGGGCAGGCTTGAGTGGATCCAGTGGCACCTGCTCGAGAATGCGTGCGGCGCGTGGGTAGTCCTTCTGCTTGTAGGCAAGGTCGGCGGCGCTCAGGCGCAGCAGGGCGGCGTCCTCCGGCGACTTGCTGTTGGCTGCCTTGTCGAGCAACTGCTCGATGCTGGCATCCGGGGTGCGCGGGAGTTCGCCCAGGCTGGATGAGGGCGAGCTGGCGCAAGCTGCCAGCAGGGCAGCGAGGCAGAGGGCTGTAAGCAGCCGCAGGCAAGCGATCATGTAAAGGTCCTGTTACTCGATCAAGTTGGCCGGCAATTGTACCCAACCACTGGCCGGGGCGCGATGTTGCTGATGCCGAACCTTCACTATAGGTCGCTTGAGGGCGTGCGCCGGTGAAGTTCATTGCGCCCTATTGCCAAGGCTCGGGCTACAATGGCGCCTTTGATCCGAAAGACAGGTGTGCGCAGTGACAGATGTAGCAGGGGCTTCGAAATCCACCACCGGTACGCTGTACGTCGTCGCCACGCCTATCGGCAACCTCGATGACATGAGCGCGCGGGCGCTCAAGGTATTGGCCGATGTCGCCCTGATCGCTGCCGAGGATACTCGCCATTCGGTGCGCCTGATGCAGCATTTCGGTATCGATACCCCCCTGGCTGCCTGTCATGAGCACAACGAGCGTGACGAAGGCGGGCGCTTCATTACCCGACTGCTGGCGGGTGACGATGTGGCGCTGGTCTCCGATGCGGGCACGCCGCTGATCTCCGATCCGGGTTATCACCTGGTGCGCCAGGCGCGTGCCGCTGGGGTCAAGGTGGTGCCAGTGCCGGGCGCTTGCGCGCTGATCGCGGCGTTGTCCGCTGCCGGGCTGCCGTCTGACCGATTCATTTTCGAAGGCTTCCTGCCAGCCAAGACCGCCGGGCGCCGCGCTCGCCTGGAACTGGTCAAGGAAGAGCCGCGCACGCTGATTTTCTATGAAGCACCGCACCGTATTCTTGAGTGCCTCGAAGATATGGAGGCCGTGTTCGGTGCTGATCGTCCGGCGTTGCTGGGACGTGAACTGACCAAAACCTTCGAGACTCTCAAGGGTTTGCCCTTGGGTGAGCTGCGCGCATTCGTCGCTGGCGACAGCAACCAGCAGCGTGGCGAGTGCGTGGTGTTGGTAGGTGGGTGGAGTGCGCCAGAGGATGAGCAGGCGATCAGTAACGAGGCGCAGCGGGTGCTGGACCTGCTGTTGGCGGAGTTGCCGCTCAAGCGTGCGGCTGCTTTGGCAGCAGAAATTACCGGTGTGCGGAAAAACCTGCTTTATCAGGCCGCGCTGGAAAAGCAAAAAGCTCAGTAATGGCTTGCTGCAATTCAATTGAGTGTTTCGAATTATTTGCTGGTGCCCGAACAGGCTTGCTCGATAATCAGCCAGTAAAGCGCGCTCGGCTTGGCGATATAGCTGCTATATCACTTGTTCTTGAGCGCGCCTGCCGTTAACCTTGTCGGCGGAGAGTCGATCGGACAGTCGCTGCCTTCTTTTGTTCCGCAAAAGAGGGGGGAGGAAAGTCCGGGCTCCATAGGGCAGAGTGCCAGGTAACGCCTGGGAGGCGCGAGCCTACGGAAAGTGCCACAGAAAATAACCGCCTAAGCACTTCGGTGCCGGTAAGGGTGAAAAGGTGCGGTAAGAGCGCACCGCACGTCTGGCAACAGTTCGTGGCTAGGTAAACCCCACTCGGAGCAAGACCAAATAGGGTTCCATTAGGCGTGGCCCGCGTCGGAACCGGGTAGGTTGCTAGAGGCGTCCAGTGATGGCCGTCGTAGAGGAATGACTGTCCTCGACAAAACCCGGCTTACAGATCGACTCTCCACCTCTCCCTCCCTGCTTCAATCGATAGCAGGAACGCATTGGTAATACCGAAAAAATCTTACTCTTAATAAATCACTTTAACTTCGCACTCTATCCGACTGAGTGTGCGCGATTTTTTTCCTCAGATTTACCCGCCGATACTCCTTCTTCCTCTCATTGTTACGCTAAATCGCCGTCCTGTAAGGGATTTCCCTACGAGCGTGCCTTGACGGTGTGGCGGGCGGATTCCTATAGTGTGCGCAAGTGGCAGAAAGTGGGATGAAGTGGGTTTTCTGACACAAAAACGCTAACATTGTGGGGAATCGCAGCCGTGTTCCGCGGAGCCAACGCCGTCAGCCTCGATGCAAAGGGCAGACTCGCCATGCCGAGTCGGTACCGTGACGAGCTCGATTCGCGTTGCCAAGGGCAGTTGATCGTGACCATTGATGCGGTCGATCCCTGCATTTGCGTATACCCCCTCGATGAGTGGGAACAGATAGAAGCCAAGTTGCGCGCCTTGCCGTCGTTGCGTGAGGAAAACCGCCGCCTCCAGCGTTTGCTGATCGGTAATGCGGTTGACCTGGAGCTCGATGGCAGTGGACGTTTCCTGGTGCCGCCCCGCCTGCGTGAGTACGCCAAGCTCGACAAGAAGGCGATGTTGGTGGGGCAGCTGAACAAATTCCAGCTGTGGGATGAGGATGCCTGGAACGCAGTTTCGGCAGCCGATCTTGCAGCTATCCAACAACCGGGCGCCATGCCTGATGAATTGCGTGACCTGATCCTGTGACGATAGATAGCGGCTTCAACCACATCACCGTGCTACTCGACGAAGCTGTCGAGGCACTGGCCCTGCGCGACGATGGTTGCTATCTCGATGGCACCTTCGGCAGGGGTGGTCACAGCCGCCTGATTCTCAGCAAGTTGGGGCCGCAGGGCCGGCTGCTGGGGTTCGACAAAGATCCACAAGCGATTGCCACCGGGCAAGCGCTGGCGGCCGAAGACGGCCGCTTCGTCATTGTGCAGCGCAGCTTTGCCGAGCTGGGCCAGGAAGTGGCCGAGCGCGGCCTGGCGGGCAAGGTCAGCGGCGTGCTGCTTGACCTGGGTGTGTCCTCGCCGCAGCTCGATGACCCTGAGCGCGGCTTCAGCTTTCTCAACGACGGCCCGCTGGACATGCGCATGAACCCTGCCCAGGGCATCAGCGCTGCCGAGTTCATTGCCACTGCCCCGGTCGAAGAAATCGCCCGCGTCTTCAAGGAATATGGCGAAGAGCGTTTCTCCGGGCGTATGGCCCGTGCCGTGGTCGAGCGCCGCGAAAAACAGCCGTTCACCCGTACCGCCGACCTTGCCGAAGTGCTCAAGGTCGCCAACCCAGCCTGGGAAAAGGGCAAGAACCCGGCGACCCGCGCCTTCCAGGGCCTGCGGATTCACGTCAACAACGAGCTGGGCGATCTTGAAGCCGGTCTTGAAGCGGCGCTCGATGCGCTGCAAGTCGGTGGGCGCCTGGTGGTGATCAGCTTCCACTCTCTGGAAGACCGTATCGTCAAGCTGTTCATGCGCAAACTGGTCAAGGGCGAGGCAGACAACTTGCCGCGCAACCTGCCGGTGCAGCACAAAGTCTTCGAGCCGAAGATCCGCTTGATCGGCAAGGCGCAGTTCGCCTCCGATGCCGAACTCAAGGCCAACCCGCGGGCGCGCAGCGCCGTCATGCGGGTGGCGGAGAAGTTGCGGTGAGCCGGCTATTTGCCAAACCTTTGCCAGGCGGTAGCTTCCTGATGCTCCTGCTGTTTGTCGGTGTGCTGGTTTCAGCGATCGCCGTGTCCTACAGCGCGCACTGGAATCGCCAGTTGCTCAATGCCCTGTACGGCGAACTGAGCGAGCGCGACAAAGCCCAGGCCGAATGGGGCCGGTTGATTCTTGAGCAAAGCACCTGGACTGCCCACAGCCGCATCGAGAGCCTGGCCAGCGAGCAGTTGAAGATGCGCGTGCCTGCCGCTGACGAAGTGCGGATGGTGGCGCCATGATGAAGCTCGAAGGCGCACTCTACCCCTGGCGCTTCCGCGTCGTGATCGCTTTGCTGGCACTGATGGTCGGCGCCATTTGCTGGCGGATCATCGATCTGCAGGTGGTCGATCGTGCCTTCCTCAAGGGCCAGGGCGATGCGCGCAGCCTGCGCCATATCCAGATTCCGGCACACCGTGGGCTGATCACCGACCGCAACGGCGAACCGCTGGCGGTGAGTACCCCGGTCACCACCTTGTGGGCCAACCCCAAGGAAATGCAGCCCTACAAAGACCGTTGGGCGCAATTGGCTGCCGTGCTCGGGCAAAACCCGCAGCAGTTGACCGAGCGTCTTACCCAGCAGGCCAACAAAGAATTCATCTACCTGGTACGCGGCCTCACCCCAGAGCAAGGCCAGCAAGTGCTGGACCTGAAAGTCCCGGGTGTCTACGGCATGGAAGAGTTCCGCCGTTTCTACCCGGCCGGTGATGTCACCGCGCATATGGTCGGCTTTACCGACCTGGACGACCACGGCCGCGAAGGGGTGGAACTGGCCTACGACGAATGGCTGGCCGGGGTGCCCGGCAAGCGCCAGGTGATCAAGGACCGGCGCGGCCGGCTGATCAAAGACATCCAGGTAACCAAAAACGCCAAGGCCGGAAAGACCTTGGCGTTGTCGATAGACCTGCGCCTGCAATACCTGGCCACCCGCGAGCTGCGTAACGCTATCGCCGAACAGGAAGCCAAGGCCGGCAGCCTGGTGATCATGGACGTCAAGACCGGCGAAGTGCTGGCCATGGTCAACCAGCCGACCTACAACCCGAACAACCGTCGCAGCATGTTCCCGGCCGCCATGCGCAACCGGGCGATCATCGACGTGTTCGAGCCAGGCTCGACAGTCAAGCCGCTGTCGATGAGCGCCGCCCTGCAAAGCGGGCGCTGGAAGCCGACCGACAAGGTCGAGGTCTACCCGGGCAGCCTGCAGATTGGCCGCTACACCATCAAGGACGTGTCGCGCAGCGAGGGCCCGATCCTCGACCTGACCGGCATCCTGATCAACTCCTCCAACGTAGGCATGAGCAAGATCGCCTTCGATATCGGCGGTGAAGCCATCTACCGGGTCATGTCGCAGCTGGGCCTGGGGCAGTACACCGGGCTGGGCTTCCCGGGCGAGCGCGTGGGTAACCTGCCTAACCACCGTGAATGGCGCAAGGCCGAGACTGCGACCCTGTCGTACGGCTACGGTCTGTCGGTCACCGCGCTGCAACTGGTGCACGCCTACGCCGCCTTGGCCAACGACGGCAAGATGGTGCCGCTGAGCATCGTCAAGGTCGACAAGACCCCTGAGTCCACCCAAGTGGTGCCCAAGGAGACCGCCGAAACCATCCAGGGCATGCTCCAGCAGGTCATTGAAGCGCCGCGCGGTGTATACCGGGCGCAGGTGCCGTTCTATCACGTCGGTGGCAAGTCCGGTACCGCGCGTAAGGCGACCGTCGGCTCCAAGGGCTACACCGAAAACGCCTACCGTTCGCTGTTCGCCGGCTTCGGCCCGATGAGCGATCCGCGTTATGCGATCGTCGTGGTCATCGATGAGCCGAGCAAGGGTGGCTACTTCGGCGGTCTGGTCTCGGCGCCGGTCTTTAGCAAAGTGATGTCGGGCACCCTGCGCCTGATGAACGTACCGCCAGACAACCTGCCGCCGCCTGCACCCGCAACGCCTGCCGCGCCGCAGCAGGTCAACGCCGCAGTCGCCAAAGGAGGGCGTGGTTGATGACAATGCCACTGAGCAAGCTGTTCGCCCATGCCAGCCGCGATCCGCTGATCCGCGAATTGACCCTGGACAGCCGCGCCGTGCGTCCAGGCGACCTGTTCCTGGCTGTGCCAGGGGCCAAGGTCGACGGCCGCGACCACATCGCCGATGCCTTGGCCCGTGGCGCTGCCGCCGTTGCCTATGAAGAGCAGGGCGCAACCGTACTGCCGATCACCGACGCGCCGCTGATCCCGGTCAAGGGCTTGATCGCCCAGCTGTCGGAAATTGCCGGGCGTTTCTACGGCGAGCCGAGCCGTCAGCTCAATCTGATTGGCGTCACCGGCACCAACGGCAAGACCAGCGTTACCCAGCTGCTGGCGCAGGCGCTCGATGCGTTGGGTCAGCGTTGCGGGCTGATCGGCACGCTTGGCACCGGATTCTACGGCGAACTGCAGAGCGGTCGCTTGACCACGCCTGACCCGATTGCCGTGCAGGCGACCCTATACGACCTGAAGAAAGCCGGTGGCAAGGCCGTGGCCATGGAAGTCTCGTCGCATGCGCTGGAGCAGGGCCGGGTTGCCGCGCTCGCCTTCGACATCGCGGTGATGACCAACCTGTCGCGTGACCACCTGGACTACCACGGCAGCATGCAGGCCTATGAAGCGGCCAAGGCCAAGTTGTTCGCCTGGCCCAACCTGCGCGCCCAAGTGGTCAATCTGGACGATGAGTTCGGTCGCCGCCTGGCGGCCGATTTCGCCCGCAAGCCGGCTGCCGACCACGTCGAAACGCGCCTGCTCAGCTATAGCCTGGAAAACCCCGAGGCTTCGTTGTTCTGCCGCGAAGCCACGTTCGACGACGATGGCGTGCGTGCCATCCTGGTGACGGCGCAAGGTGAAAGCATCCTGCGCAGCCAGCTACTGGGGCGCTTCAACTTGAGCAACATGCTCGCGGCGGTCGCCGCTTTGCTCGCCCTGGACTACTCGCTCGACGAAATCCTCAAGGTAACGGCGAAACTGCAAGGCCCGGTCGGGCGCATGCAGCGTTTGGGTGGCGGCGACAAGCCGTTGGTCGTGGTCGACTACGCGCACACGCCCGACGCCTTGGAAAAAGTCCTCCAAGCCCTGCGCCCACATGCTCATGGCAAGCTGCTGTGCCTGTTCGGCTGCGGCGGCGACCGTGACCGTGGCAAGCGTCCACTGATGGCCGAAGTGGCCGAGCGCCTGGCTGATCGCGTGCTGGTCACCGACGACAACCCGCGTACTGAAGATCCTGCGTTGATCTTCGACGATATCCGCCCTGGTTTCGCCCAACCTGGTGCCGTCGAATTCGTCGCCGGCCGTGGCGCGGCCATTGCCCACCTGATCGCCACCGCCGCAGCCGACGATGTCATCGTCCTGGCCGGCAAGGGGCACGAGGACTACCAGGAGATCAACGGCGAGCGCCACGATTTCTCCGACCTGGTCGAAGCCGAAAAGGCACTAGCAGCCTGGGAGGCTCCACATGCTTAAGCCCATGACCCTTAGCCAGCTGACGGCACCACTGCAAGCGCGCCTGGTGGGTACTGACATCAGCTTCAGCGGGGTCAGCATCGACAGTCGCACGGTCACCGATGGCCAGCTGTTCGTCGCGCTCGCCGGACCACGTTTCGATGGTCACGATTATCTGGCCGACGTGAAGGCCAAAGGCGCCGTGGCGGCTCTGGTCGAGCGCGAAGTTGCCGATGTCGATCTGCCGCAGTTGGTCGTCGCCGACTGCCGCCTGGCCCTCGGCCAGCTCGGTGCGCTGAACCGCGCCGCCTTCGACAAGCCGGTCGCAGCCATTACCGGTTCCAGCGGCAAGACTACGGTCAAGGAACTGCTGGCCGCCATCTTGCGCACGCGCGGGCCGGTGTTGGCCACCCGTGGCAACCTCAACAATGATCTCGGTGCGCCGCTGACCCTGCTGGAAATCGGCGCCGAGCATACGGCGGCAGTGATCGAGCTGGGCGCTTCGCGCATCGGCGAGATCCGCTACACCGTTGGCCTGACCCAGCCGCAGGTGGTCATCATCAATAACGCCGGCACCGCCCATGTCGGTGAGTTCGGTGGTCCGGAAAAAATCGTCGAAGCCAAGGGCGAGATCCTTGAAGGCCTGGGCGAGGGCGGCACGGCCATTCTCAACCTGGACGACAAGGCCTTTGCGATCTGGCAAAAACGTGCCGGCAACCACGCCATCCTCAGTTTTGCCTTGGCTAACAGCCAGGCAGATTTCCACGCCAGCGACGTCGGTCGCGACGAGCGCGGTTGCCCATCGTTCACCCTGCACGGTCCGGCCGGTTCGGTCCCGGTGCAGTTGAACCTGCTCGGCACCCACAACGTCAGCAATGCCCTGGCCGCGGCCGCCGCCGCGCATGCCCTGGGGGTCAGCCTGCCGGGGATCGCCGCTGGCTTGAACGCGGTGCAGCCGGTCAAGGGACGTACCGTGGCGCAAGTTGCGCCCAATGGCGTGCGGGTCATCGACGACAGCTACAACGCAAATCCCACCTCGATGTGCGCCGCCATTGATATACTCGCCGGCTTTTCCGGACGCACCGTCCTGGTGCTCGGGGATATCGGCGAACTGGGTCAATGGGCGGAGGAAGGCCACCGGCAGGTGGGCGACTACGCACGCGGCAAGGTCGACGCCTTGTACGCGGTAGGGACCAACATGACACATGCGGTCAAGGCGTTCGGCGCCAATGGCCGTCATTTCGCTACTCAAGCTGAGCTGATCGACGCCGTTCGCGGTGAGAGCGCCAGCGACACCACTATCTTGATCAAGGGCTCGCGCAGCGCTGCGATGGAAAACGTCGTGGCGGCATTGTGTGGTGCCAGCGGGGAGAAACATTAATGCTTTTGCTGTTGGCTGAGTATCTGCAGCAGTTCCACAAAGGCTTCGCGGTCTTCCAGTACCTGTCCCTGCGCGGGATTCTCGGGGTACTGACTGCGTTGTCGCTGTCGCTGTGGCTGGGCCCGTGGATGATTCGTACCCTGCAAGTCCGTCAGATCGGTCAGGCTGTGCGCAATGACGGCCCGCAATCGCACCTGTCCAAGTCCGGCACCCCGACCATGGGCGGTGCCTTGATCCTGTCTGCCATCGCCATCAGCACCTTGCTCTGGGCTGACCTGACCAACCGCTATGTCTGGGTGGTGCTGATCGTCACCCTGCTGTTCGGCGCCATCGGCTGGGTCGACGACTACCGCAAGGTGATTGAGAAGAACTCGCGTGGCCTGCCGAGCCGCTGGAAGTACTTCTGGCAATCGGTGTTCGGCCTGGGCGCGGCGATCTTCCTCTACATGACCGCGCCGACCAGCGTCGAGACCACGCTGATCGTGCCGTTCGTCAAGGACCTGACCATCCCCCTGGGGATCGGCTTCGTGGTGCTGACCTATTTCGTCATCGTCGGTTCGAGCAACGCGGTCAACCTGACTGACGGCCTCGATGGCCTGGCGATCATGCCGACGGTGATGGTCGGCGGTGCACTGGGCATCTTCTGCTACCTGTCGGGTAACGTGAAGTTCGCCGAGTACCTGTTGATTCCGTACGTGCCGGGCGCCGGCGAGCTGATCGTGTTCTGCGGCGCGCTGATCGGTGCGGGCCTGGGCTTCCTGTGGTTCAACACCTATCCGGCCCAGGTATTCATGGGCGACGTCGGCGCACTGGCGCTGGGCGCAGCGCTTGGCACCATCGCGGTGATCGTGCGCCAGGAAATCGTGCTGTTCATCATGGGCGGTGTGTTCGTCATGGAAACCCTGTCGGTGGTGATCCAGGTCGCCTCCTTCAAGTTGACCGGCAAGCGCGTGTTTCGCATGGCACCGATCCACCACCACTTTGAACTCAAGGGTTGGCCTGAGCCACGGGTGATCGTCCGCTTCTGGATTATCACGGTGATTCTGGTGCTGATCGGCCTTGCAACCCTGAAACTGAGGTAGACGAGCGTGTCACTGATCGCTTCCGACCAATTCCGCATCGTTGTCGGCCTCGGCAAGAGCGGCATGTCCCTGGTTCGCTTCCTGGCGAACCGGGGCATTGCCTTTGCGGTCGCCGATACCCGCGAGCAACCGCCGGAACTGGAAACCCTGCGCCGGGAATACCCGCAGGTGGAAGTACGCTGTGGTGAGCTGGACGTCGACTTCCTCTGCCGCGCCAACGAGCTGTACGTCAGCCCGGGCCTGGCCCTGGCCACTCCGGCCCTGCAGCAAGCGGCAGCCCGCGGCGTCAAGCTGTCGGGCGACATCGAACTGTTCGCCCGCAACGCCAAGGCACCGATCATTGCCATCAGCGGCTCCAACGCCAAGAGCACGGTGACCACCCTGGTCGGCGAGATGGCCGCCAAGGCAGGCAAGCGTGTGGCA
The DNA here is from genome assembly GCF_051129895.1 of Pseudomonas sp. Je.1.5.c. Taxonomy (NCBI): domain Bacteria; kingdom Pseudomonadati; phylum Pseudomonadota; class Gammaproteobacteria; order Pseudomonadales; family Pseudomonadaceae; genus Pseudomonas; species Pseudomonas sp. Je.1.5.c. The sequence goes on from NZ_JBCPSP010000039.1 coordinate 33,273, forward strand.
GTCGGCGGTAACCTGGGGACGCCAGCGCTGGACCTGCTCGATGACAGTGTCGAGCTGTACGTGATGGAGCTGTCGAGCTTCCAACTGGAGACCACCGATCAGCTCAACGCCGAAGTGGCGACCGTGCTGAACATCAGTGAAGACCACATGGATCGCTACAGCGGTCTGCCGGCCTACCACCTGGCCAAGCACCGGATCTTCCGTGGCGCCAACCAAGTGGTCGTCAACCGCCAGGACGCGCTGACCCGGCCACTGCCGGTCGAAGGCCGTCCATGCTGGAGCTTCGGTTTGAACGCCCCCGACTTCAAGGCCTTTGGCCTGCGTGAAGTCGATGGCGAGAAATACCTGGCATTCGAGTTCCAGAACCTGATGCCGGTGCGCGAGCTGAAGATTCGCGGTGCGCACAACCAGAGCAATGCCCTGGCGGCCTTGGCCCTGGGCCATGCCGTGGGCTTGCCGTTCGCGCCGATGCTGGCAGCACTGCGCGAATTCAGCGGCTTGGCCCATCGTTGCCAGTGGGTGCGCGAGCGCAATGGGGTGAACTGGTACGACGATTCCAAGGCGACCAACGTCGGTGCCGCCCTGGCGGCCATCGAAGGTTTGGGCGCCGATATCCAAGGCAAGCTGGTGCTGATCGCTGGCGGTGACGGCAAGGGCGCCGACTTTGCCGCGCTGCGTGAGCCCATTGCGCGCTACTGCCGCGCCGTGGTGTTGCTTGGCCGCGATGCCGAGCGCCTGGCGCAAACGCTGGGTGACGCCGTGCCGCTGGTGCGGGTCAAGACCCTGGACGAGGCCGTCCAGCAATGCGCCGAACTGGCCCAGCCTGGCGATGCCGTGTTGCTGTCGCCCGCTTGCGCCAGCCTCGACATGTTCAAGAACTTCGAAGAGCGTGGGCGCCTGTTCGCCCAGGCGGCGGGGGGGCTGGCATGATCTTCGGCATCCTCAAGCCATACCCGTCGCCGCTGATCAGTGGCCGTGGCATCGACCTCGACTTCGCCTTCCTTGCGGGCTGCCTGGCACTGCTCGGCCTAGGCCTGGTGATGATCACCTCGGCCTCCTCGGAAGTGGCCGCAGTGCAGTCCGGCAATCCGCTTTACCACATGTTCCGCCACCTGGTGTACGTGGCCATTGGCCTGGTCGCCGGCGGGGTGACTATGTTGGTGCCGATCGCCACCTGGCAGCGCATGGGCTTCATGATGCTGCTGGCCGCCTTCGGCTTGCTGTTCCTGGTACTGGTGCCGGGCATTGGCCGTGAAGTGAACGGCTCGATGCGCTGGATCGGCTTCAGCTTCTTCAACGTCCAGCCATCGGAGATCGCCAAGGTCTTCGTGGTCATCTACCTGGCCGGCTACCTGGTGCGTCGCCAGCAGGAAGTGCGTGAGAGCTGGATGGGCTTCTTCAAGCCGTTCATCGTGCTGCTGCCGATGGCCGGACTGTTGCTGATGGAACCGGACTTCGGTGCCACCGTGGTGATGATGGGCGCGGCCGCAGCGATGCTGTTCCTCGGCGGGGTGGGGCTGTTCCGCTTCTCGCTGATGGTGGTGCTGGCAGTGGTTGCGGTGTTTGTCCTGGTGCAGGCGCAGCCCTATCGAATGGCGCGGCTGATCACCTTCACCGACCCCTGGTCCGATCAGTTCGGTTCCGGCTACCAGTTGACCCAGGCGCTGATCGCCTTTGGTCGCGGCGAATGGCTGGGCGTGGGCCTGGGCAACAGCGTGCAGAAACAGTTCTACCTGCCTGAGGCGCACACCGACTTCGTGTTCTCGGTACTGGCCGAAGAGCTGGGCGTGGTCGGCACCCTGTGCACCGTGGCGCTGTTCGTGTTCGTCACTGTGCGCGCGCTGTACATCGGCCTGTGGGCCGAGAAGGCCAAGCAATTCTTCGCCGCCTACATGGCCTTCGGCCTGGCGTTCCTGTGGATCGGCCAGTTCCTGATCAACATCGGGGTGAACGTCGGCCTGCTGCCGACCAAGGGCCTGACCTTGCCGTTCCTCAGTTACGGCGGCAGCTCGTTGGTGATCTGCTGTGCCTGTGTCGGGCTGTTGCTGCGCATCGAATGGGAAAGTCGCACGCACCTGGGCAGTGAAGAGCACGAATTCAAAGAAAGCGATTTTGCCGAGGAGACCGCTCATGGCCGCTGACGGTAAAAACGTTCTGATCATGGCAGGCGGCACTGGCGGACATGTGTTCCCGGCGCTGGCCTGCGCCCGTGAATTCCAGGCGCGCGGCTATAGCGTGCACTGGTTGGGTACCCCACGCGGTATCGAAAACGAGCTGGTGCCCCAGGCTGGCCTGGCGCTGCACCTGATCCAGGTCACTGGCCTGCGCGGCAAGGGCAAGCTGTCGCTGCTCAAGGCGCCGTTCACCCTGATCAAGGCTGTGTTGCAGGCGCGCAAGATCATCGCCCAGCTCAAGCCGGTCTGCGTGATCGGTTTCGGCGGCTATGTCACAGGCCCTGGTGGAGTGGCGGCAAAACTGTGCGGCGTACCGCTGGTGATCCACGAGCAGAACGCTCGCGCCGGTACTGCCAATCGCCTGCTGGTGCCGCTGGCAGCGCGGGTTTGCGAAGCCTTCCCGGACACCTTCCAGGCCAGCGACAAGCGCCGCACCACGGGCAATCCGGTGCGCCCGGAACTGTTCCTCGACGCCCAGCGCGCACCGCTGGCCGAGCGCCGTGCGCGCTTGTTGGTACTCGGTGGCAGCCTCGGTGCGGAACCATTGAATAAATTGCTGCCTAACGCCCTGTCGCAAGTGTCTGCAGACCTTCGGCCAGAGGTGTTCCACCAGGCCGGTAAGCAGCATGCGCCGATCACCGCCGAGCGATATCGCGAAGCGGGGGTCGAGGCTCAGGTCGAGCCGTTCATCAAGGACATGGCCCACGCCTACGGCTGGGCCGATATGGTGGTGTGCCGGGCCGGTGCCCTGACCGTCAGCGAACTCGCTGCGGCAGGCCTGCCCTCGATGCTGGTGCCTTTGCCCCACGCCATCGATGACCACCAGACCCACAATGCCAACTATCTGGCTCGTGAAGGCGCCGCCTTCCTGATGCCACAAGCGACAACTGGCGCAGCGCAGCTCGCTGAACGCCTGAACGAGGTGCTGATGCAACCCGAGAAACTCAACTCCATGGCTGGCACCGCACGGCGCCTGGCCAAGCCTGCCGCAACCAGCACCGTGGTCGATATCTGCCTGGAGGTGGCCCATGGTTGAAAGCCAGAAAGCCATTCCCCAACCAAAAATGGGCCGTATCCGCCGTATCCACTTCGTCGGTATCGGCGGCGTGGGCATGTGCGGTATTGCCGAAGTGCTGCTGAACCTGGGCTATGAAGTGTCCGGCTCCGACCTCAAGGCCTCGCCGGTTACCGAGCGCCTGGAGTCGTTCGGCGCGCAAATCTTCGTCGGCCACCGCGCCGAGAACGCCGCCAATGCCGATGTGCTGGTGGTGTCCAGCGCGATCAACCCGGCCAACCCGGAAGTCGCCACCGCACTTGAGCGGCGCATTCCCGTGGTGCCGCGTGCCGAGATGCTCGCCGAGCTGATGCGCTACCGCCACGGCATCGCCGTTGCCGGCACCCATGGCAAGACCACCACCACCAGCCTGTTGGCCTCGGTGTTCGCCGCTGGCGGCCTGGACCCGACCTTCGTCATCGGTGGTCGTCTGACCGCAGCGGGCACCAATGCCCAGCTCGGCGCCAGCCGCTACCTGATCGCCGAAGCGGACGAGAGCGACGCCAGCTTCCTGCACCTGCAGCCGATGGTTGCCGTGGTCACCAACATCGACGCCGACCACATGGCTACCTACGAAGGCGACTTCAACAAGTTGAAGAAAACCTTCGTCGAGTTCCTGCACAACCTGCCGTTCTACGGTCTGGCGGTGATGTGCCTGGACGATCCGGTGGTGCGCGAGATCCTGCCGCAGGTCAAGCGACCGACGGTGACCTACGGCTTCAGCGAAGAGGCCGACATTCGCGCCATCAACGTGCGCCAGCAGGGCATGCAGACCCACTTCACCGTCCTGCGCCGCGACTGCGAGCCGCTGGAGGTATCGGTCAACATGCCAGGCAACCACAACGTGCTCAACGCCTTGGCGACCATCGCCATCGCCACTGACGAAGGCATCAGCGATGCCGCCATCGTCCAGGGGCTGTCTGGCTTCCAGGGCGTGGGTCGACGCTTCCAGGTCTACGGCGAACTGCCGGTCGACGGCGGCAGCGTGATGCTGGTCGACGATTACGGTCACCACCCGACTGAAGTCGCCGCGGTGATCAAGGCGGTGCGCGGTGGCTGGCCAAGCCGGCGTCTGGTGATGGTCTACCAACCACACCGCTACAGCCGTACCCGCGATCTGTACGACGATTTCGTCCAGGTGCTGGCCGATGCCAACGTGCTGCTGCTGATGGAGGTCTACCCGGCCGGTGAAGAACCGATTCCCGGTGCCGACAGCCGCCAGCTGTGCCACAGCATTCGTCAACGTGGCCAGCTCGATCCGATCTACATCGAACGAGGTGTGGAGTTGGCGCCGCTGGTCAAGCCGCTGCTGCGCGCCGGCGACATCCTGCTCTGTCAGGGGGCTGGTGATATCGGTGGCTTGGCCCCGCAACTGATGAAAAGCCCGCTGTTCGCTGGCGCCGTAGTTAAGCAGGAGAAGTCCAAATGACCAGCGCCTACGACAAGCTGCACTCGACCCTGGACGTCAAGGCGTTCGGCCGCGTCGCCGTGCTCTACGGCGGCAAGAGCGCCGAACGTGAGGTGTCGCTGAAATCAGGCGCCGCAGTGATCGACGCGCTGACCAGCGCTGGAGTCGACGTGGTCGCCATCGATGTCGGCGACGACCTGCTCACTCGCCTGCAAAGCGAGAAGATCGATCGCGCCTTCATCATTCTCCACGGTCGTGGCGGTGAAGACGGCAGCATGCAAGGCCTGCTCGAGTGCCTCGGCATTCCCTACACCGGCAGCGGTATCCTCGCTTCGGCGCTGGCCATGGACAAGCTGCGCACCAAGCAGGTGTGGCAGAGCCTGGGTATTCCAACGCCGCGTCACGCCGTGTTGGGTAGCAAAGACGATTGTGTTGCCGCCGGTACGGAACTGGGCTTCCCGCTGATCGTCAAACCCGCCCATGAAGGCTCAAGTATCGGCATGGCCAAGGTGAACAGCGTTGAAGAGCTGGTCGCCGCCTGGCAAGACGCCGCCAAGTACGATTCGCAAGTCCTGGTCGAGCAATGGATCCACGGCCCGGAGTTCACCATCGCCGTATTGCGTGGCCAGGTGCTGCCGCCGATCGCCCTGGGCACGCCGCACGTGTTCTACGACTACGACGCCAAGTACATCGCCAATGACACCCAGTACCGCATCCCGTGCGGCCTGGACAGTGCCAAGGAACAGGAACTGATCGACCTGACCGCGCGCGCCTGCGATGCCATCGGCATCGAAGGCTGGGGCCGGCTGGACGTGATGCAGGACGAGCAGGGCCGGTTCTGGCTGCTCGAAGTCAACACCGCACCGGGCATGACTGATCATAGCCTGGTGCCCATGGCGGCCCGCGCGGCCGGTCTGGACTTCCAGCAATTGGTGCTGGCGATCCTGGCCGAAAGCGTTGGGACGCGAGGTTAAGCAAGCATGCAAGGCGCGATGATACGTCAGCAGCAACCCGTTACCGGCCGTAGCAAGCCGGTGCCGCGAGGTGCCAGCCGACTGGTGGCCGACGAGCCCGTATCGGCGCGCCTGCCGCGGCCAAGCCTGGGTGGCCTCAAGCGCCTGCTGTGGCCGGTATTGCTGGTGGCTGCCGGCTTTGGCGCTTATGAGGGCGCCGTGCGCCTGATGCCTTATGCCGACCGACCGATTACCAAGATCGCTGTGCAAGGTGATCTGAGCTACATCAGCCAGCAAGCAGTGCAGCAGCGAATCGCCCCCTACGTGGCCGCGAGCTTCTTCAGCGTCGACCTCAGCGCCATGCGCGCCGAGCTTGAGCAGATGCCCTGGATCGCGCACGCCGAAGTACGCCGGGTGTGGCCCGACGAGGTGGTGATCCGCCTCGAAGAGCAACTGCCGGTGGCGCGCTGGGGCGATGAAGCCTTGCTCAACAACCAGGGCCAGGCGTTCACCCCGCGTGAGCTGGCCAACTATGAGCACCTGCCGCAGCTGTTCGGGCCGCAGCGCGCTCAGCAACAAGTCATGCAGCAATATCAGGTATTGAGCCAGATGCTGCGCCCCATGGGCTTTTCCATCGCTCGCCTGGAGCTGCGCGAGCGAGGCAGTTGGTTCCTGACCACCGGTGCCGGTAGCGCCGGCCCCGGTATCGAACTGCTGTTGGGGCGCGACCATCTGGTGGAGAAGATGCGCCGTTTCATTGCCATTTACGACAAGACACTCAAAGAGCAGATCACCAACATCGCCCGCATTGATCTGCGCTACGCCAACGGATTGGCTGTTGGCTGGCGGGAACCGATTGCACCGACGACGGCCCAACCCGCCGTTGCGAAGAATTAGAGAGAGGCAGGACCATGGCAAACGCGCATAGCGGCAAAATGATCGTCGGGCTGGACATCGGCACCTCCAAGGTGGTGGCGCTGGTGGGTGAAGTCGGCGAAGACGGTACCCTGGAGATCGTCGGTATCGGTACTCATCCGTCCCGCGGCCTGAAGAAGGGTGTGGTGGTGAACATCGAGTCGACCGTGCAGTCGATCCAGCGCGCCGTGGAAGAGGCCCAGCTGATGGCTGGCTGCCGGATCCACTCGGCGTTCGTTGGCGTGGCCGGCAATCACATCCGCAGCCTGAACTCCCACGGCATCGTCGCCATCCGCGACCGTGAAGTCAGCACTGCCGACCTTGAGCGGGTACTCGACGCTGCCCAGGCCGTGGCCATCCCGGCTGACCAGCGCGTGCTGCACACCCTGCCGCAGGACTACGTGATCGACAACCAGGAAGGCGTGCGCGAGCCGCTGGGCATGTCCGGCGTGCGTCTGGAAGCCAAGGTCCACGTGGTCACTTGCGCCGTCAACGCCGCGCAGAACATCGAAAAATGCGTACGCCGCTGCGGCCTGGAAATCGACGACATCATCCTTGAGCAGTTGGCCTCGGCCTACTCGGTGCTCACCGATGACGAGAAAGAGCTGGGCGTGTGCCTGGTCGACATCGGTGGCGGTACCACGGATATCGCCATCTTCACCGAGGGTGCGATCCGTCACACCGCGGTGATCCCGATCGCTGGCGACCAGGTTACCAACGACATCGCCATGGCCCTGCGTACCCCCACCCAGTACGCCGAAGAAATCAAGATTCGCTACGCCTGCGCCCTGGCCAAACTGGCCGGTGCCGGCGAGACCATCAAAGTGCCAAGCGTCGGCGACCGTCCGCCGCGCGAACTGTCGCGCCAGGCCCTGGCTGAAGTGGTGGAGCCTCGTTACGACGAGCTGTTCACCCTGATCCAGGCCGAACTGCGCCGCAGCGGCTACGAGGACCTGGTGCCTGCCGGCATCGTTCTCACTGGCGGCACCGCGAAGATGGAAGGGGCCGTGGAATTGGCCGAGGAAATCTTCCACATGCCGGTACGCCTGGGCGTACCGCACAGTGTTCGGGGTCTGAGCGACGTGGTGCGCAACCCGATCTATTCCACCGGCGTGGGCTTGCTCACCTACGGCCTGCTCAAGCAGTCCGAGGACTTGATCCTGACCGGTAATAGCAACAGCAGCAGCAACAGCTATGGCGATGAACCGAAGGCTCCAGTGCTTGAGCGATTCAAGCGCTGGGTCCAGGGCAACTTCTAAGTTTCAAAGCAGTAGTGGTAGGCGCGACAACTAGAGAACTGTAAGGAGAGGGAAAATGTTCGAGCTCGTAGACAACGTCCCGCAAAGTCCGGTCATCAAAGTGATCGGCGTCGGCGGTGGCGGCGGCAACGCCGTCAACCACATGGTCAAGAGCAGCATCGAAGGCGTGGAATTCATCTGCGCCAACACTGATGCTCAAGCGCTGAAAAACATTGGCGCGCGTACCATCCTGCAACTGGGTACCGGCGTGACCAAGGGTCTGGGTGCCGGTGCCAATCCAGAAGTCGGCCGTCAGGCTGCGCTGGAAGACCGTGAGCGCATCGCCGAGGTGCTGCAGGGCACCAACATGGTGTTCATCACCACCGGCATGGGTGGCGGTACCGGTACCGGTGCGGCGCCGATCATCGCCGAAGTGGCCAAGGAAATGGGCATCCTCACCGTTGCAGTGGTGACTCGCCCGTTCCCGTTCGAGGGCCGCAAACGTATGCAGATCGCCGATGAAGGCATCCGCATGCTGGCTGAGAGCGTCGACTCGCTGATCACCATCCCCAACGAGAAGCTGCTGACCATCCTGGGCAAGGATGCCAGCCTGCTGTCGGCATTCGCCAAGGCTGACGACGTTCTGGCCGGCGCAGTGCGCGGCATCTCCGACATCATCAAGCGTCCGGGCATGATCAACGTCGACTTCGCCGACGTGCGTACCGTGATGGGCGAGATGGGCATGGCCATGATGGGTACCGGCTGCGCCAGCGGTCCGAACCGTGCTCGTGAGGCCACCGAGGCTGCAATCCGCAACCCGCTGCTCGAAGACGTCAACCTGCAGGGCGCTCGCGGTATCCTGGTGAACATCACCGCCGGTCCCGACCTGTCCCTGGGCGAGTACTCCGACGTCGGTAGCATCATCGAAGCCTTCGCCTCCGACCACGCGATGGTCAAGGTCGGCACCGTGATCGACCCGGACATGCGCGACGAGCTGCACGTAACCGTAGTGGCCACTGGCCTGGGTGCGCGCATCGAGAAACCGGTCAAGGTCGTCGACAACACCCTGCAGACCGCTCAACAGGCGTACGAGGCTTCTAACCCAGCCCCGGCTCGTCAGGAGCAGCCAGCGGTCAATTACCGTGACCTGGAGCGTCCGACCGTGATGCGCAACCAAGCGCATGCGGGCGCCGCAGCAGCCGCTAAACTCAATCCTCAGGATGACTTGGACTATCTGGACATCCCAGCTTTCCTGCGTCGTCAGGCTGATTGATGGAATTTATCAGGGGTATAAAGGTGATTGGTATTCAGCAAAGGTCGGGTCTGTTATTATCCCCAGCCTTTGTTGATACCAGTTCGCAATTTGCGCTGAAGCGGCCAATGCCATGATTAAACAACGCACCCTGAAGAATATTATCCGTGCTACGGGCGTCGGCCTGCACTCCGGTGAGAAGGTCTACCTGACCCTCAAGCCTGCGCCTGTGGATACCGGCATCGTCTTCCGCCGCGCCGACCTTGACCCTGTGGTCGAGATCCCGGCTCGCGCGGCCAACGTCGGCGAGACAACCATGTCGACGACGCTGGTCAACGGTGACGTCAAGGTCGATACGGTCGAGCACCTGCTCTCCGCTATGGCGGGCCTGGGCATCGATAACGCCTACGTCGAGCTCTCCGCCTCGGAAGTGCCGATCATGGATGGTAGCGCCGGACCTTTCGTATTCCTGATTCAATCGGCCGGCCTGGAAGAACAGGACGCGCCCAAGAAGTTCATCCGCATCCTGCGTGAAGTGACAGTGGAAGATGGCGACAAGCGCGCTACTTTCCTGCCTTTCGAAGGGTTCAAGGTGAGCTTTGAGATCGACTTCGATCACCCGGTCGTCAGCGGCCGGACCCAGAGCGCCAGCGTCGACTTCTCCAGCACCTCGTTCGTGAAGGAAGTCAGCCGCGCCCGGACCTTCGGGTTCATGCGCGACATCGAGTACCTGCGCAAGCACAACCTCGCGTTGGGCGGCAGTGTCGAGAACGCCATTGTTGTCGATGAGACCGGCGTGCTTAACGAAGACGGCCTTCGCTACGAAGACGAATTCGTCAAACACAAGATCCTCGACGCCATCGGTGACCTGTATCTGCTGGGCAACAGCCTGATTGGCGAGTTCAAGGGCTTCAAGTCCGGACACGCGCTGAACAATCAGTTGCTGCGCAAGCTGATCGCTGAAACTGATGCCTGGGAAGTGGTCATTTTCGAAGATGCCAGCACGGCACCGATCTCTTATATGCGCCCTGTTGCGGCCGTGTAAGTTCGAACACTCTCTAGTTCATTGAGGCCACCTTCGGGTGGCCTTTTTTATGGGGGTTAGCAAACTCACGACAGGCACCTCGAGGCCTCAGCGCTTATCCTTCACCTGTGCATGACTGGCCAAGCGCTCCAGCGCCGCCCTCAGGTTGGGATCGCTGATGCCCTCGGCGGTATCGCGCAGGCTCTCGGCCGCATTGCTCGACAGCTCTGGTGCATGCCCACTGCGTTTAGCCGGCGCCACCGGGGGTTGCACCCTGAAATGAATTCGCTGCAAGTTGCCAAAGGCTTCCAGGGCCAGCAACTGACGCTGCAGGCGTTTCTGCTGATAGCGCAGGCGCGTAGCCCAGTGGCCATCGGTCACCACCAGCAGCAACACGCCATCGCGCCAGGAGGCTACATGACAGTGGGCGCGGGCGGCCGGTTGCAACTGGCTTTCAAGCAAACGTTGCAGGTGCTCCAGGCGTTCGGCCTGGTTGAGCAGTAAGCGCAGCGGCCGGGCTTCGCGCAGGAGCGCGGCCGGCGGCCGGGCGGGCGAAGGTTTAAAGGCCATGAGGATTCGCAGGAAGTTACAGAACCGCCATGGTAACAGAAGGTGGGTTTTGCATAGGCTGCTCTGTCTTGTTGACGGGTAATCCGGCGAAGACGGCGGAACTCATGGCATCGCGTAAGAGTCATTCTCAATACGTTTCATCTTCGCTACACCTTGAACTTGCAAAAAAAGTCCTTATGTTAGAAACGTCCCCGCCCTAGCGCTGTGCCAGCATCGTGGAAATCCACCACTTTCCTCACCATCGTTTCCGGGTAGAATGCTCGTTCGCATGCGGCCCAAGGGCTGCTCGGGCGACTCATGGGGCCGCCCTCCATCCCTAAGTGTGGAAGATCCTGCCGATATGTTTGCGCCTTTGTTAAAGAAACTTTTTGGAAGCAAGAACGAGCGCGAGATCAAACGCCTGCTCAAGACGGTCAGCACCGTCAATGCCTTCGAAGAGAAAATGTTGGCCCTCTCCGATGAGCAGCTGCGTGGCAAGACCGCAGAGTTCAAAGAGCGCCTGGCCAAAGGCGAAACCCTCGACCAACTGCTGCCAGAAGCCTTCGCCGTGGCCCGTGAGGCCGGTAAGCGCGTGATGGGCATGCGTCACTTCGATGTGCAGCTGATCGGCGGCATGACCTTGCACGAAGGCATGATCGCAGAAATGCGCACCGGTGAAGGCAAGACCTTGGTCGGTACCCTGGCCGTCTACCTCAACGCATTGTCCGGCAAGGGCGTGCACGTGGTCACGGTCAACGACTACCTGGCCCGCCGCGACGCCAACTGGATGCGTCCGCTGTACGAATTCCTCGGCCTGTCGGTGGGCATCGTCTCGGCCTTCCAGCCACCGGAAGAAAAGCGCGCTGCCTATGCTGCCGACATCACCTACGGCACCAACAACGAATTCGGTTTCGACTACCTGCGCGACAACATGGCCTTCAGCGTCGACGAGAAGTTCCAGCGTGAGCTGAACTTCGCGGTCATCGACGAAGTCGACTCGATCCTCATCGACGAAGCGCGCACCCCGCTGATCATCTCCGGCCAGGCCGAAGATAGCTCCAAGCTGTACATCGAGATCAACCGCCTGATCCCGCGCCTGACCCAGCACATCGAAGAAGTCGAAGGCCAGGTCACCCAGGAAGGCCACTACTCGATCGACGAGAAGAGCCGCCAGGTCGAGCTCAACGAAGCCGGTCACCAGTTCATCGAAGAGATGCTCACCCAAGCCGGCCTGCTGGCCGAGGGCGAGAGCCTCTATTCGGCACACAACCTGGGCCTGCTGACCCACGTTTACGCCGGTCTGCGTGCGCACAAGCTGTTCCATCGCAACGTCGAGTACATCGTCCAGGACGGCCAGGTCCTGCTGATCGACGAGCACACCGGCCGGACCATGCCGGGTCGTCGCCTGTCCGAGGGCCTGCACCAGGCCATCGAGGCGAAGGAAAACCTCAACATTCAGGCCGAGAGCCAGACCCTGGCCTCGACCACCTTCCAGAACTACTTCCGTCTGTACACCAAGCTGTCCGGCATGACCGGTACCGCCGACACCGAAGCGTTCGAGTTCGCCCAGATCTACGCCCTCAACGTGATGGTCATTCCGCCGAACAAGCCGCTGGCGCGTAAAGACTTCAACGACCTGGTGTACCTGACCGCCGAAGAGAAGTACCAGGCGATCATCGCCGACATCAAGGAAAGCATGGCCAGCGGCCGTCCGGTCCTGGTCGGTACGGCGACCATCGAGACCTCCGAGCACATGTCCAACCTGCTCAAGCAGGAAGGCATCGATCACAAGGTACTCAACGCCAAGTACCACGAAAAAGAAGCCGAGATCATCGCCCAGGCCGGTGCGCCAGGCGCGCTGACCATCGCCACCAACATGGCCGGCCGTGGTACCGACATTCTCCTGGGCGGTAACTGGGAGGCTGAAGTTGCCGCCCTGGAAAACCCTACCGCCGAGCAGATCGCCCAGATCAAGGCGGACTGGCAGAAGCGCCACCAGCAAGTGATCGAGGCCGGCGGTCTGCACGTGATCGCCTCCGAGCGCCACGAATCGCGTCGTATCGACAACCAGCTGCGCGGCCGTTCCGGTCGTCAGGGCGACCCAGGCTCCAGCCGCTTCTACCTGTCGCTGGAAGACAGCCTGATGCGTATCTTCGCCTCCGACCGGGTGAAGAACTTCATGAAGGCGCTGGGTATGCAATCCGGCGAGGCCATCGAGCACCGCATGGTTACTAACGCCATCGAGAAGGCTCAGCGCAAGGTCGAAGGGCGCAACTTCGATATTCGTAAGCAACTGCTCGAATACGACGACGTGGCCAACGAACAGCGTAAAGTCATCTACCACATGCGCAACAGCCTGCTGGCTGCGCAGAACATCGGCGACACCATCGCCGAGTTCCGCCAGGAAGTGCTCGATGCCACCATCAGCCAGCACATTCCGCCGCAATCGCTGCCAGAGCAGTGGGACGTGGCCGGTCTTGAGGCGTCGCTGTCGAGCGACTTCGGCATCAAGCTGCCGATCCAGCAGTGGCTGGACGAGGACGACCACCTCTACGAAGAGACCCTGCGCGAGAAGCTGCTGAACGAGATCACCAGCGCCTACAACGAGAAGGAAGACCAGGCCGGCGAAGACGCCCTGCGGACCTTCGAGAAGCAGATCCTGCTGCGCGTGCTGGACGACCTGTGGAAAGACCACCTGTCGACCATGGATCACCTGCGTCACGGTATCCACCTGCGCGGTTACGCGCAGAAGAACCCCAAGCAGGAGTACAAGCGCGAATCCTTCACCTTGTTCCAAGAGCTGCTGGAGTCGATCAAGCGCGACACCATCCGCGTGCTCTCGCACGTTCAGGTACGCCGCGAAGATCCGATCGAAGAAGAAGCCCGCCTGCGTCGCGAAGCCGAAGAACTGGCCCAGCGCATGCAGTTCCAGCACGCCCCGGCACCAGGCCTGGAAAGCGAGCAGCACAGCGAGGAGGGCGCGGAAGTCGCCGTCGCCGCAGCGCCGGTGCGCAATGACCTGAAACTGGGCCGCAACGAGCCGTGCTGGTGTGGTTCGGGCAAGAAGTTCAAGCATTGCCACGGCCAGATCGAGTGATCGAGCTGTCCCCGCGTCACCCTGACAACTGAAACACTGCGCCGCGAACGGTTTCGACCTTCGCGGCGTTGTTCCCTCTCACGCCTGGCCGTATCTTGTGCGGCACATATTTTCTAGGAGCGCATTCATGGCTGTTGGTCTTGGTCCTTTGCCCACCCTGCACCCGGTTCCGGGGTTTGAACTCGGCATCGCTTCGGCGGGCATCAAGCGCCCTGGGCGCAAGGACGTGGTAGTGATGCGCTGCGCCGAAGGCTCCAGCGTTGCCGGCGTATTCACCCTCAATGCCTTCTGCGCCGCCCCGGTGATTCTCTCCAAGCAGCGCGTGCAGGGCACTGTGCGCTACTTGCTGACCAACACCGGCAATGCCAACGCCGGTACCGGCGCCCCTGGCCTGGCCGCCGCTGAGCGCACCTGCGCCAAGCTGGCTGAACTGGCCGGTGTCGACGCCCAGTCGGTACTGCCGTTCTCCACCGGCGTGATCGGTGAGCCGCTGCCGGTCGAGAAAATCGAAGGCGCGCTGCAGGCCGCCTTGGACAACCTGTCGGAAAACAACTGGGCCGAAGCCGCCACCGGCATCATGACCACCGACACCCTGCCCAAGGGTGCCAGCCGTCAGTTCCAGTTCGAAGGCCAGACCATCACCGTTACCGGCATCAGCAAAGGCGCCGGCATGATCCGCCCGAATATGGCCACCATGCTCGGCTACATCGCCACCGACGCCAAGGTCGCCCCAGCGGTGCTCAAGGACCTGATGCTCGACGGTGCCAACAAGTCGTTCAACCGCATCACCATCGATGGCGACACCTCGACCAACGACTGCTGCATGCTGATCGCCACCGGCAAGGCCGATGTGCCCGAGATCAGCGAAGCCAAGGGAGCGCTGTTCGAGGCGCTGAAGCAGGCGGTATTCGAAGTCTGCATGGAAGTCGCCCAGGCCATCGTGCGTGACGGTGAAGGCGCTACCAAGTTCGTCACCGTAGAGGTCAACGGTGGTGGCAATCATCAGGAGTGCCTGGACGTTGGTTACGCGGTGGCCCACTCACCGCTGATCAAGACCGCCCTGTTCGCCTCCGACCCCAACTGGGGCCGCATCCTCGCCGCCGTTGGTCGTGCGGGTGTACCGCAACTGGATGTCAGCTTGATCGACGTGTTCCTCGGCGAAGTGTGCATCGCCAGCAAAGGTGGCCGCAGCCCAAGCTACACCGAACAGCAAGGCTCCAAGGTAATGGCCCAGGAGGAAATCACCATTCGTATCGAGCTGGGGCGTGGGCAGTGCAGCGAAACCATCTGGACGACTGACCTGTCCCACGAGTACGTCAAGATCAACGCTGAGTATCGCACCTGATCTGCTGATCCTTGGGGCCGCGCAGCGGCCCCAAGGTATTTCAGATTCAGCCAATTAAATGGAGCCGAACCATGAGTTACCACCTGATCATCGGCGACAAGTTGTATTCCTCCTGGTCGCTACGCGGCGCCCTGGCCCTGGAATTGGCCGGTGTTCCTTATGAAGAAACCCTGATCAAACTCAACCAGGCCGATACGCGCACGCGCATCCTGGCGTTTTCCGCGTCCGGCAAAGTGCCCCTGCTCAAGACCGAGCACGGCGTCATCGCCGACTCGCTGGCGATTGGCGAGTACCTGTCCGAGCGTCATCCTCAAGCTCAACTGTGGCCAGCCGACATTGCCGCCCGTGCCCAGGCGCGCTCGGCCTGCGCGCAGATGCACAGCGGCTTTTTCGCCCTGCGCGGTGCGATGCCGTTCGACCTGTCGCGTGACCAGGCGCTGGAAAACGTGCCCTTGGACGTGCAAGTGGACATCGACCGCATCGTCGCGTTGTGGTCCGAATGCCGCCTGGCGGCCAAGGACAGCGGCCCGTTCCTGTTCGGCAAGCCAAGCCTGGCCGATGCGTTCTTCGCCCCTGTAGCTGTACGCCTGCGTACCTATCGGGTGGAAGTGCCGGCCGAAGCGGCCAGCTACATCGAGACCATCTATCAATGGCCGGCCTTCCAGGCCTGGCAGCAAGCAGGCCTGGCGGAGCGTGAAGGGTGAAACGGATTCATGTAGTAGCGGCAGTCATCCGTGGCGCTGATGGGCGCATTCTGATTGCGCGCCGCGCCGACACCCAGCATCAGGGCGGCTTGTGGGAGTTCCCCGGCGGCAAAGTGGAGGAGGGTGAGGGCGTCGAAGCGGCCCTGGCCCGAGAGCTGCGTGAGGAGCTCGGTATCGACGTGAGCCGCTCGCGGCCGCTGATCAAGATCAGCCACGATTACCCGGACAAGCAAGTGTTGCTGGATGTGCGTGAAGTCGATGCCTTCACTGGCGAGCCGCATGGCATCGAGGGTCAGCCGCTGGAGTGGGTTGCGCCGCGTGATCTGGGCCAATACCAATTCCCTGAGGCGAACAAGCCGATCGTCGCGGCTGCGCGTTTGCCCGATCAGTACCTGATCACCCCCGATGGGCTTGAGGTGCCGCAAATGCTGCGCGGTATCCAGAAGGCCGTGGCAAGCGGGATCAAGTTGATCCAGCTGCGCGCACCGGATATGTACGATCCCAAGTACCGCGATGTAGCGGTGGATGCGGTCGGGCTGTGTGCCGGCAAGGCGCAGTTGATGCTCAAGGGGCCGCTGGAATGGTTGGGCGACTTCCCCGCAGCGGGCTGGCACCTGACCGCCGCACAGTTGCGCAAGTATGCCGCCAAGGGGCGACCGTTCCCGGAGAACCGCTGGTTGGCGGCGTCGTGCCACTCGGCTGAAGAGTTGGCCCTGGCTGAGCAGATGGGGGTGGACTTCGTCACCTTGTCGCCGGTGCAGGCGACCCAGACCCATCCAGAGGCGCTGCCGTTGGGCTGGGAGCAGGCGGGGCGGTTGATCGAGGGGGTTAGCCGGCCGGTGTTCTTGCTTGGCGGTGTGGGCGCCGCTCAGCGTGAGCGTGCCTGGCAGGTGGGGGCGCAAGGTGTGGCGGGGATTCGGGCGTTTTGGCCTGAGGTTTGAGTCGCCACTGCAAGGGGCTGCAAAGCAGCCCCAGCAATTTCAGCCTCAAGGTTTTGTAGCTGCCTGCCACAAAACCTCCGCCAGCCCCTGGCGCCGGCCAATGATCCGTGCCGCGACAAACAGCAAATCCGAAAGCCGATTGATATACGCCAAGCCCACTCCGGTCAGCGGCTCCAGCGCATTGAGCTGCTGACAGCGCCGCTCGGCACTGCGCGCCTGGCTACGGCAAACATGCGCCTGTGCCACCAATGCCGATCCACTGGGCAGAATGAAGTTTTTCAGCGGCCCCAGCTCCTCGTTCCACAGATCGATAGCCGCCTCCAACCGCTCCACCTCCGCTTGGTTCAACGCTTGATAGCTGGGCATCGCCAGCTCCCCACCGAGATCGAACAGGCGGTGCTGACACGGCGCCAGCACCTCGCTCAGCTCATCCAGCCCAGCCTCGCTCAGGCCCGCCAGCAGCAGCCCCAGCTGACTGTTGAGGCTATCCACCTCGCCAATCGCCTCGATCCGTGGGTGGTCCTTGGGCACCCGGCGGCCGTCGCCAAGCCCGGTCTCGCCCTGGTCGCCGGTGCGGGTGTAGATCTTCGACAGGCGATAGCCCATGTGTCATGCCTCCGTGTTGCCCGCCGCCGTCGGCGCGGGCTGGCCAAGGGGCAGGCGCAGGGTAAAGCACGTTCCCTGGCCGGGGGTGGAGTGCACCTCCATCTGCCCCTTGTGGTTGTTGGTGATGATGAAATACGAGACCGACAGGCCCAGCCCAGTGCCCTGGCCGATCTCCTTGGTGGTGAAGAATGGCTCGAAGGTGCGTTTGCGCACCGCTTCGGGCATGCCGATGCCGTTGTCCTCGACCTGGATCTCCGCCCACGGCGGATTGAGCCGAGTACGCAGGGTGATGCGCCCCGGCTCGCAGGGCTGCGGGCGCAGGTGGATGGCCTGGGCGGCGTTTTTCAGCAAGTTCAGTAGTACCTGCTCCAGCTCATTGGCGGTGCACGGCACCGGCCCCAGTTTGGCATCGAACTGGCGGACGATGGCCTGGCCCTTGAAGTCGAAACCGATGGCCAGGTCGAAGTCGTTGCCAGCAATCTCCACCGCCTGATCGATCAACGCCGGCAGGTCGCACGGGGCCAACTGGCGATTGCTGCGCCGGCTGAAACTGAGCATGTGGGTGACGATCTTCGCCGCCCGTGCCCCCGCTTGCTGGATGCCGTCGAGCAGTTGCGGCACTTCGCGGCTCTCCAGGTAGCGGTTGACCACTGGCAGGTCGATGCCCAGCTCTTCGGCCTGCTCCTGGTTGCGTGGCAGCTCTGGCGACAGCCGCCGACGAATGTTCTGCACGTTGTGCAGGATCGCGCCGAGCGGGTTGTTGATCTCGTGGGCCATGCCAGCCGCCAGGCCGCCCACCGAGAGCATCTTCTCCGACTGCACCATCATCTCTTCCAGCGACAGGCGCTGGGTGATGTCATCGATGCGGATCACCACGCCACGCCCACCGCCGCCCATCAATGGGTAGAAGGTCAGGGCATAGTGGCGCGGCTCGTCATCCTTGGGCCAGGTGACCCGTTCGATCTTCGCTACCCGGTGCTTTTCGACACTCTCTTTGAGTTGCGGCAAAAACGGCTTGAGCGGCTCGAAGGCAATGAAAATCGGCTGATTCAACGCTTCATCCAGCGGCGTGCCGGAGAGCACCGTGGCTTCGTGGTTCCACTGGGTGACGTAGAGCTGTTCGTCTAGCGCGATAAGCGCCGAGGGCATCGAGTCGATGATGCTGTTGAGATAGTTCTGGAAGCCGGTGAGTTTCTTCTCGATCTTGCTGCGTACCTGCACCTCAAGCTCCAGCTTGCGGTTGGTGTGCCGGGTTTCCTCGGCCAGGCCCTGGGCTTGATCGTAGGCGCTCTGGAACTCGTCACGGGTGCGCTTGAGTTGCTGCTCACGGGCCTCGATGCGCGAAAGCATGGTGTTGAAGGCGTTGGCCAGGCTGCCGATTTCATCGTCGTTGCCGCGCTCGGCACGCAGGGCATAGCTTTCTTCACGGGTTACCTGGCGGCTGAGTTCTTCGAGCTGGTTGATCGGCTGGGTGATCAGGCGCTTGATCTGCCGGGCGATCACCAGCCACAGCAGAATGCTGAAGATCAGGATCGCGATACTTGCGCTCAGGGTGCCGGTGTAGAAGGCGGTCGGCAGTTCGCTGCTGGCGACCAGCAGCAGGTGCGCAGGTGGGTTGGCGGCGCGCGGCAGGCGGATCAACTGGCTGCTGCGAAATTCCATCAGCCGCCAGCCATCGACATTGCGGTAGCGCTTGGGCAAGGCCAGTGGCTCGCCATGCTGCAACTGCGCCAGCATGCGTCCGTCGCTGCCATAGATAGCGGCGGCGCGCAGCGGCGAGTAGCTGTCGAGCTCCTTGAGCAGCTCGCTTGCGGCCTCTGGCGAATCGCCGGCGCGGGCTGACAGTTGCGGGTTGGATACCAGCCGGCCGATGGTCTGCAAGGCTTGTGGCGCCATGCTTTCCTGGGTAATCCAGTACGCGGCGCTGATGAACGTCAGGTTGGCCACCAGCAGGATGGTTACCAGCAGCACCAGCAGGGCGGCCAGCAGTTTCTGCCCGACCGGAAGGTTGTCCAGCCGTTGGCGCAGGTTCATGGGCAAGGCAGTGTCCGTATCCAGTTGAAGGGGCGCTGTCAGTCGCTAGGCAGGCCGCGGGCTTGCAGGTTTTCGACCAGGCGCTGACGCAGGTGTTCCAGCTGCGCTAGGTGCAGGCCATGGCGGGCAGCGCTGCGACAGGCGTGGCCAAGCAAGTAGTGCACCTCGGTACGGCGTGCGTTGCGTACGTCCTGATACATGGAAGAATAGTTGGCCGCAGTGGCCAGGATTACCCGTTCGACCTCTTCGCCCAGTTCTTCAGCGGCCTTGGGTTGGCCACAGCGGCGCAGCAACTCAGCCAACTCCTCGCACAGCGCGCTGACTTCGCCCAGGTGTCCCAGCAGGCCACCATTCTGGCAGTCGTGCAGTACGGTCAGAGGGTTGATCGCGCAGTTCAGCGCCAGCTTGCGCCACAGCCGGGTGAGGATATCCACGCTCCACTCGGCAGGGATACCGGCGTCGTGCAGATCGTCGAACCACTCGGGCGCCGCGGGGTTGAGTGGATCACCCAGCCAATTGAAGCCGTGGCCGGCAAAACGCACCCGCCAGTCTTCTTCGCGAAAGGCACCTTCAGTGCTGGAGGCAAAGATGCAGCGCGCGTGGGGCACCTGCTCGGCGACCTCATCCTGGCTACCCAGGCCGTTCTGCAGCAGGATCAGTTCGGCACCTTCGGCCAGCCGCGGCGCCAGGCGGGCGACGGCAGGCGCGGCGTCATAGGCTTTACAGGCCACCAATAAACGGTGGATCGGGCCACCGAAGTCATCGGTTTCGGCGGGGATGGCGAAGTGCGCGGAGTGATCCTGTTCGACCAGGGTCAGGCCACCTGCGGCCTGATACGATGCCAGCCGCTGCTGATCGCGCAGGATCAGCCGTACCGCCTTGCCAGCGCGAGCCAAGCGGCACGCCCAAAGGCTGCCCAGGCTACCGGCGCCGAGAATATGCCAGGTGCTGCTCATCTGCGTTTCGCAACCCGTTATAATGTGTCCCGCATTTTAACCATCAAACCCTGCGTGCTCCATCTTCATGCCGAGCGCGTCTTTATTTTTGGAGAACAACCATGCCTTCGTTCGACGTGGTATCGGAACTGGACAAGCACGAAGTGCAGAACGCTGTCGACAACGCCATCAAGGAGCTGGATCGTCGCTACGACCTGAAAGGTAAGGGTAGCTTCGAATTCAAGGACAAGGAGCAGACTGTTCTTATGACCGCCGAGGCCGAGTTCCAGCTCGAGGCCATGATCGAAATCCTGCGCGGCGCCCTGGTCAAGCGCAAGATCGACGTCAAGTGCCTGGAAACCAAGGATGCCTACGCTTCGGGCAAGGAAATGAAGCAAGAAGCCAAGTTCCGCGAAGGCATCGATAAAGAGCTGGCGAAGAAGATCGTCGCCCATATCAAGGATGCCAAGCTCAAGGTCCAGGCCGCCATCCAGGGTGAGCAGGTCCGAGTTACTGGCAAGAAACGCGATGATCTGCAAGAGGCCATTGCTGCACTGCGCGCCAAGGAATTCGACATGCCGCTGCAGTTCAACAACTTCCGCGACTGATCGCGCAGCGGCCCGGAACAACGCTGGCTCAATGATGTCCATCGGGTCCGCGGCCGCTGAAATCCTGCGGCCTGCTTTACTGTGTACTTGCCGTTCGGCATCAGGAGATAAATATGGATTTGAACGCTGAGGTCGATCAGCTGGTCCGCCAATCGCAGACTTGGCTTCCCTTGATCATGGAATACGGCAGCCGTCTGCTGCTGGCGTTGCTGACACTGGCCATCGGCTGGTGGATTACCAACAAAGTCAGTGCCCGCTTGGGCAAACTGGTAGGCCTGCGCAACGCCGACCTGGCCTTGCAGGGCTTTATCAGCACCCTGGCCAACATCGTCCTGAAAGTGCTGCTGCTGGTCAGCGTGGCGTCGATGATCGGCATCGAGACCACCTCGTTCGTGGCTGCCATCGGTGCGGCAGGCCTGGCGATCGGTTTGGCCTTGCAGGGCAGCCTGGCGAACTTCGCCGGTGGCGTGCTGATCCTGCTGTTCCGCCCGTTCCGCATTGGCGACTGGATCGAGGCGCAAGGCGTCAGCGGTACGGTCGACAGCATCCAGATCTTCCACACCGTGCTGCGTACCGGTGACAACAAGACCGTGATCATGCCCAACGGCAGCCTGTCCAACGGCATCATCACCAACACCAACCGCCAGCCGACACGCAAGGTCGTGTTCGATGTCGGTGTCGATTACGACGCAGACCTGCAAAAAGCCCGTAACGTGCTGCTGGAGCTCGCCCAGGACCCACGCGTGTTGCAGGATCCGGCGCCGCAGGCAGTGATTTCCACCTTGGGCGACAGCTCGATCACGGTATCCCTGCGTATCTGGACCAAGACCGCCGACTACTGGGACGTGATGTTCATGCTCAACGAGCATGCACGTGACCGTCTGCGCGCCGAAGGGATCGACATTCCGTTCCCGCAGCGAGTGATTCGCGTGGTGCAGGAAGCGGCCACCGAGTAACCCTTAAAGATCGTGGGAGCGGGCTTGCCCCGCGAATACGCGTCATCGCACGATATCGTTGCAATGACTGGCGCATTCGCGGGGCAAGCCCGCTCTCACGTTTTCATTTCTGCGCCCTTACACTTGTTCACAGCCAGGCCCCGCCTTTTCTGGCATATAACCTGACCTTTCTTCGTACCCCGTTGATCCCTGCCATGAAACCACTGCTGTATATCACCCCCAGGCGAGCCTTGCTGTTCGGCCTGACCCTGGCCCTGTTCGAGCTGCTCACCTACCTTGCCAGCGACGCCGTCATGCCCGCCATGCCGGTGGTGGTCGATGAGCTCAACGCCAGCCCCGAGTTCATCCCCCACGCCTTGAACCTGTACCTGCTGGGCGGGGTGGTCCTGCAATGGCTGATCGGTCCGCTCGCTGACCGCTACGGCCGGCGCCCGCTGCTGCTCAGTGGTTGCCTGATCTTCGGCGCAGCTTGCCTGGCGACCTATTGGGTGCACGACATCGGCGTGTTCAACCTGCTGCGCCTGCTGCAGGGCATCGGCCTGGGTTTCGTGGTCACGGTCAGCTACCCGGCGTTGAACGAGGCGTTCAGTGAGGCCGATGCGGTGCGCATGATGGCCCTGCTGGCCAACATCGCCTTGCTCTCGCCGCTGCTGGGGCCGTTGGTTGGCACCTTGATGCTGCAATGGCTGGACTGGCGCTGGCTGTTCCTGGCCTTTGCGGTGGGCGCCGTGCTGACCTGGCTGCTGCTGTACAAGTTGATGCCGGAAACCCTTGGGGTCGAGCGCCGCGATGGCTCGCGCCTGGCGTTCACACCGATCCACCTGCTGCCGCTGTTGGCAGGCTACGGCCAGTTGCTGGGCAACCGCCGCTTCGTTGCGGGCAGTGCGGCATTGGGCTTGGTGGGTCTGCCGCTGATTGGCTGGATTGGCTTGTCGCCGGTGCTGCTGATTCACGATGAACGGCTGAGCACCATGGCATACGCCTTGTGGCAGTTGCCGGTGTTCGCTGGGCTGATCATGGGCAACCTGATCATCAACCGCATTGCCGATCGCTATCCGCTGCCGAGCCTGGTACGCGGAGCGCTGCTGCCGTACCTGGCGGGCTTGGCGCTGATGGTCCTGGCTACGTGGCTGTGGCCGTCGGTGACCAGCGTGGTGGCGGGGATGTCGCTGTATGCGCTGGGATTGGGCGTGGCCAACGCGGTGCTGTACCGCATGACCTTGTTCTCCAGCGAGCGGAGCAAAGGCTTGGTGTCAGCCATGCTCGGCATGATCACCATTGCCCTGCTGGGGCTGGGTGGCGCGGTGCTGGCAATGATCGGGGCGGGCGCGAGCCTGTTGCATTTTGCCTTGGCGGCGGGTGTGGCGGGGGCGTTGGCGCTTTGGCCATTGTGGTTTGTGGTGGGTGGCCAGGCAGGGGAAGGGGCAGTGGTTTAGTGATCCGAGCAGTGGGCCTATCGCGGGGCAAGCCCGCTCCCACGCAACATGACAGCAGGCTGTGGGCTGCGTG
>NZ_JBCPSP010000003.1:0-251686 GCF_051129895.1 Pseudomonas sp. Je.1.5.c
CTCCCACGCTCACCCTACGATACTGGGTGAGCTTGGGAGCGGGCTTGCCCCGCGATTGCTTACTGAAGACCTCAGGCGTTACCCGATAGCTTCAACCGCGCTGCCTGGGTGAAATCGAGCATCCGGTTGAGCGGCTTGATCGCTCGCGGAATCAACGCCGGATCAACGAAGATCTCGTTGGTGCCCTTCTGCAGGCAATCAAGGGTACGCTCCAGCGTGTTCATCGCCATCCACGGACAATGCGCACAGCTACGGCACGCGGCACCATTGCCCGCCGTCGGCGCGGCAACGAACTCCTTGTCCGGGCACAGCTGCTGCATCTTGTAGAAGATGCCGCTGTCGGTCGCGACGATGAAGGTCTTGTTCGGCAGGGTCTGCGCGGCCTTGATCAGCTGGCTGGTGGAGCCCACCGCATCGGCCAGGTCGATCACCGACTCGGGCGACTCCGGGTGTACCAGGATCGCCGCATCGGGATACAGCGCCTTCATGTCGGCCAGCTGGCGCGACTTGAATTCTTCGTGAACGATGCACGCGCCATCCCACAGCAGCATGTCGGCGCCGGTTTTTTTCTGGATGTAGCGGCCCAGGTGCTGGTCTGGACCCCAGATAATGGTTTCGCCGTTGTCCATCAAGGTCTCGACGATTTCCAGCGCGCAGCTGGAAGTCACGACCCAGTCGGCCCGCGCTTTGACCGCTGCCGAGGTGTTGGCATAGACCACCACGGTACGTTCGGGGTGCTTGTCGCAGAACGCCGAGAACTCTTCCACCGGGCAGCCCAGGTCGAGCGAGCAGGTCGCTTCCAGGGTTGGCATCAGGATGCGTTTTTCCGGGGTGAGGATCTTGGCGGTCTCGCCCATGAAGCGCACGCCGGCGACAATCACCGTGTCGGCGGGGTGGTTCTTGCCGAAACGGGCCATTTCCAGGGAGTCGGACACACAGCCGCCGGTCTCTTCGGCCAGCGCCTGGATCACCGGATCACAGTAGAAATGGGCGACCAGGACTGCGTTCTGGGCCTTGAGTTCGGCGGCGATGGCCGCACGGTACTCGGCCTCCTGCGCGGGGGTCAGGGGGTTGGGCTGCTTGGCATCAAGGTGGGCTTGAACCAACAGGCGTTCGGAAATCTGGGTCATGATCGCTGGACCTGCGGGCGCGCGTGCGCGTCAGTCGAGTGTATCACCCGGCCCTGGCAGATCGGCTAGTGGTGCCGGACGGCAGGCACGCCGTCGCGGCCCTCTGCGGGCGCGGATTATTATCGCGCCGAAGGCTACAGACAATCAGGTCAATGCAAAAGCGATTTTTGTGACAGGCAATCAGGCGTCCGCTGGCAACGCCCTCTGCCAGCTGCTCTGGCCTCTTCGCGGGCAAGCCCGCTCCCACGGGGGCCGCGTCGACCGATCGGTCAACGCTATTGCTGTGGGAACAGGTTTACTCAGGCTTCAGCCTTGCGGCGACAGCGCGGCCAGGTGCGCACCGAGGATCATCGCGAACTCCTCGACCGTCATCTTCTTGCCGTTGAAGTCGACCATGCCGTCGGCATAGTGCAAGTTGGACACCACGTCATTACCCTGCACTGTGGCCATGCCACTTTGCAGCGCCATCATGCCGACCATCTCGCCTGCCTGGCTCGATTGCTGGGCAATCGCTTGGGCGTCGGTCTGCCCTTCGAGCAGCGCCTGCAGCGTTGCCAGGTCGCCGATCATCGGCTTGGACAACGACAGCTGGCTCTTCAACTGGCTGACCAGCTGCTTGCCCAGTTGATCAGGCGGCAGGTCGAACGAGCTTGGGTTGGAGAAATCCAGCGCCAGGCTGAAACGGCTCTCGCCATTGGCCGTCTTGAACGACAGTTGTTCCAGCGCCAGCTTCGGCTTGGCGGCGAGGATCTTCTGCAAGTCGGCCTGCACCTTGGCCTTCTCTTCTTCGGTCATGTCGAAGGTCGGGAATGGCTGGCCGGCCGCCTGGGCTTGCTGCATTTCTTGCACTTCAGGCAGCTTGGTCTGGTACCACTCGGCCAACGACTGGAACGCCGGAATGTCGAGCGACTTGACCGTCACCACCATCTGCCCACTGCCAACCGCACGCCCGGCATAGCTGATGTCGTTGACCTTGTACTCGATGCGCCCGCCCATGGTGTCCGGGCCTTCGGCGCTATACAGGTTGTTCTGCTCCAGCCCCTTGAGCAGCAGCACCTCTTGCTTAGGCCCCAGGGTTGCCTGGGCTTGTGCCAGGGCCAGGTCAAGGTTACCGACATACACCAGGTCATGGCCGGTGCTGGCCAGGTCGCCACCGATCTTCAGGCCTTCGAACTTGAACGTAGCGGGCGGATGATCATCACCGACCAGTTTCATTTCCAGGCGCTCGGCTGTGCCGTGGATCTTCACCGCCTTGCCTTGCTCATCGCCGCTAAGCTGCAACTGCATGCCGGAGAAGTCCAGGGTGTTGCCGTTGTCTTCGTTGAGTTTGAGCGGCGCCAGGCGGATATCGCTGTCGATACTCCCGGCGTAGCCGAGGCTGACCTGGCCGGTCACTGGCGGCTGATCGCCGGCTGCGGCGAACCAGGCGGCGGTGAAGTCATCTTTCTCCAGCGCGCTGTTGCTGGTGGCCAGGACCGGCATCAACTTGAATGCCTTGACCCGCGACCACGGAAACGGGCCGTGCTCGATCTGGTCGACGAGCCCCACGTCAAAGCTCAGTGGCGCGCCCTCGCCCAGCCACACGTCCTTGGCCTTGAGCCGGTAATGCGCAGTGCTGGTAAAGAAGTGCTGCTCCAGCGAGGCCAGCTCAAGGGTCATGCTGCCTCCAGTGCCGGCCACGGCCTTCTTCAGTTCTTGGTTAGCACGGCTGACGGAACTGTCCAACTGGGCAGGCAGTTGCTTGCCGGTGTACCAGGCGCCAGCGGTGACTGCGACGGCGATGGCGACCGCCAGGCCGGAAAGGATGCCTACTGATTTCTTCATGAATTGAACCGATTGCTGTCCATAGGGGGGAGTGGGCGACTCGCTTGACGAAAATCGCGAGCGCTAAGATTACACTGTCAGGCCGCGTCTGGCGGGACAATTTGGCCAAGCAAATGGCGTCAGGGCATGACAGCATTCGCCCGCCATCACCGGACAAAGGTGCGGTAACTATCTGCCGCGCACAGCTTGCCCAACCAGCACACGCTCAACTTCCCTAGTCGTTATTCAGGAAGACCGACGTGAGCTACCAGCCGACTTTTCCAGAGTACCCTGCACTGGGTGAGCCCTTCTCGCCCGAACCCGCTACCCAGCCCGACACCTCCTTCAGCCGCGGCCAGCACTCTTTGCTTTCGATTATTCCCGCCACGCCCGAACAGGATGAAGATGTGCTGCTGTCGATCAAGCAAGTATTCGACCGGGAACAGGTGAGCCTAGAGACACCCCAGGCCTACGCCGACCAGCAGATTCGCAAATACCTTGAGCAGCACGGCATAGACGATGATCCAGAAGATTTGATCCTGGCCACGCTTTACCTGCACCTGGTTAACATCACCCCAGGCCCATGGCAGGCACAGGTGGCCCATGCCATGACCCTGCCGCAAGCATTGATCGGCAACTGGAAGCAACGGGGCAGTGGCTCATGGTCAGATCACCTCGGCTACCCCATGACCTGGAGCATGAACGGCTATGCGGTTAGCACACTGGTAAACCTCAGCGACGGCCAATTGGCCGATTCGCGCTCATACGATGGCGTGTACCGGCGTAGCTCGCCGCAGGTTTACGACGCCTGGAACCAGGTAGACCTGGACCCAAGAGCGTTTCTCGAATTCGTTTGGAATGCGCAGTTGCAAGCGCATTATCTGACCCACCTCAACCGCTTCTGGACCGAACACGAAAGTACCTATCACCTGATGCTCAAGGGCAATGTGGTGCACGCCGCGCTGCTGCAACGTGACGAGGGCTCGCTGAGCGCCGAGCATTCGGCACTGGTGCTCAAGAGCATGATGCTTCACCCCAATACCAGCTGGGAAAACACCTCCTATCGCTACTTTGCCGACAACCCGATTTCAACTCATCATACGATCGTTGAACTACGCATCTATGGCTATGCCGCGTCAGACATCATGGTATTCGGTGACAAGCGCAAAACCGACGTGGTGCTGTACATCCCCGGTAATTCCTCGCCCCTGCATGGTTTCACCAATACACATGAGCTGCGCATATGGCTGCAGCAGCAATGTCGTGACCCACACAAACGAGCTTCCCTGGCCAGCCACTTCAGCTCTGCGGATCGGCTCGATGGCGCGTTTCTCAGCGGTGTGGATACTGCTCTTCGAGGCGTGGCTGCCTATCCGCGCATACTCGACCAGGCCACTGGGCTGTGGGTGCCGGACAAAATCATCAGCTTTGGCCCAACCCTGTATCCGTATCCCTTCACCTCTATGCGCAGGCAGATCAAGCAACGTTTCTACGCCGATGCCAGACACGACATCGCCACTCAAAGCGAGTACTACCGCAAGCAGCTGGCGCAAGGCCTGGAGGTGACGGTCAATGTCATCGGCGCAATTGCCCTGGCGCTGCCGGAGCTGGCACCGCTAGTCGCGGTACTCGGCGCTGGCCTGCTAGCGGTGGGCGTGGGCGAGATCAGCGCAGCCAAGAATGAGCAGGAAACGGTCGAAGGCATCGGTCGAGTGGCGTTCGGACTGCTCAATGCGCTGCCACTGATCGGTGAAGCGTCACAGCTTGCCAGGTCCAAGGTAGTGCTCAGCGAAGAGCAGCTGGCTGCGACAGAGGCCGTAGAGCGTGCCCAGCAGCGTCAGGCCGAAAGCGCACAGCAGGTAGCCCCTGAAGCCGCACCGCACGCTAACTGGCCGTTGATCGACGAGCTAAAAGTGCAACGACCACAACTCGACAGCCTGCAACCGGAACTGCGCAACCGACTCGCCCAGCTCAAAGCGTCCTCTGCGGTGCGCGTCGCCGGCGGCGGTAAAGGCACCTTCCTGGACAACGGCAAACTGTATGTCAACATCCGCCATGATGTGTATCGGGTCGAGTGGCTGGAGCACGAGCAGCAACTGCGGATTCGCTCGGCAGACGATCCACGCGAGTGGGGGCCGTTCCTGAAGGCGACCGAAGACGGCTACTGGGACATCGAGTTGCGTTTCGGGCTGCGCGGCGGCAATCCCTCTCTCACCATGATCAGCAGCCCGCCCCTGCCAACGCGGGTCGTTGAGGGCATACAACGTCAGCCTCTGGTACCGAGAGTGGAGGTCACGGTGCCGTTGGATGACATCATTGAGGAGCACACTCGTTACTATGTGCGCATGAAAATCCAGACACCCGGCGAGGCGGACATCATTGAGGATGAGGTCCCAGTCTTCTACGACGCCGATGCTGCTGCCTGGCGCACCCTTAACGGTGATTACGCATGGCGAGAAGAGCCGTTGTTGCAAACCAAGGTCCGCTGGAAAACGGGCACGGCTAGAGACTTCGAACGCGTGCGCCACCGGCTCCCGGCAGAAAACCACTTCATCGAGTACAGATTCCCTGACCTGCCCCAGCTACCGCAGCAAACCACGCCGGTAAAGAACGAGATACACATGATCTGGGTCGGGGAAAACAGGCTTCCCGCCAATTTGAGCTGGAACATCAGGGAGAACGCCGATAACGCTTACTACCGTTTCATCCTTCATGTAGACGGCGGTGCACCGACGCTTGCGGCAATACGCCAGTCGCTCGAAGCAACCAGCGTCGAAGTCCGCAGCCTGCACGATCAACCGTTCTTCGAGCAATTTATCAACAGCTCCGAAGGCGACGGTTTCAACTACTTCCGTAGTCCTGACAGCCCAGCACGTAACTTAGCGGCTGCGGCGGACTTCCTGCGTTACAGGCTGATCTATGAGTATGGGGGGATCTATATGGATATCGATGACAGCCTCGCACCTGTCATTGCTAAAGAGCTGTCCGCAGCTCCGCACGATGTGCTGCTCGGTAGTCGCTTCCGAATGCCTTGGAACGGGGACCGACTGATCAACAATTCCCATTTCGCCAGCCACCCGAACAACCCGCTGCTGAAGAAGCTCCTGGATACTGCGAACCAACGATTCCATCTCTTATCAGAGGCATTCAAGACCCCCCCCCGCACAATCAAAGGCGCTGAGGCACTCAACCAGTTCATGAGCACAATCTCCGAAGTCTGTGGACCGAAGGTGTTTGATGATGTGCTGAAGGCACACCGGCCTGACTATGCGAAGCTGATTGAGTACATCATGAAGGCGGCCAACATCAACTCCGACGAATACAAACGCTGGCTCACCGCGGCGCTGGATCACTACTTCCCACTGAGGATTGGTGGCCCTGTGCCAATCAGCACAGGCAGCGCGCACAGCTGGAATGAACTCTGACACCTATATCACAGGGCACTCACCTGGCAGTAGAACAGCCACGCGACCGTCGTGAACGTTTTTATTTACACAAAAATCTAAAACGCCTTAAAAAACACGCTAGAAAAGGCCTAAAAGGTCAAATTTAATCGATATCAGCCTGATAAAAATGTCGAACGTCATGTTTAACTTGACACCCTCTGCCCCCCCGTTGATTATTTTTCCCGCCTCGCAATACCCGCCTCCGGTCACAGGAGGCGTCACGCCGCTCCAACATAAAAGGTGAACAATATGGAGCTCATCCGCTTGACCTTGCCGTGCCCGCACGCCGCGTCCGCTGTCCATGCCCTGGAGCCCCGCCAGCATGCGGTATGACCAGAGCACTTCGGCAAACAGCCAGTTTCGCAAGTCCCTGCGCCTTTGGCAGGTCGTGATCATTGGCCTGGCGTACCTCACGCCAATGACCGTATTCGACACCTTCGGCATCGTCTCCGGGATCACCGCCGGGCACGTGCCCAGCGCCTATATCCTGGCGCTGCTCGGCGTGCTGTTCACCGCCGTGAGTTACGGCACCCTGGTGCGGCGCTTCCCACAGTCTGGTTCGGCTTACACCTACACCCAGCGGGCGATCAATCCGCACGTGGGCTTTCTGGTGGGTTGGTCGTCTTTGCTCGACTATCTGCTGCTGCCGATGGTCAATGCCCTGCTGGCCAAGCTCTACCTCTCGGCGATGTTCCCCGAAGTCCCGCAATGGATCTGGGTGGCCGGCTTCGTCACCCTGATCAGCCTGATCAATATGCGCAGCATCAACCTGGTGGCGCACTTCAACGCCCTGTTCGTGGCGGTGCAGGTGGTGATCATCGCGGTGTTCATCTACCTGTGCGTGCGCGGCCTGGACCACGGCGAGGGCATGGGCACCGCCTGGAGCCTGGCGCCGTTCGCGGATGCGCAGACCCAGTTCAGTGCCCTGGCTGCCGGGGCGACGATCTTGTGCTTCTCGTTCCTGGGCTTCGATGCGGTGACCTGCCTGTCTGAAGAAACCCGCGACCCGGGCAAGACCATCCCACGGGCGATCTTCCTCACCGCGCTGATTGGTGGCGCGGTGTTCATCCTGGTGTCGTATTTCATCCAGGCGTACTTCCCGACCATGCAGCGCTTCCACGACCAGGAAGCAGCCCTGCCGGAGATTGCCCTGTACGTGGGCGGCAAGCTGTTCCAGTCGGTGTTCATCGCCTGCACGGTGATCAATACCATCGCCTCGGGCCTGGCCTCGCAGACCAGCGTGTCGCGCCTGCTGTATGTGATGGGTCGCGACAAGGTGATCCCCAGCGGGGTGTTCGCCCGCCTGCATGCGCGCTACCAGACCCCGGTACTGAACATTGCGGTAGTCGGCTTGATCGCGCTGTCGGCGATCTTCTTCGACCTGGTGACCGCCACCTCGGTGATCAACTTTGGCGCGCTGGTGGCGTTCAGCTTCGTCAACCTGTCGGTGATCAACCATTGCTACCTGCGCGAGAAGCGCAACAAGGGCCTGGCCAACCACCTCAAGTACCTGGTCCTGCCGACCATAGGTTTTTGCATCATCGTCTCGCTGTGGCTGGACCTCAACCAACACTCGCTACTGTTCGGTGGCGCCTGGGCGCTGGCCGGGCTGATCTACCTCGGTTGGCTGACCAAAGCCTTCCGGGTAGCACCGCCAAACTGCATCGCTGAATGACCACCCTGCCGACGCCCGCCTGATCGCGGGCGTTGCCCTTTTCTCGACAAGGAATGCTGCCATGCTGCTGCGCCGCCTCTCCATCCAGTGGAAGATCACCCTGCTCGCCGGCCTGTGCCTGCTGGTGATCGTCGCCCTGCTGGTGGCCACTTCGCTGACCCAGGCCCGACGCAGCGCGGCGCAGGTCTTCACGGCCAACACCGAATTGCTCGATCACAGCGCGCGCCTGCGCCTGCAAGCCCACGCTGAAACCCAAGCGCTGCGTATCCAGCGCTACTTCATGGATACTTATCAATACGGCAATGGCTTTGCCCGCCTGGTGCAGGTGCTCAAGCAGCGTGGCGACGCCGATCTGCGCGCCGAGCTGACCACTCAGGCCCGCGCTGCCTTGGCCGGCAACCCAGACCTGATCGGCCTGTACCTGGTGTTCGCGCCCAATGCGCTCGACCAGCGCGACGCCAGCTTCGTCAATCACGATGCCCAGGGCAGCAACGACAGCGGCCGCTTCTCGCTGTACTGGTCGCAGCCACGTCCCGGCACTCTGGAGTCAGAGGCCATGCCCGAATCGATGCTGGCCGACACCAGCGTCGGCGCCAATGGCTCGCCCTACAACCGCTGGCTGACCTGCCCGCAGGAAACCGCCAAGGCCTGCGTGCTCGATCCGTACTTCGATGAGGTCAATGGCCGCCAGGTACTGATGACCAGCATTGCCCTGCCCTTGCTGGAAAACGGCCAGGTAGTCGGCGTGGTTGGCCTGGATATCGGCTTGGACAACTTGCAGCAACTGAGCCTGGCGGGACGTCAGGAATTGTTCGACGGCCAGGGCCAGGTCAGCATCGTCAGCCCGGTCGGGTTGCTCGCCGGACACAGCCGCGACAGTGCCCAGCTGAGCAAGACCCTGGAACAGACCTTTGGCCCGCAGGCGCATGAATTGCTCGCCAGCATGCGCGCAGGCCAACCGGTACAGCGCCTGGATGACGGCCAGATGCACATCTCCCACCCGTTCGCTCCGATCCCCGGCGCTGCGCCCTGGCAGGTGCTGCTGGAGCTGCCCGAAGCGGTGTTGCAAGCACCGGCGATTGCCCTCAACCAACGCCTGGACGCACACAATCAAGCCGCCAATGTCACCAGCCTGGTGATTGGCCTGGTGGCTGCGGTGCTGGGTCTGTTGCTGGTCTGGCTGACCGCCCGTGGCGTGACCAGGCCGATACTGGCCGTGGCCGAGCGCCTGCGCGACATCGCCAGTGGCGAAGGTGACCTGACCCGCCGCCTGGACTATGCCCGCCAGGACGAGCTGGGCCAATTGACTGGTTGGTTCAACCGCTTCCTGGACAAGCTGCAACCGGTGATCGCCCAGGTCAAAGGTTCGCTGCACGAAGCACGCGGCACTGCCGATCAGTCCGCCGCCATCGCCAGCCAGACCAGCAACGGCATGCAGCAACAACAACGCGAGATCGAACAGGTGGCCACCGCCGCCAACGAGATGAGTGCCACCGCCCAGGACGTCGCCCACAACGCAGCGCAGGCCGCGCAAGCGGCGCGCGGCGCTGATCAAGCCAGCCGTGAAGGCTTGCAGCGGATCTCCGGCACCCGCCAAACCATCGTCCGCCTGGCCAGCGATATGGACGCCGCCATGGACGAAGCGCGCGCACTGGAGAGCCGCAGCGAGCAGATCGGCTCGGTGCTGGAGGTGATTCGCGCGATAGCCGAACAGACCAACCTGTTGGCCCTGAACGCCGCCATCGAAGCCGCCCGCGCCGGCGAAGCGGGTCGCGGCTTTGCCGTGGTGGCCGATGAAGTACGCAACCTGGCCCAGCGCACCCAAGTGTCGGTGGAAGAGATTCGCCAGGTGATCGAAGGCCTGCAACAGGGGACTCGCGATGTGGTCGGGGCCATGCACGAGGGCCAGCGCCAAGCTCAGGACAGTGCCAGCCAGATGGAACAGGCCTTGCCTGCACTGCAGCGAATCGGTGAGGCTGTGGCGGTGATCACCGACATGAACCTGCAGATTGCCTCGGCTGCCGAGGAGCAGAGCGCGGTGGCGGAAGAGGTCAACCGCAACGTGGCGGGGATTCGTGATGTCACCGAGTCGCTGTCGGGCCAAGCCGATGAGTCGGCGCGGATCAGCCAGGCGTTGAACCGGCTGGCCAATCAGCAGCAAGCATTGATGGAACAGTTCCGCGTCTAGTCAGTGGCGGCCCTATCGCGGGGCAAGCCCGCTCCCACGCTCCCCCTGCCAAAGGGCTGCCCTGCCTCGGCATCGTGGGAGCGGGCTTGCCCCGCGATCGAGCTGCCACTGACACCCACAGCACTAGCGCCTTGAAAGAGTTTTAGTTATGGAAACACCAAGCAAACCGGCATTCTTCGACCTCACCAGCGAGCAAGGCCTGCTGCGCACTTCGATTGCCGTCACCCTGTTCATCGCCACTATCGGCATCGCCTTCGGCCTGGCCTCGGGCTCGTTCTCTATCGTCTTCGATGGCGTCTACTCGCTGGTCGACGCCAGCATGAGCGGCTTGTCGCTGGTGGTGGTCAAGCTGATCACTGCCCACGTCACTAGCAAACAAATGTCGCGCAAGCTGCGCGAGCGCTTCACCATGGGCTTCTGGCACCTGGAACCGATGGTACTGGCGCTCAACGGCATCCTGCTCAGTGGCGTTGCGGTCTATGCACTGATTAACGCCGTGAGCAGCCTGCTCGAAGGCGGGCGCCATCTGGAGTTCGGCATTGCCTTGATCTACGCGGTGCTGACGGTGATCGCCTGTCTCACCATCGCCGTGGTCGAAGCACGGGCCAACCGCACACTCAACTCAGACTTCGTGCGCATGGACGTCAAGGGCTGGGTGATGTCGGCCAGCATCACTGCCGCGCTGTTGATCGCCTTCTGCGTCGGTTTCGCCATCCAGGGCACTGAGTGGCAATGGATTTCGCCGTACATCGACCCGGCCGTGCTGGCCCTGGTGTGCCTGGTGATCATCCCGTTGCCGCTATCGGTGGTGCGCCAGGCCATGGCCGAGATCTTCCTGGTGACGCCAAGCGATCTGAAGCAACACGTCGACAGCGTGGCCCAGGCGTTCGTCGCCAAGCACGGCTTGCAGTCGTACCGCGCCTATGTGGCCAAGGTCGGGCGCTCGCGGGAAATCGAGCTGTACTTCATCGTGCCCACGACAATGGCCGCCAGAACCATCAGCGAGTGGGATGCCCTGCGCAACGAGATCGGCGATGCGGTCGGCGGCGAAGGGCCGGATCGCTGGATCACGGTCGTGTTCACTGGCGATCCGGAGTGGGCCGAATAGCCTTGCTCATTGCTGGCCCAATTGCCCAAGGTCGGCCGCCAGTTGCAGGCGGGCGGTGTACCAGTCGACCACCGCGGCAACCCGCCGCTGCCGCGCCGAGGCCAGATCGTTCTGGGCGTTGAGCAGCTCGATGATACTGCCGACCCCGGCCTTGTAGCGCCCCAGCGCAACCCGATGCGACTGGCTGGCGCTGCCAACCAAGCGGCGACTGATGGCCAGTGCGCGGGTTCGTGCATCGAGGGTCTGCCGGCTTCTCCATACACTTAGGGCAATCGCGCGCTCAGCCCGCTGCAAGTCCTGCTCGCGAGCGCCCGCTTCGTACTCGGCGGCGCGCGCCCGGCGCCGGGCGAGAAAGCCATCGAAGATCGGCACCGTTACTTGCAAGCCGACACTCCAGGTCTCGATCTGCTGGCGCGAGGCGACCTGCTCGACGGGCGTATCGTCATGTCGGTAGCTGCTGTACAGGGCAATCCGCGGGCGGTCCTCGGCCCTTTGCGCTTCTGCCCTGGCCAGGGTTGAAGACCATTCGGCGCGCGCCCTTTCAACCGACGGGTGAGTCAGGCGGGCCTGCTCCATCAAGGCATCGACACTGACCATGAACGCCTCCTCCTGCCCTTCAGGATCGTTGAGCACCTCCAGCCGCAGCGGCGCTGAGGGCGACAGGTTCAGGGCACTGGCCAGGGCGCCCTGGGCAGCCGCCAGATCACCCTCGGCCAACACCCGCTCCAGCTGCGCCTGCTCGAAGGTGGTCTGCGCCTGCAAGCGGTCGGCCTGCTCGCCTGCGCCGGCCTGGTGCTTGGCAGTGGTGACCTTGAGGCTATCGGCAGCCAGCGATTCGATGCTGCGACGGGCCTCCAGCAGCGCGCCAGTGGCCTGCACTTGGTAGAACGCCTTGCTGGTGTTGAGCACCACCTCCTGGATTTTCTCTACGCGGCTGCTGCTGGCGGCGTTGAGCAACTGGCGGGCGCTTTCGACCTTGGCCTTGCGCAGGCCGAAGTCATACAGCACCCAGCTCAGGTCCAGGCCATAGCTGCTGGTGCGCGCATCGAGGGTCGAATTGGCCTCGGAAAAGCCATCGTAACGGGTCTTGCGGTTGGCCCGGCCGCTACGGGCTACGCCTTGCAACGTCGGCCAGTACGCCGAACGCTCGGCATCCATGCTGGCCTGGCTGCTCAGCTGCGTGCGCCAGGCAGCCTCCACCTCGGGGTCGGCGCACAAGGCCATGGCCACTGCCTGCGACAGCGCCAGCGCCTGCCCAGCGCGCAGCGGCTCGGGGCAGGCCTGCACCGCCGCCGCTGCCGCTCCCGGCATACTCAACAAGGCCAGCATGCCCAGTAGCGCCCAGCGCCGATTCATGGGCTGCTGTCGGGCATCGGCCCGACGTGAGCAATGCGCCCGTTGTGCAACGCCAGCACCCGTTGCGCCGAGCGAATGGTCTCGGGCCGGTGGGCGACGATCACCCGGGTGATGTTCAGCGACTGCAAAGCCTGGTTGACTGCCGCCTCGCGGTGAATATCGAGGTGGCTGGTGGCCTCGTCGAGAAACAGCAGCTTCGGCCGCCGATACAGTGCGCGGGCGAGCAGGATGCGCTGTTTCTGCCCACCAGAAAGCACCGTGCCCATATCACCGACCAGGGTGTTGTAGGCCATTGGCATGCGGGCGATGTCATCGTGCACTGCCGCCAGGCGTGCGCACTGCTCGACCCAGGCCTGGTCAGTATCGCTGGCGAAGAAACTAATGTTGTCGCCAATGGAGCCGGCAAACAGCACATCGTCCTGCAGCACCGTACTGCTGATCTGGCGCAGGCGCTCGAGGTTGTTGGCGTCGATCGGCTCGTCGTCGAGCAACACCTGGCCTTCAACCGGTGGCAGGATGCCAAGCATGACGTTGAGCAAGGTGGTCTTGCCGCATCCCGACGGGCCGACAATGGCCACTGACTCACCAGGTTCGATCGTCAGCGAGACGTCGTCGAGCACCCAGGGTTCATAATCGGAGTAGCGAAACCTGAGCTTGCGCACTTGCAGGCGCGGCACGCGCGCGCAGGTCGCGCTATCGGCGGGCAGCGGCGTTGGCCTGCGCTCGGCGCTTTGCAATACGATATCGGCCAGCCGCTCGCCATGCAGACGCAGCATCAGCACATCGACCAGTTTGTCGATCAGGCCCGCCACGCGGCCATTGAACTGATCCTTGTAGGCGTTGAAGGCGATCAGCATACCGGCGCTGAATGCGCCGTCGATCACCTGCTTGGCGCCCAGCCAGATCACCAGCAGGGTCACACTGCCGAACAGCAAACCGTTGAACGCGCGGTACAGCAGCTGGAGTTTCTGCGGGCGCAATCCGGCGTTGATCTCGTCGACCAGCAGGCCGCCCCAGACCGTGGCACGCTGCTCTTGATGGGCAAACAGCTTGATCGTGCGCACCCCGCGCAAGGTCTCGAGAAAGTAGCTCTGCTGCTTGGCAGCGCGCACCAGCTCCTCTTCACTGGCGCGGCGCAGCGGGCCGAACCAGGCCCAGCGCGCCAGCGCGTAGAGCAGCATGGCGGTGACGGCGATCAGCGCCAATGGCGGGCTGTAGAGAAACATCAGCACCAGCGTGACCACGGTCATCACGCCGTCGAGCAGCGCCTCGATGAACGAGGTGGTGAGGGTGCGCTGGATGGCCTTGAGCGAGCCGAAGCGGGAGATGATATCGCCCAGGTGACGGCGCTCGAAAAACGCCACCGGCAGGCGCACCAGGTGGCTGAACACATTGATCTGCCATTGCGCGCCGAGCAAGGTGCCCAGGTACATCAGTGCCCAGGAGCGTGCTAGCGACAGCGCCTGCTGGGCCACCAGCAACAGGCCAAAGCCGATGGCCAGTACCGCCAGCAGGTCCAGGTCGGCACTGACCAGCACCTTGTCGATCACCGTCTGCAAGAAAAACGGCGCGAGGATCATGCACAGCTCCAGCGCCGCCCCAAGTAGCAGGATGTGCCCGAGCACGCCGCCAAAACCCTGCACCCGCCCGAGCAGACGGCGCAGCGGCAACGGGGTTTTCGCCTGGCCTGGCTGGAAATCGGTTTCCGGCCATAGTTCCAAGGCGATACCCGTGAACGCCTCGGACACTTCCTGGCGGGTCAATCGACACAGGCCGCGGGCTGGGTCGTGAATGGTCACGCCACGCGGGCCGACCTCCTTGAGCACCACGAAGTGATTGAAGTTCCAGTGCAGGATGCAGGGCAGCTTGAGTTGATCGAGCGCTTCGAGCTCCAGGCGCAGCGGCCGAGTGGCCATCCCCAGCTGGCCGGCCATGGCCATCAACTGCTTGAGGGTGGCGCCCTTCATCGAGGGCGAGAGCTTTTGCCGCAGGGAATACAGGTCGTGGACCTGGCCATGGTAGGCGGCGATCATCGCCAGGCAGGCCTGGCCGCATTCCGCCGCCTCGACCTGCAAAATCACCGGCAGCTTGCGACCCACGCCGAAGGTCAGGGATTGGGCAATGCTCACAGTCGTTTTCCTATGCCGCGCAGGGGTTCGAGCAGCCATTCATAGAGCGGCAGGTTTTCCAACATGATGTCTGCGTCCAGCTGCATCCCTGAGCGCAGACGCTCTTCTCGCCCGCGGGCAAACAGGCTTTGTCGCTCCAAGGTGACCCTGACTCGATACAGCGGCCCCTGCTCGCGCAGCTCATCGGACACGGCGCCGACGGTCATGATCTCCTCGGCTGGCAGGGCGCTGCGCGACACCGAGGCGACGGTGCCGCGGGCCAGGCCGAAATGCTGGTAGGGGTAGGCTTGATAACGCAGCATCACTGAATGGCCTGGGCGCACGAACCCTGCCGAGCGGCTTGGCACATAGAGTTCGGCATACAGTTGGCTGTGCTGTGGCACCAGGCTGAACAATGGCCGACTGACATCGGCGCGGGCGCCATTGACCACGCCGATGGCGGTAACCTCGCCGGCGGCCGGTGCGGTAATGACGATCTGCCGCTTGACCTCGCTCTCCAACAGGCTGCTTTCGCTTTCCAGCAGACGCCGCTCGAGGTCGGCCAATTGCTTGGTCTGGTTGAACGGCAGCTCGGCCAGTTCAGCGCGCAACGCGGCGCTGTCGTTGCGCAAGGCCAGCAAGGAACGGTTGAGCTCTTCTGCGCGAAGGCGTACTTCCAATACCGCGTCCTGCTTGGCCTGGAGCAAGTCACGGGACACGAAGTCCTGGCGTTGCAGCTCGGCATAGCGCTCGGCGATGCCTTGCGCCAGGGTCAGGCGCTGGCCGGTCAGGGCGATTTGTGCGCTGACCTTGTCCTGCTCGGTCTGCAGCATCGCCAGGCGCCGCTGCTTGCCCTCGCGCTCCTGCTGATGGAGCACACGGGTCTCGGCGATTTCATCGGTCAGGCTGCGGGTGCGCCGCTGGATCAGCCGACTGATGGCGACCTGATTGGCACCGGCCTCGCCGTTGTGGGTGTCACTGATCAGCGCCAGCAACGCGGCGCCCGCTTCCACCTGCTGGCCCTCGACCACCGCCAGGTCCTGGACCACGCCAACCTGCGGCGCGAACACCTTGATCAGCCCGGCCTCCGGCACCAACACCCCAGTAACCGCTTCGCGCCGGGTGTAGCTGGCAAAGCTGATGAACAAGGCCAAGACGATGCAGAACAGCAGCGCACACACCCCTGCCATGCGCAACGAGGGCGGCGAGACCAGCATGACGCTGCCCAGATCCTTGTCCCTGCCTGCTTGCAGAGCTTCCTTTCGAAATAGCATTCCCTGACCACGATCCTGGCGAACCCAAAAGTCGGCCTCGCGACAAGACGCAACTACGAGGCCCTGCCAGCCTAAACAAGGGCGCGCCAGTCGACACTAGTACAGGTGGGCTATTGCCGGGGCTCAAAGCAGGTGCAGGCCATCGCCGAGCGCGGTGTGGCGCTGTGACATTAGGTCACCCGGGCTATTGCTGCACAGGCACTCGCCAGACACATTATTTCAGCAAGTCCTGGTGCAACAGGACTTCCATCAGACGGAACAACATGATCGAGAACGAGGAAGCTCTCAGATGAATACTGCACAGACTGAAATGCGTACGTTGGATGTCGAGGAACTGGATCAGGTCAGCGGGGGCCTGTCGGCCTTCGGTTACTACGTCAATGCCGACGTGGTGAACTACGGTGATGGCGACAAGCTGCACGTGAGTTGGGGCAAGGACGGCGGCAGTTACAACTTCAAAGAATTCAATCTGAACTGCCAGTAAGGCGCGACAACGAAAAAGCCCGCTTCCGTAACCGGAAGCGGGCTCTTTCTTACTGCATATGGTGGGTCGTGTAGGATTCGAACCTACGACCAATTGGTTAAAAGACAATTGGGCACGGGCCAGCTAGGAAGGGAATCTAAAACAGCACCAGACAGCATTCTACGAGCGCTGCCTCTAATGAAAACCACATTAGAGGCAAAGCAATGACCCAACCAACCAAAGCAAAACGAGTCGGCAAGATCTCCACCAAAGGTGGTACCGGCAAGACCACCGGCTCGACCAACCTCGGGGCCTTCACCGCTGACGCAGGCCTGCGAACCCTCCTAATCGATCTGGACCCAGTCCAGCCCTCCGCTTCGTCGTACTTCCCCCTGGAGCACACTGCCGAGGGCGGTATCTTCGAGCTGCTCGCGTTCAACAACACCAATCGCGACCAGATCATCTCCCGAACCACCATCCCCAACCTCGACGTCATCGTTTCGAACGATGCGAACAATCAGCTCAACAACCTCATACTGCAGGCGCCCGATGGCAGACTGCGCTTGGCGAACCTGATCTCAGCGTTCGAAGATGATTACGACCTGATCATCTTCGACACCCAGGGCGCTCGCAGCGCAATGCTGGAAATGGTCGTGCTGGCCTCGGACCTCGTCCTATCCCCTCTCCCTCCTAACATGCTTGCCGCCCGCGAGTTCAACCGCGGCACCATTCACATGATGGAAGGCCTGCGTAGCTATAGCAGACTGGGCCTGAAAATCCCTCACATCAACATCATCATCAACGGCCTGGAAGAGACCGTTGATGCCCGCCTTGTACACGGAACGGTCCGCGAGGTCTTCGACGGACACAGTGACTTCTCCGTACTCCAAACCACTATTCCAAACGCTGTTGTCTTCAAATCTGCCGCTCGACTGGGCATACCTGCCCATCGACTGGAATACCGTCAGCCGTCCAACCGAAAGTCACCCTCCGCACTGAGCATCATCCGCAGCTTGGCTATCGAGACCTTCCCTGAGTGGACAGACCGCTTCGAAGCGATGACCGAGGAGCGCGTTGCCGAGATCGTCAAAGAGGCTCGCCGCGATGAATAAGCACACCATTACCGATGCTGCTGGGATCACGGCTGATGAGGTCCTCAGGATTGGGAAGCTCTACAGCGCAAATGAACTGCGCAACATTCAGAAAACCCTGACGTCCACGGCGGGGAACCTTCACAAGCTGGGCAGCGGTTGGAAACTACGCTCAGGCTTGCTCGGCTCTCTTGGTGACCTTCTGACCATCGAGCAGCGCCAGTTGCTGCTGGATGCTGCCCGCCTCGTTGAGTCGATCGGCAACAACGTGACCCATGCGAAGGAAAAGCGTGTTCGCTCCGACAAGGATGCGAAGCGTCGTCAGGATGCACGTTTGGCACGGTCAAAACAGCTGGTTGCCGTAACGTACCCACTGCCGGCTGAAACTCAGGAGCAACTTCTTGAAATCCTCCAGGCCGCACTGATTCTGAATCGTGCTCGGCAGTTCTACACCTCATACACCCCCCACGAATTCAATCTTTACCTCAGGATTGATCTCGTAGTTCCAGAGCGGCTCTATGGGATGTCCGTTGAACAATATCGTTCGGGGAATGTGAGGTCCTTACGGTATTCCCTGATAGACGAAGTCACCAGCCATCTTGCTTACGACGACGGTTCGACGGTCGAAGACCGCTTAAAACTCCTGCAGGAGAAAGTCGCCGATGCGGTAGCTCAGGCCCCGCTGACGACGGAGGAACTTGAAACGCTGCGCCGGTGGAAAGAGGCTCTGCTCCCAAATGAAGGACAGGGAGAACTCTCATGAAGAGACAACTTCCACAAACTTTCACACTGGCCATGCTTCAAGATCGTCTGGCTACGATCCGCCTCAAGCCAGAGGAGGGCCAAGCATGAGCATGGACAAGCAGAAGGTCCTCGAGAAGGTCACCAAGCTGCTGGCCTTGGCCAACAACCCTGGGGCAAATACCAACGAGGCCAGCATCGCGCTGCGCCAAGCCCGCACGCTCATGGCCCAGTACAACATCGAGTCGGAGGAGCTTCGAGCCGGCCAGGTCGCTGAGTCCAGCATTCGCACCGGCACCCGTCGCTCTCCTGCGGACTGGCTGCATTCACTTGCCGCCACCTGTGCAGTTGCTTTCGACTGCAGCCACCTCTCCTACTACCACCCATCGATGGGGTACTGCTTCAAATTCCTGGG
The DNA here is from genome assembly GCF_051129895.1 of Pseudomonas sp. Je.1.5.c. Taxonomy (NCBI): domain Bacteria; kingdom Pseudomonadati; phylum Pseudomonadota; class Gammaproteobacteria; order Pseudomonadales; family Pseudomonadaceae; genus Pseudomonas; species Pseudomonas sp. Je.1.5.c. Next base: position 18,799 of record NZ_JBCPSP010000003.1, read on the forward strand.
CAAAGGTATCGGCCCAGAGCTGGCCTCTTACGCCTATAGCAGCCTCGCTCTGCAACTGCAAAAAGCCCGTCGTGAGCACGTTTCACAGCAGAAACGCTGCCAACTCAAGACCAAGCGCCGTCGAGGCCAGCTTTTCGCAGAAGGGTGGATAGGTGCAGTGGCACATAAGGTTCGACAGTTTGCAGGGGAGCTGGATCCTGAAACTCAAGCCGACATCACCGCCTACCTGACGCTGCACCATCCTGAGCTGAAGCGCTTCGACATCGAACCTACCGTGGCCAAGGGGCACGATCGTGGGTCCCTGCAGGCAGGTTTTGAACAGGGTCGCCATGCCCTGCTCCATCGCGGGGTTGGGCGTAATCAACAGTCCGCGATTGCCCATGGGGGTGCCAGATGAGCGTCCTGGACCTCTCCCCTCCCCACTCCATTGAAGCCGAGCAAGGCGTCCTGGGCGGGCTGATGCTGGACAACGAAGCCTGGGACCTGGTTGGCGATCGCCTGCAGCCGGAAGATTTCTTCCGTGCTGAGCACAAGGTGATTTTCAAAGCAATCTATGAGCTGGCTGAGCGTAACAGCCCATTTGATGTCGTGACGGTCAGTGAAGCCCTGGCAACACCCGAAGAGGTGGGTGGGCTTTCCTACCTGGCTGAGCTGGCCAAGAACACGCCATCGGTTGCGAACATTGAGCACTATGCCCACATCGTTCAAAACCGAGCTCACCTGCGCCGGCTGATCTCCCTCTGCTTCCAGGGTACGCGGGCAGCAGCGGATCAGCAGGCTGACGCATCGGAAGTCCAGGACAGCATCGAGCAACAGCTATACGCCCTGGGCGAAGGCCGTGCGCAAAGCGAATTTGCCGACATGAACGCCGCGCTGTCGAGCGTCATCGAGAAGATTGACCAGTACTTCAACGGCCAGGTCTCTGTAACGGGCCTCCCTACGGGCTTAGATGACCTCGATGCAATGACCCGTGGCTTGCAGCCAGCGGATCTGGTCGTCGTGGGCGCCCGTCCCTCGATGGGCAAAACCTCGTTCTGCTTGAACATGGTTGACGCGGCGCTGAAGCACGCTCCGAATGAGATCGTGGTGGTCTTCAGCATGGAAATGCCAACTGAGGCGCTGATCTTCCGCATGCTGGCCATCCTGGGCCATATCGACCTGCAGAAGTTGTTGAGCGGACAGTTGGAAGATGAGGACTGGCCCAAGCTGACCAACGCCGTGCACATCATGAAGGAGTACGGGGATCGGCTTGTCATCGATGACACCGCCAGTCTGACACCTGCGGCCATGAGGGCTAAGGTCCGGCGTGCCAGCCGCCGCTTTGGAAAGCCGTGCCTCATCATCGCTGATTATCTCCAAATGATGACGTGCTCCGGGCAGGAAAACCGAGCCAATGAAATCAGCGTCATCTCCCGTGCGCTGAAAGGCATTGCGAAGGAGTTCAACTGCCCCTTCGTAGCGCTCTCCCAGCTCAATCGCGAGCTGGAGCGCCGTCCCAATAAGCGTCCAATCAATGCCGACTTGCGTGATGGCGGCGCGATCGAACAGGACGCTGACGTGATCTTGTTTGTGTACCGGGACGAGGTCTACCACAAGGACACGGACCAGAAAGGCATTGCGGAAATCATCATCGGAAAGCAACGCCAGGGCCCCACAGGCTCGGTTCGAGCCGCCTTCATCGCCAACCAAACCCGCTTCGCAAACCTCACTGCCGACCTTTGGCAAGGAGCCGCCGCATGACGCCTGTTCACACCCAATCGGTTACCCATGACTGCCGCGGCTGCGGTCGGCACTTCGCGCTGCACCAGGTGCGGCAGGTACATCCTGCCGAACACACTCCAGAAGGTGAGGCAGAGGTACTGGTCTGCCCAGTCTGCGGCAGCTACGACCTCGATCCGCTGCAGGAGGTGGCCCGTGCAAACTGAACAGGTCTATCCACCGATCCCCGCGATCGCCAGTGCCGAGCAGTCGGCCTTAGCGTTTGCGCATCAAGCTGGGCTCAATGCGACGTGGCTCGATGCGTTGAGCCAGGTCATCTCCCGGCTCAGCCAGTTCGGCCAAACAGTAGCTCCCGTGGAGCTGGCCGAGCCACTGCGGGAGCTCGAGCGCATGAAGTACATCGAAGTGGAAACCTGCACCACCAGCGGGGTCACGGTGAGCTTGCTTGGCCAGCCTGCCTTGCTGACGAACTACTTCTGGTCCGTATGGGTGCCTAAGCACCTGCTGGCCTGTGGGATAAAGGTCGCGGTGGCCCCGCACCTGCACTCGGCCCAGGACGACGCCCATCACTGCACCGTCGTGTTCCGCATCCCCGGATCGCGTGAAGCTGCACGCGAATTTCTCACCGACCTGGCCTCCCAGTATCCCGGCAGTACCCCCGAGATCGTCGCCATCCAGGCGGGACATGCCCTCTGCGCTGGAGGTGGCCAATGACACTCGCATTGAAGTGCATCGTGAAATTCGACGGTGCAGGCTTCTGGACAAACACGGTGAAAGGCAAACGTGCGAGCTGCACTGCGAACGACCGCACTGCTGCTGAGCGGTTGGCCGCACGCCTATTTGGCGAAGGCAACGCCACCGTCGAGCAACAACTAAGTGAGCCTGGCGACCGCGACAAATACATCGCCAGTCGCTGGCTACTGACCGGCGAGGCCTTGCTGTCCGATCAGGAGGCAAGCCATGCGTAACCTCCTCCGCGGCGCTCACGACAGTGTCCGCCGGCTTGCAGAGTTCGCCCTCGCAGAGGGCTGGACCCTGACCCGCTCCAACAGTGGCCATCTGAAGTTCAGCAAGGCCGGGTTCACACCGATCTTCACGTCCTGCACACCGAGCGACCATCGCACCGAGCGTAACGCCAGGGCGCTGCTTCGCCGTGCCGAGGCCCAAAACAGCATCTCCCGGGGGATTCAATAATGCCGATCCGACACGCCATTGTTCACCAGCTCGACAAGCAGCCCGACGGCAGCCCCGCGGTGCTCCATGCCCGTGATACAGAGCTGCCTCCTTCCGATGCCATCGAGCATCTGCAGGCTGACCTGAACGACAGCTACAACGCCAAGCAAGGCAAAGCGTGGGGGTTCTTCCACGGTGAATCGGGAGCCTACCCATTCAGCGGCTGGCTGAAACAGTACCTGGATGAGCAGCACGACTTCACCAGCTTCAGCCATATGGCAGTCGAGCATCTGCAGAAGTTGATCGAAGAGGTCAGTCTGTCCATCGGTGGGCACGTGCTCTTCACCCACTACCAGCAGGGCATGACTGAATACCTGATGGTTGCCGTCCTGCAACAGATCGAGACCGTTTGCCTGGACGATGACCTCAATGTGGTGGCCTCACGCTACTTGGACACCAGCAACTTCTCCTGCGCAGCCCGGATCAATCTGAGCGAGTGGCGGAACAATCCAAAATCGAAGCAGTACATCTCCTACGTCAAGGGCAAGAACGGCAGGAAGAGCGCCGACTACTTCCGCGACTTCATCGGGTGCCAGGATGGCGTCGACGGCCCCGGTGAGACTCGCACACTGCTCAAGGCGTTCAGCGACTTCATCGAAAGCGAGGACCTGCCCGAGGAGTCAGCTCGCGAAAAGACCCAGACCCTCCTCGACTACGCCACCTCCCAGACCAAGCTGGGCCAAGCCATGACCCTGGAAGAGCTCTCCAGCCTGATCGACGAAGATCGCCCGAAAGCATTCTTCGACCACATCCGCAACAGCGACTACGGCTTGTCGCCGGAGATCCCGGCCGACAAGCGGGTCCTCAATGAATTCCGCCGGTTCACCGGCCGCGCCGAAGGCCTGTCCATCAGCTTTGAGGTGCACCTGCTTGGTTCCAACGTCACGTATGACGCCGATACCGGCTCCCTGACGATCAAGAACCTGCCGACTCAACTCACCGACCAGCTCAAGCGCCGCCAGTAAGGAGAACATCCCATGAAAGCAACCAATTCCCGTACCGCTGACAAATTCGTCGTCCGCCTGCCGGACGGCATGCGCGAACGTGTCGCGGAAGTGGCTCGTACGAACCACCGCTCCATGAACAGCGAGATCATCGATCGCCTCGAACAATCGTTGCTCAACAACCGTTTTGAGCCCGTACAGAGTGAGTCTGTTGATACCCAGGAGCTGAAATCCGAGCTGAATCGCGCCTATCGGATCATTGATCGCCTGCTGCAGAACTCGACCGCTACCCAGGAAGACGTGGCTGAGGTCCTGGTCTTGGTACGCAACACCGGGCACATGCTGACCCATCAAGCCAACGCCGTAGCCGTAGGAGCCTGACATGCAAGCTGCAGATGATCTGAAAGCTCGGCTCTTGGCGCCGGGCTTCTCCCCAACGTCGGCTACGGCGGCGATGAGCGATCCCATCGCTGATACCCCACTGGTCCTAAGTGTGGACGAGGTCCTCCCTTGGGAGGACAACCCTCGCACCACCCGTAACCCGAAGTACGACGAACTCAAAGAGTCCATTCGCAACCGAGGTCTCGACACGCCACCGCCCGTGACTCGTCGCCCAGGCGAGGAAAAGTACCGCATTCGCAACGGTGGCAACACTCGCATTGCCATCCTGAAGGAGCTGTTCCAAGAGACCAACGATCCACAGTATCAGCGTATCAACGTGCTGTTCCGCCCCTGGGATCAGGTTCGGGGCGAGATCATCATGCTCACCGGCCACCTGGCCGAGGACCTCAAGGGCGAGCTGAAATTCATCGAGCGCGCTGTTGGCGTCGATCGGGCGAAGAAACTCTATGAGGCCGAGGATCAGTCCACCATCGGGGTACGTGAGCTTTCACGCCGTCTGACGAAGGATGGCTATCCCATTTCTCACTCTCACATCAGCAGAATGTTGGACACCGTCCAATATTTGCTTCCTGCAGTACCGAGCCTGCTCTATAGCGGGTTGGGTAAACCACAGATTGAGAAGATCCTCTCTCTAAGGAAAACTGCCTCCGCATGCTGGGAAAAGCATTACAAGGGACAAGGTGTCGACTTCGAAATGCTGTTCCAGGACGTCCTGGCCATTTTTGAAGGAGACGCCGAAGAGTTTCTGTATCAACGCTTTCAGGATGAACTCATCGGGTCGATGAAAAAATCGCTTCCCCTCTCCTATGAAGACATCCTTTTGGAAATCACTCAGCAACAGGATCAGCTTCGCCGATCCACGCCGGTGATTGAACTGCCGCCAACTGATCCTTCTCCCACCACGCCCCCAGCGGGTAATGACGGCTCAACGTTGACCCCACCGGCAAAAGCAGCAGGGGGTGGCCAGATCACAACTTCGCCACAGGGCAGCCAGTCCCCTGCGGGAGCGCCGTCGTCGCCACCGGCACCAGCCTCGACCCCCAGGCTGACACAAGAGGAGCAACAGGCTCGCATCAATGCCCACGTCGCCTCCCCTACTAATACCAGCCAGCGCGTCACCGAGATGAAAGCGAAGATGGCAGCGCTCGACGGCGAGACCCTGCCTGATTTCAACGCCAACTGCCTGGTCGCCATTCCTGTTCAAGCCGGTGGGCTGCACCCGATTTCGGACCTGTGGTACATCGAGCGCGAGATCGATGAGCCCACCCAGTTACGCAAACACCTGGCCCAGCTCGCCGTTGAAATTCTGGAATCGGTGAGCGCCCCTGGGGACATCCTCGAGGTAGAGGGTGGCATTGGCTTCAAGTACAAGCAGCCCGAAGAAGATCTCGATGTGACTGCCACAGCCCACCATACCGTGACGCTGCTTCAGTCATTGAGCGGTGCAACAGCCATCGCCTTGACCATGTTGAGAGAGCAGGCGGACCCAGTGAATGCCTTGGGTGAGTTTGAGTTTGCGGCTGGCCTTGGCCAATTGCTGTTGGGACAGCCTCTGAGTGCTGAACAAGCCCCAAGTGACGAAGGCCGCTTGAGCGACGGCGCTCTGGTGAAGTTGTTCCGGATCATCCGCCTCGCTCGGCGCCTGATCGACTTGGAGATCCAGGAGCACAAAGAGCTCGAGCAGCGCTCGGCTCATTGAGTCCTGGATGAGATGAATGGGAGGGAGTCTCAATGTCCAAGTCACCTATCAATGAAGCCGTCTTGTCACAGGTGTTAGATCACATGCGCAATGGGCAATTACAGCGCTGTGTCGAGATGGGGATAAATCCAGAGGTGCTGAATCAGATTCAGCACCCCACCATTATGAGTTTGTTGAGAAATACCCCCGTTAACTGGGTCAATGTATCGATCAACAATTCCATGATAGAGAAATTGCTCACGAATGCCGCACGTTCAGAAGAAGAAACACGGCTTATTGAGCGCGCCATTCGCTTGGGTGCTACCACCACGTTGTTAAAAGCATTCTTTGGGCTTACTCCCCAAGAAATTGCTCTGCAGCGCACGCTTATTGGCGTCAAGGCACCGAGAGGGCGCTGGCCTGAACTGTCAGAGGACCAGGATCATCATTTGTGGTACCGCTGGACCAAACTCATGGCAGAGAACCAGGTCGACCTCAAAGACAGCTTGGCCATGCTGGACGTGGCCATGCTGGTTGCAGAGGAGTTGCTGACCGACGGCTTAACGCTGGCTCAGGTTTGGTCGCGCATTACTTATTGGATTGAGAAGGGACTGTATAAACAAAACCAACCAGTCTCCTCTCCGCCTGAGCAGCGCCAACTGGCAATTATCGAACAGCCGCCCCAGGCCCTCTTCGTTCGACGTTCCGATGAAAGTGGTGCGCCTTCAACAGATCTTGGAGAAGGCGAACTCAGACAATGAAGCTTGCACGGTTCCCGATTTCCACGCTCCTAGACTCGGCCTCAGGGCAACTTGAGGCCCATGTGCAGAAGAAGCGAGCTGAGGAGAACGCCCCCCCTGCGACAGCGACACCCTACGCCGGGATCATTTTCAGCGGAAATCCGCATGAAACGGTCCCGCGCCGGCTTCTGCTCGACAAGCGACTGACCCCGCTGGAGCGCAATTGCTGGCAAGTCTTCCGATTGCTGGTCAACGAGGATGGCATCACCGCCTTCCCCACCTACGACCAGCTTCGTCCGTACCTAGGCATGAATCCGGGCAAACCTGCGTCCCGAGAAACGGTGGCTAAAGCACTGACGGTCCTTCGACTGACCCGTTGGCTGAGCCTTGGCCGCAAGGTCCGGAATGAACTCAGCGGACAAGTCCAGGGAAACGTCTACCTACTCCACGACGAGCCTGTCACACCTGCAGAAGCCCTGGAGTTCGACAGGGACTACATGTCCTTGCTCATGCAATCCATGGAGCACCAGAACAAGGCGATCCGGGAAGTCGCCACGACCACCTGGCGAGAGTTCACCAGTGACCCCGACGTGGGACGCCGATTGCCCAGCCGCATCGATACCATCAGCGACCGGTTGAATGCACAAGCATGGGCCGTCGAAAGTCAGCAGCATGCCCTTCCCGCACCTGAGTTCGGAATCCGAACTCAGCCAGATTTGCCGCTGTCTGGACTGAGTTCGGATTCCGAACTCAGTGCGAACCCAGCGAAGCAGAGCGTTTTGCCACTCAGTTCGGAATCCGAACTCAGTCCAAAACCGCAGAGTTCGCCCTCAGTTCGGAATCCGAACTCAGCCAGTACGTATACGAATACAAACACTTCTGTATCTAAAAGCTTTGTACTACCGGAGGACAGCGTCGGCCCCAATTGGTTGATCACCATGGAAGGTCTCAAGCCTGAGGACAAAGGACGGGCTCGAGAGATCATGGCCCCAGTACCTGAAAACCTCCGCGCTGCGGTGATCAACCAGTGGGCACACCGATGCAAAGAGGGGAAAGTCGCCAAGCCGCTTGCATACCTGGCAACGCTTGCCAGCAAGGCGATTCGTGGAGATTTCAATGCTGACTGGCAGCCGTCGCCGGTAGCCGCTCCCATGCCATCTGGTCAGCCATCGTCGGTGGCTCCAGAGCCGAGAACGACCGTAGCCGTACCACCCAAGCGTCGCAGTGAACTCACTCCCACCGGGATGATGACCGGGCAAGCCGCGTTGAGCGCGCTGCACGCAGTGATCGCCCCTCGACGTCATCAGGGAGGCGCCCATGATTGATTGGGAGTTCCACTCAGGGCTGATGCTAACAGGGACTGGGTTGCTGGGACTGGTGGCGGGGCAACTGCTCACCCACGTCGCGCACCAGCTGCCGATCAGCCTTGAGCATCAGTGGCAGCAGGAAGCACGAGAAGTTCTTGGCTTGGGCAAAGAAGTGACATGCCTCCCCAAGCATGGCTCGCACGACACGTCCAGGCCACGTGACTGGGTCGTGCAAATCGGATGCGCGGCCTTGTCGATGGTAGTGGTTTGGCAATTAGGGATGACACTACAGGCGCTGTTCGCCCTGTTACTGACCTGGTGGCTGATCACGCTGAGTTTGATCGACAGCGAACATCACTTGCTGCCAGACGTGTTGGTAATACCCGGCCTTTGGTTCGGCCTGATCCTTAACTCTTTCGGCGTGTTCACCTCCCTGTCGGAGGCACTCTGGGGATGCGTCATTGGTTATGTGAGCCTCTGGTCGGTGTTTCACCTGGTCAAGCTCTGTACTGGAAAAGAGAGCTTGGGCGCGGGTGACTTCAAGCTGCTGGCCCTGATCGGAGCATGGGGAGGCTGGAACATTGTCCCGTTGACACTGGTGCTCGCCCTACTCAGCGCTCTCTTGGCGAATGTGCAATACCTACTGCGACCCAAATCGTCCAGACCCGCTGTAGTTCCTTTCGGCCCACATCTGTCAATTGCAGGCTGGCTAAGCCTTGCACTGAAACCAACCCTACTTCATATGATGTAACGTGAATCCACCTGTCCAATCGCATACCCTGGGCGCGTCCGTATGTGTAAGATGATGTCTCGCTCCCGCCGTGGCGCCGCGTCTCTGGCTTTTTCAAAGAGTTAAGGTATCGATGTTAGACATTACTAACCTATGGCTTTTTATTTTGTCTGTCTTCCTCCTATCCATCACACCCGGGCCCGACATGGCCTATGTCGTTGGCCAGAGCGTCGCTAACGGACGTCGCGCCGGAGTGATTTCCGCCGCTGGCGTAGCACTGGGAAGCTGTACCCATGCGGTCGCAAGCGTGGTCGGATTAACTGCTCTGATTGCAGCTTCGCCACTTATGTTTTCAGTCGTCAAATATGCCGGGGCGCTCTATCTTATTTATCTAGGCTCCAAGATGATTCTTGGCACCTTCGGAAAAAGAAGCACTACGACTACCGAACAACCACAGATTAAAAACAATGCTCAACTAAAAGACCTGCTCTCGAAAGGCTTTATCACCACACTGACCAACCCCAAGGTTCTTCTGTTTTTCGTCTCCTTTTTCCCTCAATTTGTTGTACCCAACGGACCGTATCAAACAGAGTCGTTCCTGGTTTTGGGTTTAACTTATGCTTTGGTAGCCTTCTTGACCGACTCAATGTTCGCACTTTTAGCTGGAAGCGCAGCTGGTGCAGTGTCGCAAAATAGATCTCTGCAACACCTGATGGATCGCGTGGTTGGCTGTACCTTCGTTGCTCTCGGTGTTCGATTAGCCCTAACGCGGCGTTAAGTAGGATCGACCGGGGCTTTAATCTAAAAAGCGCCCAAGCCCTGATTTAGAAGGCTGCGGCGCTTTTTTATTGTCTCTATTTTGAGAAGCATGGCGCTTGCCACTGGCACCACGCAAAACTGGTGCGACCCGCACCACAACCCAAAAACTGGTGTCTGCGACGATGGCCTAGCGAGTGGTGCCACTGGCACCACTTTCTAGAACCAGTCGTCGACTTCGACAGCTTACCAAGTGGTGCGGCCCACACCACTCTTCTAGGCCTATCGCCGCCGTCGATGGCCAATCGAGCGGTGCCACCGGCAACACGCACAAGTGGTGCGGCCCGCACCACTTTCCAGAACCAGGCGTCGACTTCGACAGCCTACCAAGTGGTGCCACTGGCACCACTTTCCAGAACCAGTCATCGACTTCGACAGCTTACCAAGTGGTGCCACTGGCACCACTTTCTAGAACCAGTCGTCGACTTCGACAGCTTACCAAGTGGTGCGGCCCGCACCACTTTCCAGAACCAGGCGTCGACTTCGACAGCCTACCAAGTGGTGCCACTGGCACCACTTTCCAGAACCAGTCATCGACTTCGACAGCTTACCAAGTGGTGCCACTGGCACCACTCCCGGATGCGGTTGACCACACCATTCGACAGCTCTGCCGAAATCCAACGCAACACGTTATTCATTTATTACTGCGCCGCAGCAGCCTGAAAAGCAGCATGGACACGTCTTCCCTTCTTTATATAAGGAACCGTCCATGGCTGATCAGTATCCACTCAACATTGGCTCCCTTCGCAGCCAGGTCAACCTCACCCTGCACACCCATCACGCCGCCCGCATCTGGCTGGGCCGCCAACAGAACGATGGCAAGCATGCCATCCCTGGCCTCGCTGGCTTCTGCCAAAAGATCAACCAGATCGACCGTGGTTCCGCTCAGGACGACCCCTACTCCGACTGGTGGATGATCCTGATCCAGGAAAAGATCCAGGAATCGGACAACGCCCTCAAAGCCATCGACAGCCGTCTCGATGACGTAATGGCCCAACTCCCCAAAACCCTGGAGGTCGGCGAGAACCTCTCTATCCAGCCGATGAAACTGCCGCTGTACCTGTCCAACCCTCTCGCGTTCAAAGCCGTCTATCTGCTGACCGGGTACGACGAAGTCGTCCGTCGCGTTCTGCTGGCCCAGCATGTCGGCATGATCGGTCGCCGCGACGGTGAAGCGTGGATCGATGAAGGCGCTCACCTGCTGCGCAGTCTGTTCGGCCTGGCCCAGCAGTTCCGCTACTCCGGTGCAAGCCGTGACGACTTCGCCGCGAACAATGCCCGCGCCGAGCAGGCCCGCGAGATGTATGCCCGCTTCGATGCCATCCCTCAGGACATCCTCGAAGGCACCCGTCGATCCGAATTCGCCCCTGTCATTCGCCGCAATCAGCCAGCGGCGACTGAGCCAGACGACCTGGCTGAAGACGACTTTCGCGAAGGTGAGGAGTGACAAGCATGCGCTCGGGCGAAGGCTTGCAACAGGGTGCCTTCAAACCGCTGCAACAGGGTGCTTATCAGGCGCTGCAACAGAGTGCCTCACTAAAAGGCCTTTTAAAGCCTTTTAAAGGTAAGGGGGAGCTGGACCAGTTAGCGGCTCAATGCACAGCACTGGAGGTGGGTGTACGCGAGCTTGCCCAGGAAGTGCTGGACCAGGTCCGCCAACATCCATTCGCGCTTCTGCCCGTTCGACTCATCGAGCAAAACACGGCGGCTGGAACAACCTTCCTTCGTTGGCAGCACGTACAGACACGACGCATGGGCGTCGGCGTCTGGAGGTGGCAGTTGGACCAGCCCAAAACCTCAAGGCAGCTGCTGCAGGACCTGTTTGCCCTGGAGCAGCACCGCATCACGCTCAACATGCAAACCACCATCCTTCACTTCATCGGCAAACAGGCCGCCGAGTGCGCCGAAAAGCTGGGCCAGGCCGAAGCCGAATTTCAGGCTCGACTGCAGCAGTACACACACCAACCTCAACGCTGAACGGAGATACAACCATGGGTACATCAGTAGTTTGGGAAGGCAACGTCGGCAACGCGCCGGAGCATCGGTCCTTCCCTAATGGCAACAAAGATCCGCGGCAGATGCTGCGTCTGAACGTCTTCTTCGATAATTCCATCCCTGATGGCCAGGGTGGATTCAAGGATCGGGGAGGCTTCTGGGCCAACGTTGAGTGGTGGCATCCGGATGCCGAGCGATTCGCCAACCTGTTCCAGAAAGGCATGCGTGTCCAAGTGACTGGTCGGGCGATCATGGATACTTGGAAGGACAAGGGGACCGGCGAGGAAGTATCCGCACTGAAGGTTGAGGCGGCACGAATCGCGATCCTCCCGCACCGGGTCGAACATGTCACTCTGGCATCGAGCGGCAACAGTCAACGTCCAGCTAATCAACAACCGTCCGGCCAGCCCCGCGGCCAGGGTCAACCATCACAGCAACCAGAACCGGAAGGTCTGCACGACTATCCCGGCTTTGACGACGACTTGCCGATATAACCACCCCCTTAATTTTCGCGCCTCATCGTGAAGCTCTTGGTGACAAGGATGTCACTTCGAGTTTCACCTCCCTTCGATGCAGCCCCTCCCTTTGCTTTCAGGCCACTGCTTGGCAGGCGATTTTTCAGGCGCCACTCGTGAAGCCTCTGGTGGCAAGACCAGATCGTCGTCATCCATTCCCCTCTCAAAGACGACTGGATGACCTGCAAAAATTGCCGCGCTCCTCGTAGACCTCTTGGGTCAAGAACGATGCATCGTGGATCAAGGGGCGCTGCAAGCAGCGCATGCCCAGGCTCTGCCTCGATAAATCCGCTGCTCAACGGTTTTCATTTTCCAATGGTTGCTGCTCGCTCATTTACTGATACTCGGCCAATCAAAAGAGTGGAGCATGACCTATGAATATGAAAAAAATTGCCTGTAAAAGCATCGTTGCACTATTGGCTACATTCTTACTCAATGTTTTTGCGGGGAATGCCTCCTCCAAAACACCAACAGAGCTAGAAGTCTCGGGCGCACTACTTTATGGAAACTTCGTAATCACTTCCTTTGCAGATGTAGTCCGCGACGGCGCTACATTGGAAGCAAGTTCAAATACCAAAAGCCGTTACTTCGCAGACAATAATAAAACTGCCAAACCAGAACCATATGAACATGGTTTTACAATAAAAGTCTCACCACTGCTCGGGTTTCCAAAGCCTGATACTGTCTACGCCAGGATCACAATCGATGGAAACACTGTTATGAGATTCCTCGTACCAAAGTCTCGACCAGCTGGCATAGGCAGGCCACAATTGCAGGGGATTAATGTCGTGTCCTTAGAAAAACTTGTCGAGGGAAAAGAAAGTGTGATTGGCTTCGATTGCACCTATGTAAATATCAACGATGAAAAACCCGAAGCTCGGAATTGCCGCTATCGTCTGGTTCTGACCGTCAACAAACACAAGACGTAGTAGCCCTTAAAAATCGCTCCATCGTCAAAATTCAGCAGGCAGGTCCGTTGAGACGGGAGCCTGCTGAACTCATCAGCCGAGGCCCATGATGGACAATCAGCAACCTCAGACACCTAAGCTGGATAGGCGGCACTTCAACAATCCTCACCCTACGGTCGAGGCTGCTGGGGTCGAAGCCGCCGAGAAAGGGTTGCCCGTGTATGCCTGCCCTTACAAGCACCCCGCCATGCTGGCCTCCTGGCTGAAAGGGTACAAGCGCGCCCAGCAGCTCACCCTCGATTTCTGACCTCCGCCACCTAGCCTACCGTTCTCTGGAAATCCCTCCCCTCCGGTTCACCATTTCGCGTTGTGTGGTCTCCGACCGACAGCAAGAGTGCCCCCTGTTTGAATTGTTTAGGGGGAACCCCATGAAACTCCTGATCATCGAGGCACCCGGCAAGCTGAAGAAGCTGAGGCCCATAATGAAAAAGATCCGCCCTGGCGAAGACTGGGAAGTCGTAGCCACCGGTGGCCACATCCGTGATCTACCGCAGTCGGGCCAAGACGACACGATGATCACCACCGGGGTATTGAAGACCTTTCGCCCGGTGTATGAAATCCTGCCGAAGAGTGCACGCAACGTCAGCACCATTCGCAAAGCACTCAAGAACGCCACCGAGGTTTACATCGCCACCGACCCGGATCGCGAGGGTGAAAGCATCGCCTGGCACATCCAGCAGACGCTAGGCATCCGCGAGTACAAGCGGGTCACCTTCAACGAGATCACCCAATCCCGCGTTCGCGAGGGCCTGGCCAACGCTCGTAGAATTGACGGCCAGCTCGTCGCGTCACAGGAATGCCGTCGGGTTCTCGACCGCCTGGTGGGATATCTTGTCACCCAGCAGCTGCGCCGGATCCTGGGCCAACCGACATCAGCAGGCCGCGTGCAATCTCCGGCCCTCTACCTGGTCGTGCTGCGTGAGCGTGAAATCAGCAACTTCAAGGTCATTCATCACTTCGGAGTGGAGCTGGTCTTCAAGGACGAAGCCTCCGCCTTGACCTGGACTGCTGTGTGGCAGCCGGTGCCAGACTTTGCCAGCAAAGAGCATCCGTACATACAGGACGGCACGCTCGCAGCCCGGGTCGCTGCAACCCGGGCAGTTATCGTAGAGTCGTGCGAAGACGGCAAGAAGCGCAGGCCACCGCCTCCGCCCTTCATCTCTTCGACCCTGCAACAGGCGGCCAGCGTGGCGTTGAAATGGGATCCGGACAAGACGATGCAGATCGCGCAGCGCCTGTACGAACAGGGGGTGATCACCTATCACCGGACGGATAACCCCAACTTGGCCGATGAGGCCATGCCAGATATCCAGGCAGTGGCTCGCAGGCAAGGCCTCGACGTGGTTGACGAGCGCCGGACGTTCAAGGCTGCGGATAGCGCCCAGGAAGGTCACCCCGCGATTGCGCCAACGGTGTGGGAAGATGAAGTCGCAGGAGAATCCGCTGAAGAACAGGCCCTGTACAAGCTCATCCGGATTCGGGCGCTGGCCAGCCAGCTTGCCGATGCAATCTATGACGTGCGCACCGCAAAACTACTGGCCAAGGGTCCCGATCAGCGGCCACTGCGCTTCGCTGCTACTGGCAGCACGGTCGCCTATCTCGGTTGGATGAAGCTCTTACAGAAGGACGACACCGAGGAAGAAGTATCAGACCTCGCCAAGAACCCTGTGCCGAAGCTAGAGCCCAAGCAGATCCTCTCTGTACATCAGGCAGAAGTGCTCAACCAGAAAACGAAGCCCCCTGCACGCTTCACAAAGGCGAGTCTCATCAAGGAGCTCGAAAGGCGCGGAATCGGCAGACCCAGTACCTTCTCCTCGATCGTAAAGAACATCACTGGCAAAGGCCTGGTCGTCGAGGAAAAGCGCAAGCTCGTACCGGGGCCACTAGGTGTGAGCACCATCGCCCAGCTGGAAGGCCGGTTCAGCTTTGTCGAACTCGCCTTCACCAGCACGCTGGAGAAGGACCTGGACCGAATCGCTCGCGGGGAAGAACAGTATGGCTCGGTAGTCGCCAAGTTCTATCAGCACCTCCAGGGTGAACTGAACACCCTTCACCAGGCGCCCACGGTCAAGATGACCACCCGGTCGACAGGATCAACTTCAAGCAGTGCTGGCGAGCCTGTTTGTGGCAAATGCGGTATGCCGCTCGCACGCCGGCAGAAGCGTGGCGAGGGTGGCTACGACTTCTGGGGCTGCACCGGGTACAAGGCGAATGGCTGCAAGGTCAGCTACCCCAACGTGAAGGGGAAGCCTGACTTCGACAAACCGAGGGGGATGTAGAGGCTTCGCCGAAATCCCTGCGGGCTGATTGTCCTTTTCTCCTGTAGCCACTCTCCTCCAACTGCCAATCTGCTCGCTCCTACGGGTGCGGGCAGCCGCACCTTGAACGATGACGTGTTGACTCCTCATCATCCCGGAGGTGCTTGTGGCCCGTTCCAAGAAAGTCATTGATCGGTTGAAGGCCGAGCAGGCTGAGAATCCGAAGGTCCCCCATTATGAATCCCGGCCAGGCGAGTCATGCTGGCCGTTACAACCTGACGACATCAAGACCGCCGGGTACTGGAAGCAGGAGCGCAGACGTGTACAGAAAGGCGCAGAGCCAGCTGCGTACGTAATCAGTGGCCAGGGAGGATCGCTTCACGGCTCAGTGCTCTTAACCCGTTGGGTCCCTGCCTACCACCTCGACCAAACGGTGCCGATGAAGTCCAAGAGCGCGGACGCCAATTGAAACGGCCACGCCTCCTCAACAGCCAGCCAGTGCTGCTCGAAGCAGCCGTGTTCGACGGCTACGACATGGGCCTCCTCATGCCCTACATCGAAGGCGCAAACAAGGTCATGCTCGCCCGTAGCGGGTTCTTCATCCGCCGTGGCGATCACCCACTCAGCCGCTATTGGCGCGTACCCAAGGCCAAACTCATCGACGAATTGGATCTGGTGTACCACCAGCTAATCGAGCTGGCCGGTGGCAAGATCACGGAGTCATGGCAGGCATTCCGCCAGAAGATCGAGTCTGCGTTGTGTGCTCCACACAGGGACGCCTTTACCTGGGGGCTGCTGCTGCGCATCGCGCCAATGACCGACGGCGGTGTCCTGCTGTCAGGTGATTACCATCCCGGCGTGGTCGCCGTCGCACGCCGGATGCGCGGGATGTTCTTGGGTAGATCCAGTTCATGGCGCATCAATGCGACCGCAGAGATCCTGCGCAGCAACTTGATTCTGGAGCTGGGTCTGGCCGAGGAGCAATTCGAGATCCTCGACGTGGTGCAGGAGCTCCTGGGCGATGGTTCTGTCGTACCAGCAGAGGACATTCCGCGCATCAGCCTGGGCGGCGCTCCACAAGAGTCTTCGGCAATCACCAGTGGCGAAGAGACCTCGAACGACATTTACCTTGCGGCCGTCTCGCCGATCGAGCGCACCGAGTTCAGCGATGCCGTGATTGCTCAGGCCCTGGAAGGTTACTCTCTCCTGGAACACCAACCAGCGGGCATTGCACACCTACTCCAACGCACCAGCGCGTTGCTGGCCGACGACATGGGCCTCGGCAAGACCCGTCAGTCCATCATTGCCGCACATATCTGCGCAGCCGGGCGCCCGATCCTGGTCGTGACCCTCTCTTCGTTGCTGATCAACTGGCAGCGCGAGGTGCAGGCCGTGTACCCCGACGCGAAGATTGCTCTGCAAAAGAACGACCCGCAGGCCCAATGGATGTTGATCAATTATGAGCGCTTGGGCGACTACGTGACCCTGGCCGAGCACTACCATGTGCTTGTGGTCGACGAGGCCCACCAGTTGAAAGAACCAACTGCCGAACGCACCCGCCATGGCTTCGATATCGCGGCCAAGGTGCCCAACAGGTACTTGCTGACGGGCACGCCTGTGCTCAACCGCGAGACGGAGCTGCACACCCTGCTGCGCCTTTCCGGGCATCCCGTTGGCCAACTGCCCCTAGGAGACTTCTGCGAACGCTTCGCCGGTAACCCAGAGTTTCGGCAGAACCTACGGGCAGAGCTTGGCGACTGGATGCTGCGTCGTCGGAAGGATGTACTGCCGGGTCTCAAGGGCAAACAGCGGCAACTGCTGCCGGTGGCCATGGACCCAGAGGAGCGCCGCAAGTACGACACCATACGCCTCGAGGACAAACCGATCTTCGCCAGACTCGGCGCGCTTCGCCATTATCTGGAACAGGTGAAGATCCGGATCGCCATGGACCTCCTGGGCGAGCTGGACGCCGAGGACAAAGTCATCCTCTTCTGTGAATTCAAGCCCACCGTGGAACGGCTCAAGGAGCTGTGCGATGAGGCGGGTGTCGGCAACGTCACTCTGGTCGGCAGCGACTCGCTCACCAAGCGTCAGAAAGCGATCGACAAGTTCCAGGTGGATCCCGACTGCCGGGTTTTCATCTGCACCACCCGAGCCGCCGGTACCGGAAACAACCTCACCGCCGCCAACAACGTGTTTTTCCTGGGGCTGCCCTGGACACCTGGCCAGCAGGACCAGGCTGAAGATCGCGCCTATCGAAACGGCCAGCTCAGGACGGTGATCGTCAAAATCCCGCTGGTGGAGAACAGCATCGACCAGCAGCTGTGGCAGATGCTGTTGGCCAAACGTCAGGTCAGCCTTGAGCTCATCGAACCCGAGGAGCAACAGGACGCCCTGGCCAAGGCCATGCTCGCAGCCACCATAACCGAGCAGAACATTGGAGCAAACTGACTGCCATACTTCGTAGCAAAGCCCACGGAATCAACCCGCCATGCTCGCAGCTCGAAGCGCATGAAGCCTCGCATCCGGGGCGCCGTGTCACCTTGACAGCCGGTCGACCATTCATCAGAATTGATCAAAGGAACGCTATAGCTGGCTTGAGAAAGCCAAGCGTCACGTTGGAACAGGAGGTTTAGATGCCTAACGTATCGATCGCACTGATCAAGCAGAGCAACAGTAAGCTCGCTTCCAAGAAGGCCGTAACGGCGCGATCTTCCAAGCTGTCCAAAGCGAACATTAATGATCTGATGAAAGAGGCCTATGGCCGCTTGTCGCGCTGATTAGGGCTAATTTACCTTGTCAAGCACTTCAACGACCAATATTTCTGATTTTTCTCAGACAGCAGCCAACCGAGACACCGACTCTGGCCCTTCGCGAGTTAACGCGAACCCACCAGAGTCGGTGTTTTCGTATGAGGGATCGCTCGACGTCTTCAAAGAGCTCGTCGAATCCCCTGATGACTTCTTGGGAATGCTCGCCTACTCGCTGTACAAACAGCACAAGATCGAATGGCTGCAGTCTCATCCACAAGACGATCACCAAGCATTCAAAAAGGTAGCGTGCACCTCGCTGCAGGTGGGGATGTACCGAAACCAAGCCGAGCAACTGGCTAAGAACTTCATCGACGTGTCCCTCGAAGCTCTCGGAGAAGAGATGCGGCAGAACATTCTGTCAGACGAGATCATGACCCGTGTCAATGCTATGCAGCCGGCTCTCTCCGCCGAAATTAAAGCAATCAAACCCACGAAGACTGAAGCTGCCCTCGGCCACTTCAAGGGAGGCCTCGCTTCAGCGATCGTCGCACTTACGCTCTTCGCCGTTTTCAACCTCTACGGCAAATTCCAAAAAGAAGGTGGACTTGAGGGCGTCGTGAAAAATTGGCTCTCCAGTGATTCGACTGAGAGTCCTCATCAGCCCCCTGCTCCAACGCTGTCCCAAAAACCTACTTCTGGCCAGTAGTTTTTGCCCCTTGGCCGTGACCCTACCATCGGTCACGGCTAACCGCCCCCCCTCATAAAAAATCAACTTAAGCCTACTGCGCATTTACTGCTGCGCGGTCAACGCCTGCCTGTCACCTTGGCCTCAATCACTACAGGGGGCCTCAATGATCAGGCAGTTCACCACACTCTCGTTGCTCGCGCTCGTTGCAGGGTGTGCGATCCAACAGGCAGAGCAAAAGCCAAAACCAGCATTCGACAGCAGCCGCAATCCTGAATGGCTTGCTCCAGACCTCTATCCGAACGGGGCGAGTGCGGAGAAAGAACCTGTTGTCCGCTATGGGCGCTACACCTTGGTAAGCACCCAGCCGGATGCCGGGCAACGCGATTTGATGGCCCAGATCATCGACGTGACGATCCCGTCAAGCATGAACCCCAGCGTACGGGATGCGATGCTCTACGTGGTTGATCGTTCGGGCTATGCCCTATGCCCCCCCAGCTCCAACCACGTCAACATCCTGTACACCCGGCCTCTCCCTGCCGCCCAGTACAAGCTCGGCCCAATGACCCTGCGCAACACCTTGCAGGTCCTGGCGGGACCGGCCTGGCAGGTGAAGGTCGATGAGGTCAACCGGCAGGTCTGTTTTGCGCTGCGCCCAGGCTACCAACTGCCGGAACCATCTACCCCTGCTCGCCAGCTCTATGCGAGCAACTCCCCAGCAACGACGCCAGCCGCATCCCTGGCGCCCAACAAGACAGAAGGCGTCATTGTCGCGGCGGTGCCGGCTGCGCCTGCCATCACCACCTCAGCGCCTGTTGCATCGACGACTGCAACAGCCTCCCGAGTGCTCCCCCCAGTGGCACCTCCTGCCAAGGATGGCTCTACTCCCACGGTCACGGCTTCTAGCCCTGCTGCGAAGCCTGCGGCCCCGCTCGCGCCTGCTGCGGTGGCAACTGCCGAAGCACAAAAGCCTATCGCTGCAGCGACACCTGCAGCCGTGCCCACCCCTTCTCCAAAGCCGGCCACGCCTGTGCAACTTGCAACGCCAATCGCCAAGGCTAATCCCGTTCCCGCTCCACCGCCTCGGCCGCTGCCCCAGGTATGGACGGCCGAAACTGGCTCAACCTTGCGTCAAAGCGTCGAGGCCTGGGCCAAGAAAGCGAGTCCGACCTGGACGGTGATCTGGAGTCAGGAAGACCTGGATTACCCAATTGAAGCCCGGCTGCGTTTCGAGGGGTCTTTCCAGGACGCCATCAAAGAGCTGTTCCCGCTTTACGACACCGCTCCACGCTCTTTCGTCGTTGATGGAAGCGATACGCAGCGTGTGTTGCACGTTGACGAGAGGAAGAAGAAATGACCGTATCCCCATGGGTCCGCTGGGCACTCACCCCGCTGACGGTCGCCATTCTGGCGGGCTGCGCGGTACAGCGCGTGAACGAGTCCTTTGATCGAGCAGATTTACAAGGTCGCACTGCAGGGCAATACAACAAGTACCTGCAGAACCAACAACCCCAGCAAGCCCGCGACACCGTGGTGTTCAGCAACAAACCCTGGGTTTCGACTCAGCCGCTGGTGAGCAAACGCGGCCTGCCCTTCTCAATGGACCAGGATATCGCCTACCGGCCTGCCGGCGCTGTATCCATCAGCGAAGTGGCCCAGTACATCACCAAGCAGACCGGCATGCCGGTGGTTGTGGCTCCGGATGCTATGAATCCAGGCATTCTTTCCTCTGAGCGCCGTGCAGGTAACGCCGCTCAGCAGGCAATGCCCAATCCCGATAGTTTGGCTGGTCTCATGCCCAATGGGGTTATGGGTGCCACTCCGAACGCCACAAGCGCTTTCGATTTTGGCTTGGGGGCCACTGGACTGGTCAGTGGTATCCAGTTCTCCGGTCGAGTCTCTGGGCTGCTCAATCAGACGACCTCGCAGCTCGGTCTGTCCTGGCATTTCGATCCACAGCTTCAAGGCGTCCGCATCACCTACTTCGACACACGTACGTTCGATGTGTGGACCTTCGGGGATGAGCTGGAGATCGAAAGCACCGTCAAGTCGGGCCTGCTCACCTCTACAGGCAGTGGTGACTCGGGCACATCGACTTCCTCTTCGGGCGCTTCAGGTGAGTCCGGGAGCAATCAAAGCACGAAGTCCACCTACAAAACCTCGCTGATGAGCGACATCGAGAACGATGTCAAAGCCATGCTCAGCGTGCAGCCTGCTGGGCGTGCGACCCTTTCGCGCTCCACCGGCACCCTCACAGTGACCGATCGCCCAGAAGTCTTGAACCGAATCTCGGCGTACCTCAAAACCACCAACCGCAGCATCACTCGGCAAGTACTGTTTAACGTCAAGGTTTATGAGGTCACGTTCAACGACCGAGACCAGACCGCAATCAATTGGAGTGCCGTTTACAAGTCCATCTCTGGGAACTGGGGCTTCGGCTTGAGCAACACCGTGGCCGGTATCAGCACCGATGCTGTGTCGGCCACCGGCAGCATTCTCGATACCTCCAGCTCACCATGGGCAGGTTCAAAAGCCGTACTGCAGGCGCTCTCCGAACAGGGCCGTGTCGCCGAAGTGCGAACCCCGTCCATCACCACCTTGAACCTGCAGCCAGCGCCTATCCAGATCGGCAATGTGACTGGCTACGTCGCCTCGAGCTCAACCACCTCGACTGCCTCGGTGGGCACAAGCAGCAGCCTGCAACCCGCAACCATCACCAGCGGATTCAACATGATGCTGCTGCCCAAACTCCTGGATAAGGAAAACATGCTGCTGATGATCACGCTCAGCATCAGCAGCAAGCCTACGTTCCAGACCTTCACCAGCAACGACTCCAGCGTCCAAACCCCGGACTACGACACCAAGAACGTCGCGCCCAAGGTACAACTGAAAAGTGGCCAAACGCTCGTCATCACCGGTTTCGATGAGGACAGCGAGAACGCCAAGAAAAGCGGCGTGGGAAGTGCCGGTTTCTTCGGCTTGGGCGGTGGACGTACCCGGTCGACCACCCATAGCGCCATGGTGGTACTGGTCACGCCGATCGTCCTGCCCGACAGCCTGGGAAGCCTGAACGCCCACCCGTTCAATTTCGGCGCCGACAGCATCGCCACCAACCAGGGCTACGCCAGTTCGGCACAGATCTGCCGACCTCCATTGCGTGCCTGTGGGACCTTGTAAGTGAGCAGCACTATGAACACCGAGGCTCCAAAGGTTCCCGAGTCCCGCGTCAAAACCCTCAAGTACCACGGGCGGACCTTCGTTACCGGTATGCGCTGGGTACCACTGGGCTCGGTGCCGAGCTACATGAAAGAAGCACGTAAGTTCGGCAAGGACCACGACCTGGACATCGTGGCCATCCGAAAGACCACCAGCCTGATCCAAGCCGGCTTCGTTTCACGCACTGCCGGCGTCAACAAGGGGATGTACTCATTGGCAGCCACCCTTGCTGGCCAACTGGGTGACTCTTGGATCGCCGCTTGGCGTGTCGCTGCAGATGACGACCAATATGCAATTGTGGCTGTGCATGAAGGCTCAATCATGCCCGGCTGCGACCGCATTGGCAGCGCGCTTGAGGTGCGCAAGCGAATCGCCCAGCAACGTACTCTGGGTCTCAAGTTTGGTCACGAATACCTGCCCCCTGAATTCGATATGGGAGGTGAGCCCTTCGACATCGAGGAGCTGCTACAGCCCTCCAGGCTTAAGCGCGAATATCGTCTTCGTCCGCTGGTGTTCGGCCTTTCGAAAGCAGAACTGGCTCAGCTCGTTGCGCTGGCTGTGATCGGCTCAGTCTGTGCAGGTGCCTGGCTGCTCTGGAAGTCGCACCAGGACGAACTAGCACGACAAGCACGAATACAAGCCGAACAAGCACGCCTTCAAGAGCTGGCCCGTCTCCAAGAGCAAACTGGTACTGAGCAGCCTCCCCAGGCACTCGAACATCCCTGGGCAAAGCTGCCCTCTGTCGAGGCCTTCATCGAAGCCTGCAGCCAGGTGATCTACAAGCTACCGCCAAATATCGAAGGTTGGCCTTTCACAGAGGCTACCTGCAGCGGTGAGCATGTACTGGCCAACTACCAACGTACAGGCAACAGCACCGCACAACAGCTCATCACTGCCATCGGCAGCATCTTCTCCGACCGCCCGAGCTTCTTCGAAAACGGCAAGAACGTGACCCTGAAGTTCGACCTGGCTGTGCCTGCTGCAGGGGACGAGCCACTGCTCGATGCATTCGATGCCGTGACTGCGCTCTCCTCCTGGTTCCACGGCTTCTCCCAGGATCCAGATCTCAAGGAAGTCCCCTTCAAGGCGGTCCAGGAGCCGGCGCTGCCCGGCCAACCGGCCCCACCACCACCTCCGCCTCCTCAGTGGAAGGAATTCGAGCTTCGGTATAGCAGCGGCCTTCTGCCCTACGACTCCTTCAACGGTGCCCCCACGCAAGGGCTCCGTCTGCAGGAGATCAAGACCGAGTACAAGGCAGACCACTTGATCTGGTCCGTCACAGGAGTTCTGTATGCCAAATAAACACTATTGGATGGCCCTTGCAGCCGTACTGGCAATGGCCAACGCCCATGCCGCCGATGAAAGCTTGTCCAGCATCAACATCGGTGAACTGGGCCGCGTGCAAAGCCAAACCATTCTGTACAAGGCCATGGCTGAACGTGCAGAGGCCCAGCAGAAAGCTGAGGGCACCTTCCCGGACTCTTTTCTCCCCGCTGCTGGCATCCCCAGCGGGCAAACCTTCACGCCGCCTATTGAGTCCACCCATCAAGAGTCAGGCCTGCCAGTCGTGAAGGCCATCACCGGCTCCAGCCAACGCCTGCGCGCCACGCTGCTTTACAGCGGCGGCGCAGAGTTCGACACCGCCATCGGAAGCAAATTGCCTGATGGCTTCAGCGTCCATCAGCTCACGTTGGACGGCGTTGTGCTCAGCCGCGGCGGAAAGCTGTACCCGCTGGGTTTCGCAAACCGCATCTCCAGCGCAGGAACCACAACCGGGATCCGCACTGCAGCACAGCCCTTCAATCTCCCAGGGCAGTTGCCCGGTCAATAAGGAAATCGCCATGAACGATATCGCCGTACCACCCGTTGACCTGCAGGTGATCCCCTCCCCCTCACTCGCATCGTCTGTCGTCATGACTACACCAGGCGCCCGCTTCGAAATCAAAGATGAGCTGCGCAAGGTGTTGGCGTTAACGGCTGACGGGGTATTGCACATTGCAGATGGCTACCAGGCAGACGCCTATGTCATGGCGTTCGTCGACAAGCTGGAGCACGAAGGCTTCGATTATCAAATAAAGACCGCCTCTATGGTCGAGATCAAGGCCCTGTACGAAACCTCTCAGCAGGTAGCGCTGGGTTCCCAAGCAGAGACGCTGCGTCAAGCCCAAGCGCTTGAGCTGATTGGCCATGCGCACAAGCAGGGTGCAAGTGATATTCACATCGTCGTCGGGGACGACATCACCAAAATTTACTACCGCATCCATGGCCTGCTCTGGGAGGTCCGCCAAGAAAAGAGCGAAGTGGGAGGCGAGCTGTGCTCGGCGCTCTACAACAGCATGTGCGACGTCTCGAAAGAGCATTACCAGGCACATATCCCCCAAGATGCACGGGTGAGCCGCCGGTTTGTTCAGCAACTGGGCCTGTTTGGTGCCCGGGTTGCCACTCGGCCTCTGGTGGACGGGCCGCTGATGGTCATGCGACTGCTCTATGACGATGACACCAAGCAGACGCCAGAGGAGCTCGGCTTCCTCCCAGAGCAAATTGTCCAGCTCAGTCGTCTGCGTAGCCTGCCCTACGGCGTGAACCTGTTCACCGGCCCGACCGGCTCTGGCAAATCGAAGTCCCTCCAGGTCCAACTTAACCTGTTGCATGACGAGACCGAGGGGACCCGGCATATCCTCACTCTTGAGGATCCGCCTGAATACAAACTGAAAGCCAATCAATCGGCCCTGAGTCCAGGTGAGACTTGGAGTGGCGGGATCACCAACTCGGTCCGCCTTGACCCCGACATTCTCATGTACGGCGAACTCCGGGACCTGGCGTCAGCTCAAGCAGCCTATACCGGTGGCATGACGGGGCACCAGGTGTGGTCCACTCTTCACACGAACAATGCCATCGCCTCGATTCCACGTTTGATCGACATGGGTGTGCCGCGCTACCTGGTCACTGACCCAGCCCTGACGACTGGGATCATCAACCAGTCATTGATTCCCGTCCTCTGTCCCCACTGCCGGATCCCCTTGCGGAAGCATCAGCGCTCGATCGACACCACATTGTTCGCCCGGTTGGACAAGTTGGCACTGGTCGACCAGGTGAATCTGGCCGGGGAAGGCTGCACACACTGCAGTGGCCGTGGGGTGATTGGCCGTTCCGTGGTCGCAGAAATCCTGGCCACTGACCTCTTGTTCATGAAGGTCTTCAACGAACACGGCGCCAGTGCGGCACGTAGGCATTGGGTCAAAGAAATGGGGGGTATCACCAAGATCGCCCATGCGCGGCAGAAGATCGCAGCGGGCGATGTCGATCCTCGGCATGCAGAGACGATGGTCGGGCCACTCGATTTCGATCAACAGCTCGTGGAGCTGTCTCATGCTTGATCTATTCGGTGATCTCAGGGAAGGCCTACGAGAGGCCTCCCGATCCTGGATCGAATCCTTCTATGCACGACAATTCGGCAAAAACGAACGGATCCAGTTCTACGAATCGCTCATGGGCGTGATCGAGGACTCCATCGCCATTGAAGAGGCGTTGGAGACCGTTGAAAAAGCATTCAGCAATGATGGGAAGGTCCTGCATCCCGTCTCGATCATTTGCGGTCGCGTGGCCATGTCAGTGCGCGGCGGCAAGTCACTGGCTGATTCCTGCAGGGCCTATCTCCCATTCGAGGAGGCCTCACTGGTCGAAACCGGTGAGAAGACAGGCCACCTGGTGGAGGCGTTTCGTGACTGCGTCAGGGTCATCGAGGTTCGACAAAGGATAAAGCGCCTGATTATCTCGGTCTTCGCGTTACCTGCCGTAACCTGGTCGCTGATGGGCGTCCTGTTACATGTCGTCGCTGGATGGTTGGTGCCGACCATGGCCTTGCGGACGAACCCAGAGACTTGGACCGGAGTGCCGGCGTTTTTGTACATCCTGTCTAACCTGGTCACCCACTATGGGTTGTACCTGGTCGCGCTGGTTCTGATCGGCACGGTGATATCCCTCGTTACGTTGCCCTACTTCTGTGGCCTGGAGGTTCAGCCCAACAGCCCCGACTGGAAGGTCCAGCTAAGCCGCGCCCTGCAGCGCATTCGGATCAGCTTCGAGAAGTTGCCACCCTGGTCGGTCTACAAGGTCATGCAGGGCTCGATCTTTCTCCTGAACATGTCAGTCATGCTTCGGACCGGGATCAGCCAACTCAACGCCCTGGCGATCTTAAAACGTAGCGCTTCTCCGTGGTTGCGGGAACGCATAGACGCCATCCACTACGGCGTTTCCTCAGGTAAAGACTTCGGTACAGCCCTGAAGCTCGCCGGCCACCACTTTCCGGACGAAATGGCCATTCACTTTCTCCAAGTGCTGGCCACTCGCCAAAGCTTCGCTACCTCCATGGAAAGGTTCGCGAACCGCTGGCAGGAACAAATGCTCAAGCGCATTGAAGCCATCTCCAAGACCTTCGCCGCTCTGTCGGCACTGTGCATGGGGGGACTGATGATTCTCGTCGTGATCGGCATCTTCCAGCTGGCCATCAACATCACCGACTCGCTTTAACTCTGCTCACCGTTACCACCAAGGGGTACATGCAATGATGCGTTCTCGCCGCAATAAACAATCAGGCTTCATGTCGATCGATGCCCTGGGTTGGACCATTTTCGCTGTGATCGTGCTCGGCTTCGTTGCCGCCGCGGTCTGGAAAGTGCTCACCGGCACTGACTCGACCATTGAGCTGAGCAATGTCACAGCGCTCATGAGCAACACCAAGCAGCTCAAAACCCGCACCGGGTATGGGCCATCCGGTACAGATTTGATGCCCTCCCTCGTTGCCATCGATGGCACAGGTGGCATGAGCGTGTCCGGCTCCACGGTGACCAACCAATACAACGGTACGGTCACGCTGGTGAGCAATGGCATGACCTACACCCTCACCAGCACCAACTACCCAAAGAGCGCATGCATCGCACTTTCTACGAAAGCAGCGAAAGACACGTTGACCACCACCAAGATCAATGGCGGCTCTGCCATTTCCGGTGAGGTGCAGACGGCAGCGGCAACCTCTGCCTGCTCGGGGGACACCAACACCCTCAGTTGGACCTCGTACTGAAGGACCTTGGCGTGAGCTTAATTGCAGACGCAACCTTCATCGACCTCTACCTGGGGCACGACTTCGCGGATGTGAAGGGGCTCCAGGGCCAGCCCCGCCGTGTCGCCGCACCGGCGGAATGGCAGTCGGAGATCGAGCAGTTGAAAGCTCGCTGCCAAGAGCAGCTCGACGCCACGGATGAACCCGAGTTCTCGATCGTGATCGAGGACTCGGTAGTCTTCCGGGTCACCTACATGCTCGACGTGTATGCGAAACCGTTGTTCGTGTTGAACCGGTCTGCTGCCAAGATCCTTCCGCTTCTGGAGATCGGCCTGCCCGATGCCGTGCACGACAGCTTGATGAGCGAAGCCACTAAAGGTCTCCTCTTCATTTGCGGTGAAATGGCGTCAGGCAAAACCACCAGTGCAGCGTCAATCGTGCAAGCACGCCTGGAGGAACACGGCGGACTCGCACTCGCTGTCGAAGACCCGCCAGAAACACCGCTACACGGCCTGCATGGGAAAGGACGGTGCGTCCAAGTGCCGGTCTCTCGCCGGCAGGGGGGATACGGCGAAGCCCTCATTCGTGCCCTGCGAACCCGGGCAGACCTGATTTTCGTCGGCGAAGTGCGCGACACGCCCACCGCGGTGCAGGTCGTGCAAGCCTCAATCAATGGCCACTTCATCATCTGCACCGGACATGCCGGCAGCGTAGTCAAAGGCATCGAGCGCATTGCCGTGCTCGCCCAGCCAGAACTACCCAATGCAATGCAGATCCTGTCCCAGGGATTGATTGCGGTCATTCATCAAACGCTCCAACGCAGCGATAACCGCCAGGCTCGCCTGACGCTGCAATGCCTATCGCTAACAGATGAGGATGCCCCAGCGATCAGAGAGAAAATTCGGCAAAACCAACTTCAGCTGCTGGAACAAGACATTGCCAACCAGTCGAGCAGGAACATTTGGAATGATGATTAAGCAGAAACAGAGAGGCTTTATGTCTCTCGATGCCATTGTCGGGTTGATTGTCCTGACGATCGTTCTCTCCCTGGCCGGGGCTTGGGCAATTGACGCTACGAACAAGCGGGACTATCAGATCGCTGCAGAACAGCAAAAGACCATGTCTGAGGCGTTCAGCAAGTACCTGAAAGACAACTACGCCGTTCTACTGGCGAGCGCAGGCCCAACGACACCCGCCCAGGTAACGGTTGCCATGCTGCAGAACACCAATTACCTGCCGGCCGGTTTCAGTTCAACCAACAGCTTCGGCCAGACCCTCATCGGCCTGGCCAGAAAGCCGAACCCAAACCAGCTCGAAGCGATCGTCATCACTACGGGCGGCCAGGCCATTCCTGAGCTCGGCATCCGCGCCATCGCAGAGCACCTCGGTGGACCAGGTGGTTTTGTTTCCAAGCTGCAGCCTGGGGTGATCGAGGGCGTGCGCGGGGGGTGGCAAGTGGCGTTGAGCAACTATGGGGTGAATCCAGGTGCCGGCCATACGGCAAGCGCGCTTTTCCTCATGGATGGGGACCTGGCCAACGACTATCTCTATCGCAATGCGGTACCAAATCACCCGGAATACAACCGGATGAACACCCACTTCGACGTGGGAGGCAACAACATCAACAACGCTGGTGCAATCACTGCATCCGGCAATGTCACGACCACACGAGACGTCTCGGCGCGCAACATTACTGCAACGGGCGAGACTACTACCGGAGGCTGGTTCAGAACCAAGGGTGATACCGGTTGGTACAGCGAGAAATGGGGCGGTGGCATTTACCAGTCCGACGCCAATTGGGTTCGGGTCTTGAACAACAAGGGCCTGCTCACGGGTGGTCAGGTCCGCGGGGGGACCCTCCAGTCCGATGGACGCGTGACCATCGCCGAGTATCTCGATATTCAAAGCACGGTTCGTGAAGGGGATGCCTGTCCAAAGATTGGCGTGCAATCGAAGGACAAACAGGGAGCTCCACTTACTTGCCAGTGCCTCACACCTTCTTGCCAATCCGGAGTGTGGGCGAGCTCAAAGTCAAACTTTGATCTTGCCCAATGCGGCATAGCCGAAAGCAGGTCATTGGACTGGCCACGGACAGGAACGTCAAGCGATATCTGGATTAACGCTGGCGCAGCCGTTTGGCATGTGAACAACTTGCCGGCAGGCCATTCGATCGGTGGGCGTGTGGACTCATCTAGCTTCCAGTGCGTGCCTTATCTCTGGGCAAGCAGCATGTATGCACTCTGCTGCCCGAAATAATTAATGCTTACTTATTGTTTATTGGAGATTCAAGTAATGCTCGTCGCTATGAAGTGTTGTGCTCGATCGGCTTTTTGCAAGCTCTTCGGGCACAAGAAAGAAGAAATATCCA
Organism: Pseudomonas sp. Je.1.5.c; assembly: GCF_051129895.1. NCBI lineage: Bacteria > Pseudomonadati > Pseudomonadota > Gammaproteobacteria > Pseudomonadales > Pseudomonadaceae > Pseudomonas > Pseudomonas sp. Je.1.5.c. The sequence goes on from NZ_JBCPSP010000003.1 coordinate 48,185, forward strand.
GGCAATTCGAGGGCGAGATAGTTAGAGTGTCGCATATGTGCTCTCGATGCTCAAAGCGGCTGGAGGACTCGTATGAATACCAATAGCCAGATACTCGCCAAATGGCTTAACTAAACTCATGTCTATTTGATTTTTAAGCAGAAATAGACAAGTTGGATTCCTCCCGCATTGCCTTCTGCAAATGATCTACGAGTATATCCAGCAGGGCATCCAGCCCCTACTGACTTTCCTTCGCATGGGTAGCTGCCAGTGCCGGAGTAAAATCCACACATTGAACCAGGAGGCAATGATGCCTCACTGGTTTTCCACACCCCGGATTGGCAAAGCAGTTTCTGCGGATAAGGCTATTTCAATGTTTGGCATGCCATGTGGTAACTGTCGAGGCTTTTATCGTTAATGAGCCCAATGAGGACTGCTCCTTCTGGACAGTAAGCAGCACCTGAATCCGATGCGTCGTGATACGACACATAACCTCCGATGACTTTATCTCCCAAAGTCAATCCAGAAGCAGATCGCCACACTCCGGATTGGCAATCACATGGGCTTTACACAGGAGTACAGGTAATTATTGTCTGCTTGGAAAACTAGGACTCGCTCGTAACCTCCCGGGCACGCAACACGAGGATCAAAGCCCTTACAAGGCAGAATGTTGATGTAGCCTTTATCATGATCGGAAGAAGAGAACCCACACACATCTCCCACCTTTTCTCCACCACCACTCCACACCCCGGATTGGCAAGGAGGTTTTTCTCAATGCCATGCCACGCTTGGAATTCAAGCGGTTTTCTGTCACACAAGTGCTTTAAAAAAGTGTGAGCCCAACTGGAGTTCCGTGAGCTGTGCTCAGGCAAAGAGGATCCAGCATGATGATCTCCGAGTCATCAACCTGCTCTAAATACTGGTCAGGAGCTGGAATGGGCCGCTTATCCCGTAGTGACACCATCAGGTGCCTGAGCAGGGCATCTTGGGCGCTCTGCAGTGCTTGCTCAGCGGTTGCTCCCTGGCCAACTACGCCTTCGAAGTCCAGAACCCGAACAACTACACCTGCTGGGGTCTGGTTCGCGACCGCAGGATACGGGACGAGATGACTGATCACCACCTGCTGCCCGCGATGCTTGTTGCCCTCAAGCTTTCGGACTAGCTTGGCAGCTTTCAAATGTGTGTATCGCTTAAGCATGGCAAGGCTTTTGTGCCCGCTGATGGCTGCGATCTCCATGATGTCGAGGGTCCCCAACTCAAACAGCCGAGAACAGGCCTCATGGCGGAGATCGTGAAAATGGAGGTCCTCGATGCCGAGCCGCTGCAGCATGATTCGCCACGCGGACTTCAACCCGTTGGCGGTGTAACTGAAGACTTGCCCCTTCGTCTTGGCGCCCAACTGTATCAATGCATCACGGGCCTTGAGACTCAGGGGCACATCTCGCTTCGAGCCATTCTTCGTGTCTGGGAGATGCGCGATCCGTCGCTGCAAGTTGATGTGCTCCCACTCAAGCTTCAGCAGTTCCCCCTGGCGCATGGCCGTCTCGATCGCCAGAACGACCAGGACGTAAAGATCAGCAGTCGGATGAGCGTGGCAGTACCTCAGGATCTGGCGCTCTTCCCGTGCCGTCAAACGACGGTCACGTCCTGGTGCAGCCTTTGGCTTGCGGACGTTCGTTACAGGGTTGCTGTCGCAGACGCCCCATTCAATGCGTCCAACGTCGAAGAGGTTCGACAGGAGCGACATCTCCAATCGCACAGTCGATGGAGAGATACAGGCCCCAGTACGGGAATTTATTTGAGCTAGACGTTCATCACGGATCGTGGCGATATCAGGGCTACGAAAATCTCGCATGTTCTTCGAAGCGTGACGCGACTTTAGAAGGCTTGCGATTCGATAGCTTTCCTGCACATAGCCCTTCTTCAGGATGGAGATTTTTTGTCGATAAAGGATCAGCCCTTCACCCAAGGTCATCTCTTTCGTTTCGTGCATCATTCAACTCTTCCAATCTGGCCTGCAGCAGCCTGGCCAGCTGGTCGAATGTGATATCCAACGCACTACACAAACTAAATACGGTATCCAGGGTTGGAGATTTGTGGCCACGCTCAAGCAGACTAATGTACGACCTGTCCATTCCTGCCTCAAAACTCAGCTTCTCCTGGGAAAAGCCCCGCGCAGCACGAAGCTCCAGCAGCACTGTGCCGAAAGCTTGGTTGTGTTTTTTTGAGGAGTCTGGTTGTAATTCCAAAAGTCCGACCCGGAGATCACGAGATCCAAGGTAGGAATTTTGGGATTGTTGACTATGGTCGTCAGCGGACTATAGTCCACAGCGCCTGTACACCGCTACAATCGGCCCGAAGCAAAGGATATTGAACATGTACATTTACTGGGTCGCCCTGGGAATACTGGTAATCGCTGGGGGCTTTTTCGCTCAATCTCAGCACAGCGCCGATGTCACCTCAGAACAGGCGACCCTCGATACGCTCAGCCGCAATCTACTGGTCTATCGTGCCGCCGCCGCCGAGTATGCACACTCGAATCCAGGATTCAGTGGCGCGCCCACTGAGGCCGCGCTAAACCTCCCGGCTTGGTACGTCAAACCGAATGGTGTCACCTCGTACATCGCGGGTGGCGTTTCGTACACGTATGTAGCAGCCCCGCCGGCCGGGCTGCCGGGCGTGCTTGCGAAGCAGACTGAGTCAGCGACCGTTGGCATCAATCGGCAAGGTTTACTGTACTCACCTACGACCGGCCACACCTCGATCGCCATTCCGACAGCAATTCCTGACGGCTCTGTCGTTGCGGTTTATTGACCGTTGACGGAGATGGAAAATCGCACTAAGCCTTGCATCCTGGCTGAAGTGCAACCCATAATGACATCAGTTTTGGTTTCACCCCGCTGGCTACTGACGGTCATCAGTAGCACCCCGGTGTTCGGTCCGCCCAACACCAAACCAAAAGCACGCTTAGCTCCGGGAAGGGCGTGCGGATCTTGTTGAGATTCTCCCTGTGTCTCCCTGCTCTCTCTAGTCGCGCAGCCGTCTAACTCGTGATAAACGAGTTCATAGGCACATAGGGTTTCAAAAGGTTCGGTGCTTCTTGATCCAAGGGTCACATTGGTAATGTGGCCCCTTCTCTTTTTTCCCTTTGGGTAGCCTGAAAACCTTGCACGCCAGGGTTTTCAGGCTACCCAATGGGTATATTCTTCAACTGCCGGCCGCCCACCGGCGATATCCAGGGCTCCTTTTGTGCGCGGATGCGTGCCTCATGATTACTGGCCATAGCCACGAGAACGGCCAGGTGAAGAGAATCGAGACGATCAATGCCCAGGGATCGACGATTCCGCACAGGTGGCTTCTTTAACCCTCGTTCAAACCACGGCTGAGTAAACCTCAGCCGCGCTTTTCGTCTGCGAATGGGAAATCTGTGAGCAGCCTGCCTATCGTATATGGCAGGCTCACCGATTTTTATGCTAATCAAGCTCGCGGAGCCATTTTAACTCTTCTTTCCTCGCCTTTTCTTTTTTATGAGCTTGCTCATCAGCAAGCGGTGGATAATAAGCAATTTCTCTCACCCATCGACCCCACCATGCCTCACGTAAAATCCAAACTACAACAAGCAAAATGAAAGCCCAACTTGGCGCGCCACCATACAAAGCCAATTCCACTCCAATCGTTTTAACACCTGATATATATCCCACAATCGCATTTGACACAACCAAGAAGACCAGCCCAAAAACCAACAAGCCAATCTCTGACTTTTGCTTAGCAATCTGGTCATACATTTCTCTTCTTTCTCGACATATTGCCCAAGCGAAATCATTATTCTCCCGCACAGCATGCTCTACTAGCGAGCTTAGATACACATACCCTCTCGGCAGCTCGTCCTCCCGATCAGACTCTAATTTTTCCCAAGGAGCAAAGCATCCAACCACTCTAACAAACCCACCAACGAACGGGATAATAATTGATACTAAAAGTGAAAACGCGGCGATACCTCCAAGTATCAATCCAAAGTGCTCCCAAGCTCCCTTAGGAGTTAGCGCTAAAGAGAATACGGTCTTTTTTGCGATAAGCGCTAAAGCCAAATCCAACGCTAAAACTACGTAGGTCAGCTTTACGCCCCATCTTAGCTCCCACGCCTTCTCTATAAAGCTTGCGGAAAAATCTGAGAAAGCGCTATCAGATTTTATTTTGTCTTTAGCTCCCACTTAACCCCCCAACAATACCTGCCTCAAAAACGCACCAAGTCCATCATTAGAAATAGCAAGCAAGTTCTCGAAATAAGATTAACATTACCCCCTTCATAATTGCTCACCAAAACCGTCCTCCCGCTTGACACAAGCTCATATCACTCCGATGATTGTTCCATGCTCTGCTGACGTCGTCAGCGACATGCCCTGCAGCTTGGATCTGAAATGCTGCGGCACGACTTTCGTGCGATCCAACCCAAGACCGCTTAGCTTCTGGTAGCGCGGTCAGTCGACAGTTGTCGATAGAAGCCCCTTCCGCAAACCCAGCGGGGAATACACTTCCCCGTAGGGTCAGTGTTTCTCCGCGTACCCTCAACTCGCAGGAGAATCACCATGACCGCAATGTCTGTTCAACCGACTCGCCCGATGTCTTACCGCATTGGTTACTCCGTTGGCACATTCGCATCTGCATGCCTTCGCTCGTTGAAGGATGCCACCAAAAGAGACCACCCCTCCCCGGTCATACCGACCGTTGCCTTGCCTGTAACCAGCACGCGTAACGATTGGGACGAACTGTCCAGGACACCCGCGCTCGCGCGTCAAGGTGTCGATCTGAACCGTTGGTATGAGGAAAACACCAAAGAGGCCAAGCCGGATAAGCCGAAGCGTAAGCGCAGCAGTGCACGAAAAGCTGCCGCCACGCTGTTTGTTGGCCCACTGCCGAAGTTCGGCCCTCTGGATACGCTCATTCACTGAGCATCTGCACCATACTCACCCCAGTCGGGAAACTCTCCCGACTGGGCGGGTTTCCTCCATCAAAGCTTCTAGGAAACCCATGAAGCAGAAACAGTATGCTGCGATAGCAGAAGACCTGCGCAAGGTTGGCACCACAGCGGTTGCCGGTGCCTTGGTCTCCATTTTCATCACCGATCACCGGATCCTGACTGCTTGTACCCTCGTAATCGGGATGGTAGCGTGGATGGTAGGTATCTGGATGACACGGGAGGAATGATATGAGCCAGAACACCTTCGGTCTCATCATCATTGGCTGCGTTTTCTTCGGCTGCATGGGAATGGCAGCCTGGGCAAACTGGCCCCTCATCAAACGGTGGATCTCCAAGCACAAGCTACTTCGCGCTCACTAATCCACAGCCCCTCTCTCGAGGGGCTTTTTCATTCTGGGCTTGACAACCCATTCCGTCGTTTCCATGCTTGTACACGTGAGTTGCTGACGTCGTCAGCACCCCGGCCCGAGCAGTCATGATCTGAAAGAATGCCCACCTACCCAGGTGTCGATCCTCCCCAAAATCGCCAAGCTTCCGGTAGCGCGATTGATCAGTCTCAGGACTGATGGAAGCCCTTCCAACATGCTGTACCCATGCCCAACCCTTGCGGGGAATACTTTCCCCACCAGGGTCAAAGTGTTTCTCCGCTTTCACTTTTGAAACTGGAGAATCACCATGAGCAACCAATCCAACGAAGCCAAATACTTCGACCTGCACACCACTGGCATCGGTTATCTCAACCGTATCCGTGAAGTGAAATCTCGCGGTAAGCCCTTCGTGGCGGTCACTGTCGCAGCCCTTCGTGGTTCGACTGAGAGCGCTGAATACACCTACATCGACTGCAACGTTGTCGGTGAAGAGGCTGAAAAGCTTGTTCGCCGCTGCCTGCCTGCCGTTGATGCCGACAAGAAAGTCCTTGTGTCCTTCCGTATCGGAGACATCTGGCCTGATTTGTTCACCTATGAAAAAGGCGAGAAGAAAGGCCAATCTGGCGTTAGCCTCAAAGGCCGACTGCTCTTCATCAACTGGATCAAAGTAAACGGCGAACTCGTTCACGACTCGAAACCCAAAGAGAACCCGGACCAGGTCAATGACCAGGACCGTCCTCTCCCTGAAAACAACGATCAACAGCAAGCCGACCAGGCTGCTTAATCGAATCCAAGGCGCTACTCTCGGCGCCTTGAAACCTAATGCCCAGGAGGCACCATGAAATTTCTCTTCGTACTGAACGTTCTTCTCTTGGTTGCCGCCGTTGTACTGGGCGATATCGTACTGGGTGTCTGTGCCTTCACAGGCCTGAGCGGTTTCTCTCTGTATGCTGGTGTCAAGCGTAGCGAAAAGAAAGTCGTCGCTCTCGCTTAACCATTAGCGTTATCAGTTCTCTGCACTAAGGGCTAACGCCCTTTAGTGCTGGAGCACTTCTCTTAATCTGAATCGGGACATAGCTGTCCCATCCCCTTAGGGTTCACTTCCCTTAGGGCGGTGAACTTCATACTCAGGAAGCTCACCATGAATAACATTCAGAACCTCGAACTCATCGCCCATCCTGACGTCCCGAATGCGTTCATTCTCAAGGGTGATCTGGAATGGCTGTTTGACGCATTCATCGAACAATGCGCTCTCTCTGCTCGTAAGAGTTCAAATGGACACCTCGCGCTTCATCGGAAGTTCTTACTCGAAGATCTACGCGATAAGAACAAGCTGCTGACACCGCCCCAAAGCGAATTGTTTGCTCACGTAGCGCTCATGCGCGGGCTCTGCATCGACGATGCTAGTTATGCCCAAGCTGACCGCGAGGCTATTGCCTTGATGCACCGACTGTTCCCTACCCAAGCCGCTGCTTAAAAGGCGGCTGGAGCAGATTAAACCAGCCTGAGGACTCACCATCCTCACGGCTGGTGATCCTCCTCGCAGAGGATCTACGATGATGTATCTCCCCGTCACACACCCGCTCGCAACCACGACCGACTTTGTTGTTCAGCGACAGCTGCAGATCACGTACGACGATGACTGCCCAGCATGCTATCGCCAGCTCCATGAGAGTCAGGCAGACCTTCCTGATGAAGCGCTGCAATGCTTCCCCTGCATCTTCCAAGACGACTTCGCCCTCATCACCGAGGGACACATTCTAGACCCGGTTCTCGAAGAGCAATGCAACGACATAGGTCTTGTAGTGCGGTCTGCTACAGCATTTTCAGTAGCCCCGGCATGCAACATGTCGCTGACACCTACACCGCTGAGTCAGCGGAACAGCTGGTATCGCTGCTGACACAGACAGCAATAATGAAGCGTCACGCATGACGTATTTGGTCGGCGACATCCATTCGCCAGGCCACCGAATTCCGGATTGGTTCACTGTCGTTGACAGTGCCTACAGGAGCCCGGGTTTAGGCTCCGGTGCGCAAGCACTTACCCTCCCAAGATCGCCATAGCACTCGGCAGCGCGATCGCATCACACGGTGATGGAGTGCCTTCAACTTAACCTGCCTGCGGGGATCTCATCCTCGCGGACTGAGGCCTCGCATAATTTGGAGACCTCAAATGTCCATGCCCCCTGCCTCGACCGAGACCTATCTCACCTACCCTGTCGTGCTGACCAGCGATGCCTGGAATCGCACGATCTTTCTCGCAAACCCCGCACGCGTGGCTGAAATGAGCCAACGCCTTGCCAGCGTCGTACAAGCGGCCTGGCAGGTTCTAAAGCAACAACCTCACACCCCTTCGATTGACTTCGAGGTCTATCAAAAGCTCAGCACCGGACGTGAACGTGCCCTGGTGCCGCTCACACTGCACATCGTTCGGAACGAGGGCGAACCGCCATTTGTACGCATCGAGTTGCGGATTAACGCAGCTGACCCACGATAGACCGCTTACTTCACTCACCCAGAGGGGCCACCCTCTCGGTGGCTCCTTACCCAAGGAGCTGACAATGTCTCAGATCACCAATCCCTTCATACGCACCAATGACCATTCCTTTGAGACCGGCTGTTACGGCAGTGCCTTCGAGATTTGCTCGGGACATTTGCCAGAGGCAGACTGGATGGAACTTCAAGATCTGGCAGAGCACGCTGACACGTCGCTGTTGCTGTTCGAATGCTTCACCCTGCCTGACAGCGACGCTGTGGGCTTCAAGCTGATTGGCACCCCCTGGATTGACGAGCATCTGTGCAAAGTCATGGGGTACGAGCTCTCAACCCTCCAGGCCAAACAGGCAGAAGAAGCGTTCCCAACAGAAGTCATAAAAATCCTCACCCTCGCAGCACAAGCAGATGTCCGCTTCCTGGTCTTCGACCCAAATGCCTTTGTGCTTGAAGGTCTCCCTCTGTTCGACTGCTGAATCACTATCCACCTCGCGGGGAGCGCCCGCTGGGTGTTCCCCATGCTTCACGGGGAGCGCACATGATCTCCATCACCGGCCAGTTGGCCATCCGTACCATCTCCGGACGTCTCGGGTTGTTCAATGTCGGTCGTCTCAGCACATCGATCGGCGAGTTCACCATCAAGGATGCGCTTCTGGACCAATACCAGGAGGGTAAATATCGGGGTGACTTCGCGATCAAGCAGATCCGGCCGTCGTACTACTCCCACGGTGGTCGCCTCGTTGTCGAGATCAGAGCTGAACTCGAGGGCATGACCCTTGATGATGTGACTGGTCTCAGCCGAGAAGACGAAGAACACCTTTCCACAAACGTTCCCGACCCTCTGGAAGAGGATGGGCCACCGCCCACACCACCACCATCATCGCGTCGTCGTCCAGGTGCGCCTACAGCACCACAAACCAATGCTGCTACCTCTGAGGAGCCATTTGGGATGCCCCCTCCGGCGGCCTCAACCGCCGACGATGCCGACGCCGAGCTGTTCGGGACGGTGTGGCCATTGAACGAGACCGTCAGGCTCGACACGACGGTGGACCGACAACGACTCCGTGCGCAGTGCACGCGACTCGACCAACTCGGATACACCATGGACTTCAAGACACAAACTTGGAGCAGGGAATCGTCATGACTCCTCTATTCAACCATCCCGAGTTCAGTAGTCTTCTTTTGACGGTGACCGCTGCTCTTAGAGAAGTCGAGATCGATGATGTTGCAGATCTCTTCAAAGACTCAATATTCGACCGCTCGTTAGTCGAGCCAGCTATAGAAGCTCTCCGTCGTCGAGTAAAAAACAGCCACTCGGCATTTGCTCAAGACACAGCACTTCGGTTACTGCAGCGCCTCAATCGCTGCATCCAGCTCAACCGAGTCTCTCTTTAAACGCTGTTCAACCACACCCTGAGGGGCCTCCTCAGGGGGCTCCTTTGACTCACCTGGAGCAAACCACAATGAACGCACTTTTCAGCAACCTGACCGCACAAACCCTCGCCAACATCGAGGACCAACTGTCCAACAATGAGGTGTCGACTGACGAGGAACTCGTCGACCTGTTCATCGAAGAGTTTGGGCTCACGCTGGACCAAGCGGAGGCGGCTATACATCTCCGAGACCAGTACCGGATCCAAGTATTCCTCGAGGGTCACGGACCGCTGCACCAACAAGACAGTGTGGCTTTCGATCCAGTCACCAAAACCTTCAACTAAACACCAGACCACCCCAGGGGGCGCTTCCGCCCTCTGGGATGGACGCCTCCACAACGGAGGCCATCATGCACCCATCCCCCTTATTCCAGATCGAGGAATGCCCGGACCTGTACGTCGACGCCTGTGTGTGCGACGAGCAGCGCAACCTGGTGTTCATGTCGGCCTGGGGTCGTGACACCGCACTACAAGAGTTCCTGGCCAGACTCACGCTTGGCCGGGAAGAGAATGGCCTCGAGCAGTTTCACATTATCGTCGACGGGCGGAGCATTCCCGTCTTTCCCAGTCAGGACCAGTTGGAAAAGCGCACCACACGGCAATTCCGCGGGACTTTGTTCGGCAGCATGTTGCACCTCTGGCTGTTCGATCGACGCGCCTCGGTCCCCGACCCTGCCAATCACTTCGCCTTCGTCCTCCTGGAGCGCAATGAGGTCCCACACCATCGGCTCTGGCCGCTGGTGATCGAAACCTGCCCGCTTCCTCTTCTTTCCCACTGGCGCGAGCCCGTGATGGAAGTTCTTACCCAGCACCAAATGCTGACCGCCCTCCCAGGGGCGATCGGAAATGTCTGCGCCTGGCGGCTCGCCTTGAAGCTCGATGTGCTCGAGCCTTCTCTCGGAGAGCTGATTCGCCAAGGCGCACTCACTACTGAAGCTCAGGCGTAGGCCTGGGCTCACCTACCCTACCTAAGGAACTCTTTATGGCCCTGATGTTTCCGCGCCTGGCGCGCAACTTTGCCCGCAACGGCTACTACCCCACTGATGAAGTCACTCTCGAGCGCACGCTACAGGCGCTCATTCCCGCCCCTTCGGGCAAGATGAGGATCTGCGATCCATGTGCCGGCGAAGGCGTGGCCCTGGCTGAAGCAGCCCACGCCCTGGGACGCGATCAGGTCCAAGCGTTCGCAGTCGAGTATGATCGCGAACGGGCCGACCACGCGCGCGGCCTGCTCGATCGGATGCTGCACAGCGACCTCTTCGACACCCTGATCAGCCGCCAGTCGTTCGGCTTGCTCTGGCTCAACCCACCCTATGGTGACCTAGTCGCAGATCACTCCGGTGCATCTCAGTACCAAGGCAGCGGCCGCCGACGTCTGGAGAAAGCCTTTTATCAACGCTGCCTCCCGCTCCTGCAGTACGGCGGCGTGATGGTGCTCATCGTGCCTCACTACGTGCTGGACGACGAGCTGACTGGATGGCTGAGCAACCACTTCGCCGATCTACGCGTGTACGGTGCTGCTGACCCCACCTTCAAACAGGTGGTGATCTTTGGCATCCGTGTGCGCCGGCAGGATCTGGCCCGGGCTTCCACCAACCAGGTGAGGTCTCGCCTGCAGGCGATCGGCGCCGGGCAAGAGCAGGCTGAAGAGATTCCGGCCAGCTGGCCATGGGAGCCGTACCTCGTCCCGTCAGTTGCCAGCGAGCTGGAGCATTTCTACCGCATTACCCTGGAGCCCGATCAGTTCGCCGGAGAAATTCAGCGGCTGCGGGGTCTCTGGCCTGACTTCAATTTGCACTTCGGGCAGGCAGGGCTCCAGCCTCGCCCCCCCGTCAGGGAGCTCTCCCGCTGGCACCTGGCTCTGGCCTTGGCTGCCGGCGCGATCTCAGGCGTTGTTCGCTCGAAGTCAGGGCGGGTCCTGGTCGTGAAGGGAGATACCTACAAGGACAAAGTCCGCAAGACGGAATTCACCGAAGACGAAGACGGCAACGTCACCGAGGTCCGGATCCTCACCGACCGGTTCATTCCGATCATTCGGGCCTGGGAAATGACGCCATCCTCGATGCACCACGGGCAGGTGCTGATCATCAGTTCCTCGCCGGAGAGCATCGACGAAGCGCCTGCAACTGATGATCCAGTTGCAACGCCGCTGTTTAACCCAGGACAGATCGTGATGACCGCCGCTGTCAGCCATCTGGTCGAAACCGGGCAGCTCAACCCTGCCCCCGCGCTGAAACGCCATCTGGCTGGCGACTGGGGCGAGCTGTGCGATGACGATCGGGCTTTAAATCAGCAGGCCCTGATGCACGGCGACCGACTGTTCTCAAGCTACGACATCGACGTCGGCGACGAATCCAGGCTCTGGATCATCACCGAAGCCGACCGTAGCTCCACCACCTTGCTGTTCCCCAACGACTACTGACCCTCGCCCAACGGCGCCCCACTCCCCATAACCCCGCAGGGTATGCCGATACCCATTGGGTCTCGTGCATGCCCTGTATTTATTCACCTGCAGGAGATGCACATGAACGCACTGACCCAGCCGGCCGCCTCGGCTAATTCCCCTCTGAACATCAACCTGACCGACTTTATCGACGAGTTCGGCGACGAGCTTCTGAAGTCTCTCAACCGCTCCAACCCTCCGGTTTATGCCGGCGTCACCAACGAACAACGCCAACGGGTGCTGGACAACCTCAAGCGAAAGCCCTTCGCGGCGCAAGCAGAGGTTGTCCAAGCCATCACGGCGGTGCTGCTCGATCGCAATGAACAAGCCGCGATTATCAACGCCGAGATGGGTACCGGGAAAACCATGATGGCCATCGCCGTTGCTGCCGTGATGCACGCGGCGGGCTACCGCCGATCGATGGTCATCGCTCCCCCTCACCTGGTCTATAAATGGCGCCGGGAGATCCTGGAAACCATCCCCAACGCTCGCGTCTGGGTACTCAACGGCCCGGACACGCTGGTCAAGCTGCTCAAACTGCGTGACCAGTCGCGGCAAACCTACGACGGTCGCCCGGAGTTCTTCATCCTCGGCCGTGTACGCATGCGGATGGGGTTCCACTGGCGGCTCGCCTGCGGGAAGAAACGCGCCGCCGGCCGCCAGCTGCTGGCCGCATGTCCAGACTGTGGCCAGGTCCTCGAGGACCTGGAAGGCAACCTGGTCACCGTGGACGACTTCGAACGTGGCGATCGACGTCGCAACTGCACGGTTTGCAACGCTGCGCTCTGGACGCTCATGCGGCCAGGCAAATCCGATGGTGGCGACCGCCGTTCGACGATCTTGAAGTCGATGTGCCGGATACCGACGATAGGCCCGGTTCGGGCTGAGCGGCTGCTGAATGACTTCGGCGAGGATTTCCTGGCCTCGATGCTTGTCGACAACGTCTCCGAGTTCATCAATCTGATGGACGCGAAGGGCAATTTCGTCTTCAGCGACCGTCAGGCCAAGCGCATGGAACGAGCGATGGCCAACATCGAGTTCGGCTTCGGCGAAGGTGGCTACCAGCCGACAGAGTTCATCAAGCGCTACCTACCTGATGGATTCTTCGACCTGTTGGTGGTCGACGAGGGGCATGAGTACAAGAACTGCGGTTCGGCCCAGGGCCAGGCCATGGGGGTGTTGGCCGCGAAGGCGCGTAAAACCGTCCTTCTCACCGGGACCTTGATGGGCGGCTACGCCGACGACCTGTTCTACCTCCTGTTCCGCATCCTCACCCGGCGCATGATCGAGGACGGCTATCGACCCAACGCACGCGGCAGCATGGCTCCTGCAGCCATGTCGTTCATGCGCGACCACGGTGTACTGAAGGACATCTACACCGAGCGCGATGGCGATTCGCACAAAACTGCCAAGGGTAAGAAGCTGTCGGTACGCACCGTGAAGGCCCCAGGCTTCGGCCCTAAAGGCATCCACCGGTTCGTGCTGCCATTCACCGTGTTCCTGAAGCTCAAGGATATCGGTGGCAATGTGCTGCCCAGCTACCAGGAGGAGTTCATCGACGTGCCCATGGCGCCGGAACAGGCTTCGGCCTACCAGCGCTTAGCGGCCACGCTGACCGCTGAGCTCCGCCAGGCTCTGGCTCGGAGAGATACTACCCTCCTGGGAGTGGTGCTCAATGTGCTGCTGGCCTGGCCGGACTGCTGCTTCCGATCGGAGATGGTCAAACATCCGCGCACCCGCGACACGCTGGCCTTTGTGCCGGCGCTCTTCGGCGACGATGAGCTGATGCCTAAGGAGCACGCGCTGCTGAACCTGTGCCTCGAGGAGAAAGCGAAAGGCCGCAAGGTCCTCGCCTACACCGTCTACAGCGGGACGCGAGATACCACGTCCCGATTGAAGAAGGTCCTCGAACAGGCAGGTCTCCGCGTGGCTGTTCTACGGGCCACGGTTGAAACGGCTCGGCGCGAGGACTGGATTCTCGACCAGGTCGACCGCGGCGTCGACGTGCTACTCACCAACCCGGAGCTGGTCAAGACCGGACTGGACCTGCTGGACTTCCCGACCATCGCGTTTTTGCAGACTGGGTACAACGTGTACACCCTGCAGCAGGCCGCAAGGCGTTCGTGGCGGATTGGACAGAAACAGCCTGTGCGCGTGATCTTCTTCGGCTACGCCGGCAGTTCGCAGATTACCTGCCTGCAACTGATGGCCAAGAAGATCGCAGTGGCGCAGAGCACTTCGGGGGACGTCCCCGAGTCAGGACTCGACTCGTTGAATCAGGATGGGGATTCGGTCGAGATGGCACTCGCAAGACAGTTAATTGCAGCATGATTGAGAGGCCACCATCGGTGGCCTTTTCTAAAATACCAGTAATCGGTCGAGGGACCGCGATTCGGCTTCGTAGGTTTTCGTGTAGAGCATTGCGGCTGCTCTCTGTGGCTTGAATGGTTAATGGGCAACGGCCAATATCCGAAGCTCATGCGTTGAGCTCAAGGACATGCGCTTTGCGAACAATTGGACAGATTTGGACCAGGCATGGCACGGCCTAAAGCGATGTCATTGTGCCTTGCGGCGAGAGGCTTTGTGATATAGATTTAATATAAAAATATTAGCGCACTTTGTAAGCACAGAGCTCAAGAGTCAGTATTAAAGTGCCAAAATTGGATTAAAACAGCATAAGAATATGGAAAATCTGAAACTACACTGGATGCATGTTAGTGACCTTCATCGTGGACAAGCACGTACCTCTGACGTTTGGGCTGTAGTCCGGGATGAGATCCACAATGATGTCAGAAGGCAAATTAGAGAAAGCGGCCCATTAGACCTTGTAATATTTTCGGGTGACATGACCTTCAAAGGTGATCCTGAAGAATTTTCGAGCGTTAAGGATGAGCTTTTAAAGCTTTGGGAAGCTTTCAAAAAAGAAGGATGCTGTCCACAGCTATTTTTGGTTCCAGGGAATCATGATCTTGTTCGGCCTGGTAAAAGCTCACCTCTCCTTAATTTTTCAGACATTCTCAGGCAAAAGACCGCTGTAAGGGACGAGATTTTAAGTGGTAAGCCCTCTAGTTATAGAGATGAAGCTGTACAAGCATTTGAGAATTACACGAATTTCGTTCAGGAGGTTTCTGATAGCGCTATACCTCTAGCGTTAGATGTTAAGGGTCTGCTACCTGGCGACTGCTCAGTTAAACTGAAGATAAATGGTTTAAATGTTGGTGTGGTCGGCTTGAACTCTGCATGGACCCATCTGGCTGCAGGCGACATGAAAGAAAAGCTTGATATTTCGGTGCAGCAATTGAACTCAGTGGTCGGAGGTGATTTGCCAGCTTGGTCAAGATCAAATCACGTGAATATTCTTGTTACTCACCATCCGATGACTTGGTTTTGCAAGTTGGCTCAAGATGAGTTCAGCGGAGAAATTTTCAACCCCGAATATTTCGACGCCCATCTTTTCGGCCATATGCATGACAATCGCCCAGAGCTGGTAAGTGTAGGAGCCCATAATCGACGGACCATACAGGCATCGTCGTTATTTGGACTTGAGAAAGTGGAGGACAAGGAAGACCGGAGGCATGGATATTACTTTGCGGCTTTAGATGCTAGCACAAGAAAATGTGTATATTGGCCAAGAAAATTTGAGCAGAAAGTAGGATCGGTTTGGCAGGTTTCTAGGGATGGTGAGATACTTAGTCGAGATGAAAAGTGCTTTCAACAAGATTGGGCGGTACGAGAGGTTGACGGTTTTCAGCTAAAAAAGCCATAGCCTCGTTCGGTGAAGGATCTTATAGCGAACGGGGCGTACAAAAAAAGAACTTCTCTAACGGCCTGGGTCGTTATAAGTATAGATTGCCTATATTTGCTAGGCACATGGACTGTCGCCGCCTGGAAACAAGAGAGGCTATCAGTAGTTTAGACAAGTGCAGCGTGGTTTGGATAGTTGCCGAACAAGACATGGGGGGAGATGAATTTCTTGCAAACCTACTGAATGCTACTGGGGAGGATGGTAAAGTAGTTTATCGACTCGACCTTCAGTCATTTATCGGGATTAGTGATGATCTTGACTCGCTGCAGGGCATAATTATTGGCGGAAATATTAATTCTTTTTGTGAGCAACTCGAAGCTGAAGATGCTTATCTATTGCTGGATGAGGTTAATGTCGTTGGCACCGCTGATGAAAAGCGAAACTTAGTGTTGGGTGTAGAAACAATTACGAGGATTTTTTTAGATTACTGCAAAAATCTGAAGATTGTTGTGAGAAGCTCTGTGGGTTTCTCGGCACCAGGAGTTAAACCGGTTGTTTTGCAAGCCTTGGATGAGCCAGAGACCAAAATCTATATTGAACTGCATCCTTATGCTGAAAGCGTCGGGCCAAGTGAGGTAAGATCAGGCGCCGTATATGCTTATACTGCGGGATTACCGGGACGCATCGATAATCTTCTCAATGAGCTTAGGTTTAGTAGCTTCGATAGCATCGCCTTAGGGTCATCTGATGAATCAATAGATGAGCAAGCTACTATTCCTGCCTCACTCCGCCAAGAGATTGAAAGGCTTAAATGCGGAAGCGATTACGACCAAAATATATACAATTTATTGGTTGCATTAACATTCTTTAAGAATGGCGAGAACGTGTCAACTATAAAGTATTTCGGTGATTGCAGAAGGCTTAGACCTGGAATGGCTAGTCATTTGGTTAATGTTGGCCTAGCCGAGCTTGCTGAAACAAATGAGTTGAATAGCGCGCAAGCGGATAATGATAAATTTGTAGCGGTAAAACCCGCTGTCCAAAGGTTTATTCACAGAGCATTGGGTGAAGAACGGCTTGTGAAAGGCTTCGAAGAGGCAGCAACTGTTTATTTTGGTAAAGGCTGGAAAATTGGTCAGCCGTTAAAAATCCATCGCTCTTTCGGTTTTTCTGTATATAGACTGAGCTCCATAGTAGAACAGAATGCAACTTTGATTTTGGCACGCCTGATCTCCGATGCGCTTGCATCGGAGGAAGAAGAGCTAAAGCCAAAAAAAGTAGTCGATCGAATAAAGATCTTTCACGACTATTTACAGCGACTGGCTGAGTCGGGTAAATATCTTTTCGTCGTACGCTTGTGCCGCGCGTTACTTCCGAAACTTTCGGAGTATGATGAGCATCATTTTGTCAAGAATATACGACTTCAATTTTCTCGGGCTCTCAGAATGCTTGGCGAGTATGAAGAAGCAATTGAAGAATGCGAACGGCTTCTTAAAGAAGAAAACCCTTCTGAGATTAGAGCCTCGCTGTATATAAACATGGCCTATGCCTATGAAAATCTAGAGAATGTCAGTCGAGCAAAGGAACTCGCAGACACCGTGAGGAAGATCAAACGTGCTGGGTCATCACGATTTCATGCTGAAAGCATTCTTATTGGACTTTCTGATGATGAGCATAAGTATAAGCGGCTAGTCGAATTGGCTGATAAGGCGCGAGGCAAAGGTGCAAAACTTGCATCCAATACAATTAGACTAGATATCATAGCTGAGATAAATGATACTCGAGTGCAGCTGGATGAATACTACAAACTAGCTGAACAAGCCGCAAAAGATGGTGATCACTTCAACATGATGCGGGCTAGAATCTGGTGGTTCGAACTAGCCATTAAACTTGGCGTCGATATAAACCCCAAAAAAATTGAAGACCTGCTGGATGCTTATATATATTCCTGCAGCCAAAGACAGCGCCAAATGTTTATGCAAAGCCATGCTGCATTGTGGGAGCTTTTGGAAAGAGCTGAGCAGGTAGAAGGGCTACTCAAGCTGTTTAGGCACAGCTCAACTTTGCAACGCCTTACGGGAAAAGTAAAGACTGAGTTAAATTATCTGAAAAGGCTGTGCCAATATATAAACTCGAAAGGCTTTGAGGGGGTTTTTCAAGATACAAGGATGCCAGCACTACGGTACTTCGCCACAAGAGCTATAACCCATAACCTTTTATCTAAGGAACAGATGGCGTTGGTTCACGCTTCAGCATAAGCCCTTTAGATAGACCTTAAAGCAAGCGGGACGAGGTTCTGCGCAACAGGAGGTGTGTGAGGCGTGGTGCATTAGCCAGCGGATGACGGCACACCTCGAGGCGATGGATTTAGCCAAGGCGGCCCTGTGGATGCTGCAGCAGAAGTTCAGCATGGTCGTTGAGAAGACGGCCAGGGAGCTTGCGGGAACACCTTGTCTCGAGCTCGAGGAGGCGGCTCCCCCCAAACAGGAGATCTGCTGCAGTCGGATATTCGGCAAGCGGCTGACCGAGTTGACGCCGATCAAACAGGCGCTGGTCACCTATACCGGGCGATTCGCTATGACACAGCCGGTGGCCTGTGACCGGCTGATGACGGTGCTGGACGAGATCAATGGGAAGTACGGGCGCGGCACAATGCGCACCGCCAGCGTCCCCCGCACCCCCGATTGGGGGATGCGCCGCGAGATGATGAGCCGCTCGTACACCACGCGGATCGATCAACTGTGGCGGGTCTTTAGCAGATAGCACCTAGGCCTTGCGTATGCCCGAGCAGCGGCAATAAACCGGAATCCACATTTGGTCGACCTACGCAATCCAAAATCCTGGGCCAAAAGCTACACGAGGTTTTGGGGAAATTTCGGAGGCCCAATATGGCTCGCGCATTATGAAACTCTCTATAGGATTGGAATCCGCCACCTGGTTGGCGAAACCTCTATATAGATAGGAGATTCCATGAAATTACCATTGAGAAAGGCACTTGTACCGATCGTTACGTTCCTGACGGTTTGTACCGCGTTTGCGCTGCTGCAGCGCAATGGGATCAATCTGGTTCGTCTGAATTACGACGCCTGTCACTATTTGCACGGTCTCGTGTTCCCGCTCTTCTTCGGCTACCTGTACGTGCCCACTTCTGCCAAAACTGACCACGTCCCCCTGCGTGTGCTTATCGCGCAGATCCGGGCGGTTCCAATCCTGGATTGGCCTCAGGCCCTGGTTCGTAATGCGGTCCGCGATCTGAAATGCGGTATCCCATGGAGCCCATGGGCCGGTGCGGGCTGGGTAGGCATCTATGCAACCTTCAACGAGGTAATCATTGACCCTTACACCAACGGTATTCCGTTCACGTCTGCCTATAGCAACCTGGTTGCGGATCTCCTCGGGATCGGCACCTTCCTCGTGATAGTCCATGTGTCTACACGAGGTCGACCGGACGCTGGCTCGACTGCTAGCACGGCGTGATGAAAGGCCCTGGCAAAATGCCGGGGCGAGCCTTGCAGTCATAGGCGAAGAATGACTTCTCTCGTGACGCAATCAATAGCCCCGCCCTGGTTGGTCAGGACGGGGCTTCCCCAAACACTCTCCTCGTAAGCGGTGTCCGTAGCGAGTGTCACCTCCTACTCCTCTCAACCAAATCGACACTCATAGCTGTTAAAAAAATTCCAACCAAACGGGTTGCGTATTTTCTACTGAAACAAAATCACGACTGCGCCAGGGTGTACTCGGCTTCGAGAGGACACCCATGAACCTGCCAAATTTGCCGCCCAGAAAAAAAATTCTCATCGCCTTGGGGGGGATCGCCCTCGGCGCCGCCTTGCTGTTCCAGCAATACCAGCTCGCAACATTGCGCAGCACGCTCACCGAGGCGGCGGATAAAACCACGCTCAATGCGCTGCAAAGCCGACTAAGCGGGATCGATGATCGACTCGACACTGTCGCCGGGAAGCCGATGGTCTCGATGGACGATTTCCGTGCCAGCCAACAAGCACTAGCGACGCGGATCGATGCTGCACAGGCGGCGGCAGTCCAAGCCCAAGACATGGCCCGGACGTCAGCCAGTGCCAGCGAGCTGGTGGTCCTGAAAGCCGATCTCGAATCCCTTACGGGCAAAATGCAAAAAATGGCGGCATCCCGGGCTACCGCAGTAGTCACGACAAAACCTCAAGCGCCTCCCAAGCCAAAAACGAAAGCCGCCATCGCCAAGGTGCCGCCTGTGCCATTAGCGCCTCCTCCATTCCAGATGGTGGGGCTCGAATACCGCGGCGGCGAACGCTTCCTCGCCATCGCCCCATCAGGCAGCACACGACTGAGCCAGATCTACTTGATCCGCCCAGGTGAGTTTGTCAGTGGCAGCACCTGGCACCTCAAGTCCGTCAATGATCGTACCGCGACTTTTGATGTCGACGGCGCCACCCGAACCCTGAACATTCAACCCTGAGACGACCTGAGCCATGTACCGACAGATCATCTGCTCCATCGTTTGTGCCTATTGGTTGACGGGCAGCGCCGCAGCGGCCCCAACGAGCAACACCTCCAGCAGCCAGCAACAGTTCTCGGCTGAAAGTGCAGCCGGCCAAAGCAAGCTGCAGGACCGATTGGCCAAGGAATGGGGGCTCACAAATAAAGAGTTCGAACGCTATCAGGAATTGATGCAGGGGCCTCGCGGGATCTGGAGTCCAGGCCTGGACCCTCTGACGGCACTCGGCATAGAAGCTCGCTCAGACGAAGAACGGCGCCGCTTCGCCGAGCTGCAAGTCCAGGCTGAACGCCAGCGAGTGGAGAAAGAGCTCGCGTATCAACGGGCCTTTGATGAGGCGTATAAACGACTCCACCCAGGGGAGAAGACGATTGAGCTATCGTCCGCACCTGTCCTATCACCCACCACCGTGAGCGGGCCGAGCCTACAAGGTAATGGTCGACTGGCCGTGTTCGTGAAAGAGAACTGCCAGGCCTGTATCGAACAGGTTAAACAACTGCAGGCTGCGCGGACTCCGTTCGATCTCTACTTCGTCGGGAGCCAGAATGATGATGAGAGGATTCGCCGTTGGGCCATTCTCGCCGGAGTCGAACCCAGTAGCGTTAAAAGCCGACAGATCACCCTCAATCATGACAAGGGACGCTGGCTCCGTCTGGGCCTTGGCGGCGATCTACCTGCGTCAGTGACCCAGGTTGGCGGCCAATGGCGGCGCCAATGAACCAGTACTGGGTGGCCTTCATGCTCATCATGGCTGTCGCTGGCACGGCCACTGCAGCCGAGGATCCGCCGCCGGCGTACAAGTCGATCGCAATCCTGCACGGCGTTCCGCCTGCTGTTCTGTACTCCGTGGCGCTGCAGGAGAGTGGCACCAAACTCCGCGGTCAGCTCGTGCCCTGGCCCTGGACATTGAATGTCGCGGGCAAGGGCTACCGGTTTGCAACCAGGGCAGATGCCTGCAGGGCATTGAACATGGCTATCGCAATCGTCGGCCCCGCTCGGGTCGACGTTGGCCTTGGGCAAACCAATATCAAAGCCAACGGACATCGCTATACCTCGCCATGCGAAGGCCTCGACCCCTACAAAAACCTGACTGTGACAGCCCAGATTCTGGCCGAACAGAAGGCCAAGGGTGGGAGCTGGATCGATGCTGCAGGCCGCTATCACCGACCAGCAGGCGGTGCCCCAGCCGCACGATACCGCGGCTACTTCGCGAAGCACCTTAGCCGGGTCACCGGCATAAACTTCTTGGCCACGACTCCATGACAAAGAGCAATCTCCCCCTTCTCGGGGCGCTTCGAGCGCTGCCCATCCTGACCCTCGCTGCGCTGGCCAGCGTCACCGTAACCATCAGCAGCGCCGCCGCAGCGCAATTGACGATCGTTGCTGATTACGGCGGTACATCCGCACTGCCGTACTACCAGGATCTGGAGCCCGAGCCCACCCAGGCGCCTCCTGTGACAGGCCTCCAAACGACCGGAGCCTTCCCCGTAGAGACGCCAGAACTGCGCCCAGGCACCGTTCAAGGGCGAGTGATCAACGCGCCAGGCCTGCAACCCATGTTCCTGATCGGTGATGACCAGCTCTCACAAACGTGGCTCACCCAGAGGCTCCAGGACCTGCAGCGATTGCAGGCGGTGGGCTTGGTGGTGAACGTCGCCAGCGCAGATCGCCTCGAGGTTATCCGACGCTGGGCACCGGGCCTGCAGGTAATGCCGGTACCAGCCTCCGACATCTCGGTACGACTGGGCCTGCAGCACTATCCGGTCCTCATCACCTCCACCACCCTCCAGCAGTGAGGTCCCGATGCGCTCGCCCATTATCACGCTGGTCATCAGCCACCCGTTAAACCGTCCAGGACGAGAACAGATGCTCGAGCAGATCCGGCACGTGAGCGAGCTTTACGGTGGGCGCGTGACCGGGCTTTCGGGGATCAATGAGATCGCCTTCGCGCAGCGCCTGGCCGAACGCCTCACCCCAGAGCAGATCGAGGTGGCTCGCAGCGAAGCCATCTCTCTAGTCAACCTCATGAGGGCATGACGACATGGCCACCTACACCCTTGAGTCACTCCTGCGACCGCCCGTAGAGCTGTTCACCACGGCTGTCTGTTATGTCGCAGCCGCCTTGTGCATCGGTGCTCCTTGGGCCTTTGCGCTGACTCCCCTGTTCGGGTTAGTGGCTGCACTCGGCTTTGCCTACATCGGCACTGTCCGGCTGCTTCAAGCCAGAGTGGTCCTGCGCTACCAAGCCAACCTCCGACGTCTTCCTCACTACACCATGACCAGCACCGAAATGCCGATCAGCAATGAGCGCCTGTTCATCGGCCGGGGCTTCCGCTGGACCCAGAAACACACACAGCGACTCGCTGATACTTACCTGCCTCAATACGCGTCGTATGTAGAGCCGACCAAGTTGTACACCCGGGCGCGGCTGGCTGAAGAGCGCCTGGAGTTCGCCCCCTTCCCACTGAAAGCCATCACGAAACTCACCAGCTGGGATTCCAGTTGGAACCCAGCCAGGCCCCTGCCTCCCGTAGGTGGCCTGCCGAGACTGCATGGTATCGAGCCCGATGAACAAAATGTCAGCCTTCCCCTGGGCGAACGGGTTGGACATACCATCGTGTTTGGCACCACCCGTGTCGGTAAGACACGCCTGGCCGAGGTATTCATCACACAAGACATCCGACGCACCCATCGCCGTGGACGCCGGGTACACATGGGGCGACGGAGCCAAGCCCGACATCGGTGGGCACGGCGGCAGCAACCTGCGCAAGCCGCTGATCATGAAGTCGTCATAGTGTTCGACCCCAAAGGCGACGCCGACCTGCTCAAGCGCATGTACGTCGAGTGCGAGCGCGCCGGGCGCCTGGATGAGTTCTACGTTTTCCATCTCGGCTGGCCGGACATTTCTGCCCGCTACAACGCCATTGGCCGCTTTGGCCGGATCAGCGAGGTGGCCACGCGTATCGCTGGCCAGCTCTCCGGCGAGGGCAATTCGGCAGCGTTCCGCGAGTTCGCCTGGCGTTTCGTCAACATCATTGCGCAATCGCTGGTCGCCCTGGGCCGCCGTCCCGACTACGAGCAGATCCGCCGGCACGTTATCAACATTGACGAGCTGTTCGTCGAATACGCCCAGAAGTACTTCGCGGAGCATGATCCAAAGGCCTGGGAGACCATTGTCGCTCTGGAGGCGAAGATCGATCGGAAGAACTTGTCCTTCGCGATGAAGGATCGTCCACTGCGGGTGGTGGCCATCGATCAGTACCTGACACAGAAGCGTATCAACGACTCCGTGATGGATGGTCTACGCAGCGCCGTGCGCTACGACAAGACCTATTTCGACAAGATCGTCGCATCGCTGCTGCCGCTCCTGGAGAAGCTCACCACGGGACGGATTGCCGAGCTGCTCGCACCCGACTATCTGGACCTCAACGATCAGCGGCCAATCTTCGATTGGATGCAGGTGATCCGAAAGCGCGCCGTGGTGTATGTCGGCCTGGACGCGCTGTCCGACACCGAGGTCGCCGCGGCTGTGGGCAACTCAATGTTCAGTGACCTGGTCTCCGTCGCTGGCCACATCTACAAGCATGGCATCGACGATGGGCTGCCAGGCCACATGGCAGGTGGCAAGGTGCGTATCAACCTGCACGCCGACGAATTCAACGAGCTCATTGGTGACGAGTTCATACCGATGGTGAACAAAGCCGGCGGCGCCGGCATCCAGGTGACCGCCTACACACAAACATTGAGCGACATCGAGGCGAAGATCGGCTCGAAGGCGAAGGCCGGCCAGGTGATCGGTAACTTCAACAATCTTTTCATGCTGCGCGTGCGCGAAACCGCCACCGCCGAGCTGCTCACCAATCAACTACCGAAGGTGCAGATCTACAACAGCACCCCTGCTAGCAGTGCGAACGACTCGGTGAACGGCAAAACGGCGTTCACCTCGAACACGAATGACTCGGTGCAGCTGACCAGTGTGCCGATGATCGAGCCTGCGCATGTCGTGGGTCTGCCCAAGGGCCAATGTTTCGCCCTGATCGAGGGCGGCAACCTGTGGAAGATCCGGATGCCACTGCCAGCAAACGACCCTGACGATGTCCTGCCTGCCAGCCTGCAAGACATCGCGACGGGAATGCGCCGATCGGCTGCAGCCTCGAGCGAATGGTGGGAAGCGCCTGGCTATCAAGACCTTAAATCCGCTCTCCCTGAAGACCTGGTGGACGACTTCCGTCATGTCGCAACCGACGAAGTAGCGTGAGGGGAAGGCCATGGCAGCAGATGACCTCTCCAAGCGGGCGCAGCATCAGCAAGAACAGCAGGAGTCGCTGTTCAGCAAAATTATCGGATTCCCGTTCTACTTTCTCGGCGTCATGTTCGGATCGCTGTTCACTGCGATCGTAGTTGACTGGATCTGCCTCTATTTCTTCTGGCCCGAGGCCGGGTGGCGGCATGGCCAACACATGCTGATGACAGAGCTGAGCTGGTTGTCGCAGGGGTTCCTGCACAGTGCAATTGTCCAGGAGCCTGGCCGTACCGCTACCTGGTTGGTCACCGAGGCCTACAACTGGCTGGTGGTAAAGACCGGGATGCTCAGCTGGGTCCAGGGCATGGAAAATGTGGCCAATGCAGGCCCCCGGGGCGAGCTGGATGTGCGCTACATGGCGGCGCAGAGCGTGACGACCATCCAGAACTACGCCCTGGCTGCCCTGTTCACCGTTCTGATTTTCTGCGTGCGCCTGGTAGTCCTTGCCTTGACCATTCCGCTGTTCGCCCTGGCCGCGTTCACCGGCCTGGTCGATGGCCTGGTTCGCCGTGACCTGCGGAGGTTCGGCGCGGGTAGGGAATCCAGCTACCTCTACCACAAGGCACGCGGAACCATCATACCGTTGGCCATCTTTCCCTGGACGTTCTACCTGGCCCTCCCGATTAGCATAAGCCCGATGCTGATTCTGCTCCCCTGTGCAGCCCTGCTCGGAGTGGCAGTGAGTATCACTGCTAGCACCTTCAAGAAGTACCTGTGAGTACTCCCCTTGGTCAATTGGATGTACCCAAGCTATTTATCAATCACCATCAGCCACAAATTGATCTCAGCTGGTCAAGGAAAATTTCAATGCTTTATTCAACGATCCAAGTGCCGTTTCAAGTTCTTCCACCGCACGCTCCAACTCCAGCGCCGGGATCTGGGCTAGCAAACATACCGCCTCCAACTGCCGGCAGCATTCGACCACCTGCTCACCCTTGACCACTCGCGCAGCTCCTTTGATGCGATGCGCAAGCTCGCCAAGCTTGTTGGTATCCCTCTCGCGCAGCAACACATTCAACTGCTCACAATCTCTGCGGTTGCTCTTGATCAGCTCGTCGAGTATTCGGCGAAACTTCAAAGGGTCACTGCTGATCATCATCTCCAGTGGCCCCAGATCGATGACCTGCGTTTGAGGCGGCGGCATCAACTGCTCCTGGCAGTGATCAAGTGGCTCCTCGGCAAATGCATCCTCCGGCTGCAATGCGCGTAGCCGAGCATCCAGTTCGTCCAGACTCAGTGGTTTAACTAAGCAATCATTCATACCGGCCTGAATGCACAGCTCGACTTCCTCCGGCTGAGCGTCTGCCGTCAAACCGATGATCACAGTCGCAGCCAAGCCCTTTTCCTGCTCGGTATGGCGTACGGCACGGGTGAAGTCGGCACCGTTCATTACCGGCATGTGGCAATCGGTGATGACAATGTCAAAAGGTTGCTCGCACCAACACGCGTAAGCCACCTGGCCGTTTTCCGCCTCGAACACGTCATGGCCGAGGTAGCTCAATTGCTGATGCAACACTTGGCGATTGATCCGGTGATCGTCCACCACCAGCACCTGCAATCGATACCGAGGAACATCCTGAGTCAAGATCGGCTCCTCATGGAAATCGATCGGCTCCAACACTTGCAAGCGCATCTGGACATCGACCCGAGTGCCCCGCCCCAAAGTGCTGGTCAGTTCCACCCTGCCCCCCATCATTTCGCAGAGTGAGCGGCAGATCACGAGCCCCAGCCCTGTCCCCTCGTTGTGCTGGACATTACGCTGGGCCTGGGCGAACGGTCTGAACAATCGATCTTGATCGGCCGTGCTAATACCCACGCCGGTATCCTTGACACTCAAGTTGACTGTGAGCAGGCTGGCATCGCTCAAAATCCCAGCAATATGGACGATGATCGTTCCCTCTTCCGTGAATTTGATCGCATTACTCACCAGATTGGAGAGAATTTGCTTGAAACGCAGGGCATCGATCAGCACGTCACAGTTGATGCTAGAGTCAATCTCGAGGACCAAGTTCAGGCGCTTCTGCCGTGCCAGGCCGTCAAAAACGCGTGCTACCGACTCCACAAGCTCTCGCAGGTTGGCGCGCTTGGGCGATAGGCTCAGCCGTCCGGACTCAATCCGGGCGATGTCCAGAATATCGCCGATCAACTCCAACAGGCTTTTTGCCGAGGTATGGGCGATCTCGATACTGGCGCGGTCAATTGGCTTGCTGTCGGCGCGTTTAAGCGCAAGCTCGAGTATGCCGATCACAGCGTTCATCGGTGTGCGGATCTCATGGCTCATGGTGGCCAGGAAACTGGTCTTGGCGCGACTAGCTTCGTCGGCAAGTGTCTTGGCCTCTTGCAGTTGCTGCACCAACTGGCGATGTTCGGTGATGTCCAGCCAGCCGCAGATCACCCCTTTGATCTCGCTTGTAGAGTCCCTGAATGGGTGCACCCAATGATTGATCCACACTTCCCTGCCCTGCAACACGATGACATGAACCGACTCAATGGTCTGGCCGTCACGCATGGCCTGCAGGTAGTTGTGATGAAAGTCCGGGAGGCTCTCGAATTTATCCTTGGGTAGCTGACGCACCGTTTTGTTCAGTACCTGATCAGCGTGCAGGCCGACACTTTCGAGAAAGCTGCGGTTGCACGACAGAATACGCCCCTTGGTATCACACACATACAACGGGGGCGGCATGCAGTCAGTCAGAGTTTCGACGAACTGCAACTGATCGTTGAGCATCCGTTCGGCCTTGAGCCGGGCCTTTATCTGGCGTCGCAGGTAAAACACCCATACCAGCAACAGCCCCAGCAGAACCAGGGCGCCGAGGACGATTTCGTTAATCACTAGCTGGTAATCGACCCAGGTCTGACCACTCATGCCCGGTGGCGAGCGCCAACGATTGGAGATCGCATTGAGCTCATCAGGCGCAACGGTCTGCAAAACCTTGTCAATGATCGATTGAAGCTCGACATCACTTCGGCGCATCGCAAAATTGGTCGCCGAGGGCCCAAGATCGAGCATCTGGTTGATTATCAGCTTGTCGCGGAACAACCGCTCGATGTAGTAACGCGCAGCGGGTAACGCAACCATCGCGGCGTCGGCCTTGCCTTGATAAAGCAGATTCATCGCATCCAGCGAGCCGCCCGCCTCGATCACGTCGGCTTCCGGGTAGCGCTTGCGCAGTTGCGCAATGGCCACGTGGCCGGTGGGTACAGCCACACGTTTTTCGATCAGGTTTTCAAGCCTGCCCTGTTGGTCGACTCCGCTAAGCAATACAAAGGGGCTGTTGAGCAGAGGCCGGGAAAAGCGCAGGTGCTCTTCCCTTTCCGGGCTCGCTGTCATCAGTGCCAGGTCAGCTTTGCCCTGGCGCACCGCCTCGATGATCTGCGGGAAGCCGCCACTGCGCGAGACCACTTCAAAATGCAGTCCCGTACTGAGGGTGATCACCTCAAGAAGATCGGCAATGGCACCAGAAAACATCCCGTTCGAATCAAAGTAAGCGCCCGGCGCTAAATCATCGTTGATTACCAAGCGTACCACCGGGTTGCGCTGGATCCAGCGCACCTGCTCTGCTGTCAGGTCGACAGGCTCCGTCCCGGGAATGAAGCTGTTGCCCACCCAGCGCTTGGCCAGGGAGCGCAGCTGATCTTCGCCGATCGTCTCGATGGCAGCGTCGACCAGCCGCTGCAACCGGGTGTTGCCCGCCTGCAGGGCATAGCTGTAGCCACCTCCCCGCACATCGGAGAAGCGCTCGAAGCGGACATAGTTGTAGAATGCCCGATTGATCAGGAAGTACGCGCTGTACAGATCGTCCAGGTATACGTCGGCTTGCCCAAACGCAGCCGCCGCAATCGCCTTTTCATGACTGGCATAGACCCGCAGGACAGCCCGCGGATAGCGTTGCCTGAGTTCCGCACTGTGTTCTTCGGTAATTGCCACGCGAAGCCCGGCAAGATCTGAAGGTGACTGTCGGCGTTCCGAACTGCGCCTGAATACCGCCAACCGGTCCTGAGCATAGGGCGTGCTGAGCAGCAGGTCCGGGCGCGGGGCGGCGCTGCCATGAACGCTGATGAGATCGACCAGGCCAGCCTGCAATGCCTTGCTGGCCTCCTGCTCGTTGGCAAAGGCCACGACCTTTATCTGCAAGCCCAGCAATTGCGCAACTAGAGAAGTGACATCGGCGCTGATCCCTTCGTACAGCTTGTCCTGCGCATTGATCAAGAACGGCTCGGATTCAGTAGCCGCAACCCCAATCTTGAGCTCGGCTTTATGCCATAGCCATTGCCAGTCTTCGATCGAAATTTTCATGTCTCGATGACCGACGCGCGGTTGGGTGGACAACACCTCGGAACTTACAAGCAGGGGCGTAGCCAGAACCGGTACACAACTCGAGAGCAAGCCGACAAATAAACAAAAAGTACGTAGAATCATGCTAGATAAAAGAGCCGAGAGCGGTCAGGGATTGCTGTGATTGCAACATGATGATAGTTCAACGACGTTGCCGCCGCTCACTTATCAAGATCAGTCCCGCACGGCCTGCTGGGCGCAGAAAGCAAGAAAATGACTCTTTGGCATAGGCCTGGCAAACAGAAAGCCTTGGGCAAAAATACCACCCAGTTCAATCAGCCGAACCTGTTGTTCGGTAGTCTCCACGCCTTCAATCACCAGGGAGATATCTAGCGCTCTGGCCAAAGCCACCGCACAACTGATGATCGCGGCGCATTTGGGCTGGCCTTGCATTTTGCGCACGAAAACTCTATCAAGCTTGACCTCGGTGAAGGGCAACTCGCTGAGCCGATCCAATGAAGAATATCCAGCGCCAAAATCGTCCATAGCCAACCCACAGCCCAGCATACGCAGGCGCACCAGATTCTCTAGACTGGTGGCCGGAGCGCTGATTAGGGACGACTCGGTAATTTCGAACATGATCTTGGTAGTAGGTATCTGAGCGCGCTTAAGCATCAGGGGGATGCGCTCGGTCAGCGAAGGACAAGCAAGCTGGGAAGGGTGCAGGTTAAATGCCAGAGGGATCTCTCCTCCCTCCAGCTTCAGCCTCTGCTGTAACGCCAGGCCCTGCTCGAACAGTTGCCAGAACAACCGGCCGATCAGATTATGCTCTTCCATGACCGGGAGGAAATGAGCGGGCGTTAAGACCCCCCATTGTGGATGCTTCCAGCGTGCCAGCACTTCAGCCCCGACCATAACTTGACCTTGGAGGGTGACCTTGGGCTGGTAATAGGCCTCGAACTCACCATTGCCCAGGCCTTCCAGCACATCGCTCAGGGTAGGCAGTTCGTCGGAAGATAGCCGTTCGGGTGGTGCGTTGCAAAGTTCTTGATAGGTTTTGAACACCTGACAGAAATCTTCAAGCATGAATGGTTTACCCAAATCCCCCAAAAAGGTTAGGCCCAGGCAATTAATCATCGCAATCGTAGCCTGACGCAATAGTGGATCCAGCTCACTACACAACACCACTGCTCTGACCTTGCCACTGCTACTGACATGTCGTAGAAATTCTAATCCATCCATACCGACCATTTTGAGATCGCACAGGACGATGTCTATTATGTCGCAGGAGGATAATAAGGCGACTGCCTCATGGCCGTCTGCCGCTTGCAAAATATGACCTGGTAGAAATTTTTCCAGTGCCGTCACGGTAACGAGACGCTGGAAAGGTTCGTCTTCCAACACCAGAACAGTGTAATCTTCCATTGCCGATCTACACACAAGGAATAAGGAAAGACAGTGTGCAATTATACACCCACCCTTTCCATCAGAAATTTCCTGCGCTTGCCGAGAATTTTCCTATTATAAGCTAGCAAGGCATGCAATGTTGTCAAGGCATGCATATACTGTGAATATTTCTCAGGGCCGTGCCGCACAATCAATCAAGGTGAATTTATATGGATAGCGTTGTAATAGTTGATGACCACCCCGTCATTCGCATGGCCATGCGTGTTCTGCTGGAAAAGCACGATATGCGCGTGGTCGGTGAAGCGGATAATGGCATAGATGCAATCCAGCTCGTACGAGAACTCAACCCTCAACTGGTAATCCTCGACATTGGCATACCTAAGCTAGACGGTTTTACCGTAATATCCAGGATAAAAAGCCTGGATGTGCATAGCGAGATACTAATCCTGACTTCGCAACCTGCCGATTCAGTTTGCCGACGCTGCATCCAACTGGGTGCGCGTGGCTTCATCAATAAAGAAGAAGACTTGACTAGCCTAATATCCGCAATCAAGGCGATAGAAGCAGGCTATACGTTTTTCCCAGCCTTGACGCACGACAACACAAACATGCACGATCAACCAACAGAAATAGAGCAGATCCGCTCATTAACTGACCGAGAAATGACGGTACTGCAATATCTGGCCCAAGGTTACACTAACAAACAAATTAGTGAAATGCTCCTACTCAGCAATAAAACCGTGAGCACCTACAAAGTTCGTTTATTACAAAAGCTGGGCATTTCCTCGTTAATAGACCTTGCCGATTTTGCAAAGCGCAACTCCTTAACGCCATGATGCGAAGCAGACCTACTATCGGAAATTTCCTAGGCCCGCTTCAGCTTCGTCCTACTTACAGTTTTCTTTGATTCTTCTAAGCTGACCATCAACTCAATGGCGCACGAATAACAAATCTACAGCGTGTTCCATTGAGCCCTTTTCCAAGGATTTCAACATCAACCTAGGAGTATCAAATGAACGTTCGTCCATTGGCTGGGGCAATCATGGCTGTGACATTGGCAGCAACTTCGGCGGCCAGTTTTGCCAAAGATCAGGGGCATGGTGTGATCACCTTCAAAGGCGCGATTATCGATTCGCCGTGCTCCATCGCTCAAGAGTCGCAATACCAGACTGTCGATTTGGATCAAGTTTCCAACGTCGCCCTGAAGAATGGTGGCAAATCCAACCCAAAAACCTTCAAGATCGAATTGCGCGGCTGTGAATTGGGCGCCCTGAAGTCGGCCACTGCCACGTTCACCGGCTCGCCGGCCGCCAACCCAGACTTGCTGGCCATCAAAGGTACCGCTCAAGGTGCGAGCCTGGCCATTGCCGACCACACCGGCGCGCTGATCAAGCTGGGTGACGCGTCGCCTGCCCAGACGCTGAGCGAGGGCGACACCTTCCTGCAGTTCAGTGCCTACCTGCAGGGCGATATGGTGAATCCGGTTGGTGGTGGTGAGGCAACGCCCGCCGAAATCGTACCGGGCGACTTCGAGACCTTCGCCAACTTCACCCTCGCCTATCAGTAACGGACGCCGTCACTGACGTGACCCGCAGTGCGCATGGCTGCGTGCTGCGGGGGAGCTCGCGGAGATTTGGATGATTCGCTCAAGCGCGCTGGTACTGGCCCTCTGCACGTTGGGCGTGCCCGTCTGTGCTGCCGATGTATTCAAGGGACGTGTACAACTGACCGGAAGCATCGTCGACAGCGCCTGCACTATTCGTATGGGTAATGACAGCCAGACCATTGCCTTCAATCCGTTGGCACTCAATAGCCTGGTCAGCGGCAATGCGTCAGCCCAACAATCGCTGAAGATCTCTATCAGCGACTGCTTTACATCGACCACAGCGCGCGACATCGCCCCTTCGCAACGCTTCAGGCTGACATTCGAAGGTCAGCCCGAGGGCAAGAACTTTGCCATTCAGGGCGCTGCAAAAGGCATTGCACTGCGGATTGAAGATGAACACGGGAAGTTGATTTCTCCCGGCGAGTCCATAGAGCACAACACCAACACTGCCGACCGTTTGCTACTCAACTATTCGCTGACGCTCGTCGGCAGCGGACATGCACTGGAAACGGGCGACTATCACGCCACGATCAAACTGAGTATTCAGCACTTCTGAATTGCAAGCACTCAGTGTGCAGTTTCGCTCAAGGATTTAGTCACGTGGAACACCATAAGTTACTGGCCGCCACGGCATTGTGCTGTGCCGCGACGTGGGCAAATGCAGCCGAAGAATTCCAATTTAACACCGATGTCCTGGAACTCAAGGATCGCGAGAACCTTGATCTTGGGGTGTTCGCCTCGGCCAACTTCATTATGCCCGGCCAATACAACCTGTTGGTACACGTGAACCGCGATACATTGACGGAGTATGCCGTCGACTATATTCCCGCCGATAACGACCCGAAAAGCAGCGTAGCCTGTCTTTCGCCGGCCTTGGTCAATGAACTGGGTCTCAAGACACACGTCATAAAGTCACTCAAGTGGTGGCACGACGGCGCCTGCCTGGACCTGAGCAGTGTCCCGGGCATGCAGGCCCGTGGCGAGCTGGGCCCTTCGGCCCTGTACCTGAGCATCCCTCAGGATCAGCTGGAATATACCGCACCGAACTGGGACCCGCCCTCACGTTGGGATGACGGTGTTTCCGGCGTGCTGCTGGACTACAACTTCAACGCCCAGACCACCGAGCGCAAGCAAGGCAAAGGGCGTAGCGACAATCTAAGTGGCAATGGCACCGCCGGCATCAACCTCGGCGCCTGGCGGTTGCGCGGCGACTGGCAGGCCCAGCTGCAGCGCAGTGACGACCAGCCATCGCTCGATCAGTTCGCCTGGAGCCGCTTTTATGCCTTGCGCGCCGTGCCGTCGTTGCGCTCGAACCTGATCGTCGGTGAGGACTATCTGGACTCCAGTCTGTTTGGCAGCTTTCGCTACACCGGCGCTAACCTGAGCAGCAACGACAACATGTTGCCCCCCAACCTCAGAGGGTATGCTCCGGAAGTCACTGGCGTGGCGCGGACCAACGCGCGCGTGGTGATCCGTCAACAAGACCGGGTGCTCTATGACACCCAAGTGCCACCCGGCGCGTTTCGTATCCAGGACCTCAACGATGCAGTCTCTGGCCAGCTTGACGTACGCATCGAAGAACAGGATGGCAGCGTCCAGGAGTTCCAGCTGGACACCGCCAGCATCCCCTACCTGACCCGTCCTGGCACCGTTCGCTACAAGCTGGCCGCCGGCAAACCCTCCGACTGGGAACACCAGATGGACGGGCCGGCGTTCGCCACCGGTGAGTTTTCCTGGGGGGTGAGCAATGGCTGGTCGCTGTATGGCGGCAGCCTCGGTGCCAAGGACTACGGTTCCCTGGCCGTGGGCATAGGCCGCGACCTGATGGCCTTCGGAGCGCTGTCGTTCGACGTCACCCAGTCGCGTGCGACGCTGCAGGACGACACGCTCAGCGGCAAGTCCTACCGTGCCAGCTATTCCAAGCGTTTCGATGAATACGACAGCCAGGTCACCTTCGCCGGTTATCGGTTCTCCGAGCGGAACTACCTGAGCATGAACGAATTCATCGAGGCCCAGCGTGGCAGCCAGTCGCTGAACCAGAGCAAGGAGCTGTACACCGCGACCTTGAGCAAGCAGTTTCGAAACTCCGCGCTCAGCCTGTACTTCAACTACAACCACCAGACGTACTGGAACAGCCAGGCCAGCGACCGCTACAGCCTGTCGCTGTCGCGCTACTTCAATGTCGGTGGCCTGAAAAACCTAAGCCTGTCGCTGACCGCGTACCAGAACAAGGCCAACGGCACCTCCGACGACGGTGCTTATCTGTCGGTGAGCATCCCCTGGGGCAGTAGCGGTTCGGTCAGCTACAACTCCTCGGTCAATCGCGGCGATACCAGCCACAGCCTGAGCTACTACGACCGGATCGATGAGCGCAACCACTACATGGTCAGCGCCGGCCAGGCTTCAAATGGTCAAACCGCCAGCGGTTACCTGTCCCACGACGGGGACCTGGCCCAGGTCGTTGCCAGCGCCAGCTACCAGGCCGGCGAGTACACCTCGGCTGGGTTGTCCCTGCAGGGCGGTGCCACCCTCACCGGGTACGGTGCCGCGCTGCACCGGAGCAACGTCATGGGCGGCACCCGGCTGCTGGTCGACACCCAAGGGGTTGCCGACGTCCCGGTCCGCGGCAACGGCGGAATCACCCGCACCAACCGTTTCGGCAAGGCCGTGGTCACCGACGTCAACAGTTACTACCGCAACCAGGCCAGCATCGTGTTGGACAGCCTGGCCGATGACGTCGAGGCCACGCAGTCAGTCACCCAGGCGACCCTGACCGAAGGCGCAATTGGCTATCGCCGCTTCGATGTGATCGCAGGCCACAAAGCCATGGTCGTCATTCGCATGAACAACCACCGTGCGCCACCGTTCGGCGCCTCGGTACAGAACAGCCGCGGCCAGGAAACCGGCATTGTCGGTGAGGACGGCTCGACCTACCTGAGCGGCATGAAACCGGGGGAAACCATGTCGTTGCATTGGGACGGCAGCGCACGCTGTCACTTCACCCTGCCCGACCCCGTGGTCTCGCCCGACCGACAACTGGAGCTGCTGTGCCTGCCGGCCAGCGACGCGGACAACGCCACTGCTTGATTCACCACACCAGGTACATTCATGAACACAAGCTACAAACGCACTACCCTAACCCTGCTCGCCCTGTTGAGCACCTGCGCGGCGCAAACCAGCCTGGCCGCCGTGTCGCTGGACCGCACCCGCGTGATCTTCACTGGCAGCGAAAAGTCGGTCAGTCTCAGCATCAGCAACCAGAACACCCAGTTGCCCTACCTGGCCCAAGCCTGGATCGAAAACGAACAGGCTGAGAAGATCACTACCCCATTGGTGGTGGTACCGCCGATCCAGCGTCTGGAAGCCGGGGCCAACAGCCAGGTGAAAATCCAGGGCCTGCCTGCGCTCGGTCAGTTGCCCCAGGACCGTGAATCGCTGTTCTACTTCAACCTGCGCGAAATACCCCCACGCAGCGACAAACCCAATACCTTGCAGATCGCCCTGCAGACGCGGGTCAAGTTGTTCTATCGACCTGCGGCGATCGCCCCGAGGGCGGGTGTCAACCAAGCTCCCTGGCAGGAACAGCTGACCCTGACACGCCAGAACGACCGCTACCAGGTGAACAACCCGACGCCCTTCTACATCACACTGATCGATGCTGCGCCCAACCTCAAGGCTGACGGCGTCACCGGCTTCAAACCGCTGATGATCGCCCCCAAAAGCCAGCTCGATCTGGGGGTGAGCAGCAAGGTCCTGGGCGACAAGCCAGTGCTGACCTACGTCAACGATTACGGCGGCCGTCCCCAGTTGCAGTTCAGTTGCGCTGCCGGCACCTGCAAGGCCAGCCCCGTTGCCAACAAACAGTGACTTCCCATGCTGTGTTCCTGTGAGGGCCAATCATGAAGATCGGACGCCGTAGTGCCCTGGCCGTCTTGCTGTGGGGGGCCAGCCTCTCGACTCACGCGGCCAGCCCTGCGCAATCGGCCGAGTTCCAGGTCACCGGCACCCTGCTTGAGAGCGCCTGCTACCTGGACCCCAGCTCCGCCTACCAGCACTTGTCGCTGGGTGAGCTGAGCACCACTCGCCTATCGCACATGGGCGACCAAGGCACGCCCGTGGCCCTGCACCTGAAGCTGCAGGGCTGTGTGCGCAGCGACGGCGGTCGTCATGACGAGCAGCAAGGCTCGCTGGTGTGGAGCTCCATCGAACCGGTGGCGGCAGTGACCTTCCAGGCGGTGGCCGACGCCGACACTCCCACGCTGATCAAGGTAGTCGGTGCCGAGGGGTTCGGCCTGCGCTTACTCGATGTCCAAGGCAATGACGTGCGCCTGGGCCGAGCTGCCCCGGCCTGGTTCGTCTCGCCCGGAGACAGTCAGCTGATCTATTACATTCGCCCCGAGCGCACGGCGGCCCCGCTGCGCCCGGGAGCTTTTCGCGCCAGCCTTAATGTGAGCTTGGCATATGACTGAGGCGCTCATTATGACTGTCGCACGTCCCGCGCTGCTGGCCCTGCTGCTTGGCTGCAGCCCCTTGGCCCAGGCCGCCGAACAACTGCTGACGATCAAAGGTGTCATCTATGCGGCGATTCCCTGCGTGATCAACAAAAACGCGCCCATCAGCGCCCCGTTCAATGATGTTCAGATTGCCAGTATCGATGGCCAGTACAAGACCATCTCTATCGACTACACACTCGATTGCAGCCGCTCCGCCACCAATGAGCTGCGCATGCAAGTGCGCGGAAATTCGGCCTTCGACCCCACGATGCTTGAGATACCCGGATACGACGACATCGGTATCGCATTGAAGAAGGACGGCGAACGGTGGGCGCTCAACAGCTGGTCCAACTTCGATACGCGTAAAAAACCCGTGCTGCAAGCCGTGCTGGTCAAGCGCGAGGCCAGCGAAATCAAAGCTGGCGCGTTCAAGGCCAGCGCAACCCTGGTGGTGGACTATCGATGAGCCTCCTAAATCGCACTTTGGCAATCCTGTCGATCGCTGCCCTGCCCTTGTCGTGCGTTGACGCGGGCAATCTGGAGTTCAGCGGGACGCTGTTGGCGCCGCCTGGTTGCACCGTCAGCGACAAAGGCGGACGTATCGACGTGCGCTTCACGCAAAACATTGCCGTCAACCGCATCGATGGCGAGCGCTATCGCCAGGCGATCCCCTATCAGATCGAGTGCCCGGGTGCGGCCGATCACAACATCGCCTGGCACATGCGCCTGACCCTCAAGGGGACACCCGCATCTTTCGACACCACTGCGCTGGAAACCTCGGAAAAGGATCTGGGCATCAGAGTCCTGCTTGGCGGTACCGCATTGGCGCCCAACGAGCCACGACAGATCGATGTCCGTGCATCGACACCACCCGTACTGGAAGCCGTACCGGTAAAGCTCGCTGGCGCGGCATTGCCCAGCACCGAATTCACTGCTTCGGCGCTTTTGATGGCTGAGCTCTACTAGGAGGATCCATGGGCAAATGGGCCATTACCCTGGGCGCCTGGGTTGCCGCCAGTTTCTGGTTACCGACGACCCAGGCGGCAGAAGACAACCTGTATTTCTCAGGCACCTTGGTGAATGAGCCTTGCGTGCTCGCCGAGGGGGATAAGTTGATCGAAATGGACTTCAAAAGCGTGATCGACAAGGACCTTTACCTCAACGGCAGGACCAAAGGCCGTCCCATCGAGCTGCACCTGCAGAACTGCGACTTGGACGTCGGCAAACGCATGGTCAGCATCATCTTCAGCGGCAATGAGAGCAGCGAGCCGCCTGGTTTTCTCGTGCTGCGAAGCACAACCGTGCAAGGCTTGCTGGTAGGCCTGGAAACCACGAGGGGGCTGCCGCTGCCACTGAACAAGACCCACCGCGTGGGCGAGCTGACCCTTGGTGAAAACCTGATCAGCTTCAATGCCTACCTGCAGGGCGATCCAAAAGTGCTGGCCAACCGCACCCTTGGCCAGGGAGACTTCGACGCGTCCCTGACCTTTGCCCTGAGTTACGAGTGATCACCAAGAAGACAGCCCGTGAGACAGCTCTGCGCTCGGCAACATTGCTGCAATGACCTTAGTGGCATGGGAGTATTTTCTACAACATAGGAGAATTTCATAGTCACTGTCCGCTACTCTAAGTTCAGGAGCAATATGAATCGCCCATAGGTTTCCTTGGCACTCTCCAAGCTGAGAAAATGGCGTTTCTCATAATGATTGAGGGCATCCCCTCAAAAATCAATCTAAGGTGGCGAGATTGTCAGCACGGTAGACCCGGAGAAGCCCCCCGGCTCGACACTACCGGCACTGAATAGCTGCGACCTAACTGTGACTGGAGTGGCCAAACCGCCCGCCACATCTATTGGAACACCAGCTGCGGCGGGCTTACCTTCAATCGTTATCTTGGAGTACAGACTACCATCGGCTCGCAACTTGATTCCTTCCGGGCTTTCTTTGCTTGCACTAACAGTTACGCTAGATGTCCCGGTACACGTCAATTGTAGAGTCGTTTCTGCCTCATTACCTTCAACAGCACTATCAGCTAATTCGCCGTGATCAATTATTCCATCACCTTTTACCTCACACTTCATTGATGGATTTATAACCGGCGCACAAGGACCAATTGGAACTTCAATACCCCCCGTCCCGCTATAAAGAAACAGATGCGTAAAGGTAATGCAAAAAGTATCAGTATGCCTTCTCCCATCCGGGACAAACAGCGAGCCTTTAAAAGGAACTGAGAAACCTTTCATTTGCTGTTTTAAAACAAGCATCGAGCCTGTTGGATACAAATTGTCCCACCGATGATCACTTTCTACCATATAAAAAAAACTACCAGGACGCTGAGCCCCTTTAATACTTAACGTGCAACGAATCGCTTCAGGATCCCTGCAAAATCCCTCCTCCTTTCCCTCCCATTGGGTAACGGTAAAAAAATAACGCACACCACCTGGTTCATATTTGCTTCCAGTGGACTCTATCGAAACAGCATAAGTTGTATTTGAGGCCGCGCAAATCAGCCAACAAAATACAAGCCGAATATATATCTCTAACATCCCCTGACACCCCTTGATTATCGTGAACAGGAATGATAGGAAAATTTTTCGATTTACGATCTAGGAGTTTTCCGCCCTCCTTGTAGGAATCCTCTGAATGCAATAGATCAGCTGGCATTCATGATGGTGCACTAAACTGATAAGACATCGGTACCGGCACTGACGCCGACATGCGATCTAATGGGAGTAAAAGTCATGTTCAACTCGAGCAGTACCAATGCGTGCTTGCTATCTTTAAACTGCTGATGATGTGTAGTAGTCCGGAACAAGACGTTAAGTCTTTTCTCGGGCTGTGCCCCTGGTCCAAGTGAAACAGCATGCATCGGGGCTTGCCGCATTGCTCCTAGATCATACCAACGGCCTGATCAATATATCCGCACTCCACCACGCCTCTCCGCAGCTGGTGAGCTGCTTAGGCAGAAGGAATTTTTCCTCTCAAAAAATTCCACACCACCCAGATAAGTATTTCTTGAGGCGCGCTCCCTGACGCTCTCGGCATCCTGATGCACATAGTCAGTCTTGCCAGAGCCCAGCCGTGAACAAACACCTTCTATCCCTTGCAACAGCGCGCCGCATTCTCTGCGGTTCGCTGATCGCCATCACAGGCAGCTTCCTGGCCGTGCCGACGGCCGAGGCTGCAAGCGCGTCCGAGCAGACCAACATCGAGGTCATGATCCGCCAGCTCAATGCCCTGGAGGACTCAGCACGCCGCAGTGCCGCTCTCTCCAGTGAGCCAGGCCAGCGTTACTACTTCGACTACGAGCGCCTGGCGGGCGACATCGAACGTGTTCGCAACGGCCTGCAGGAGTACCTGACGCCAAGTCGTGCCCAACCACGGGATCCCGCCGAGCTCGCCGGGAAATACACCCTCACAGGAGGCCGGATGCCATGAGTATGAGTGGAGCACAAGTCGCTGCATTCAACGCCGCCAGCGCCGCAACACCCCAGGCGTTTTCGACCTTTTTCCTGAGCATCGTCATTGCCCTCTCGATGCTCTGGGCTGCTTGGGCCCTCTACAGCATCTATCGCGGCTGGGCCACCCAGAACATTGATCGCTCTACCGCGGGCGCGTCAGCGGTGCGCATCTTCGTTCTGCTTCTGATTCTTTCCGCACTCGTCCTTAGCTAAACAACCAGGAACTTCAACCATGTCTAAACCGAATCACGTTAAGTCCTTCTTCTTGGCCGTCACTTGCGTACTGGCCTCCGTCCCCATGTTGGCTCAGGCCGCTCTTCCAGGAGCGCAAGCGCCCACCCGCGGCGAAGGCACCAACATGATCCAGACAATCCAGAACTATGCATATGACGGCTTCATGTTGCTTGGTCTGCTGGTTGTTGGTGGTGCAATGATCGGCGTGGCTCACCATGCCTACGGCACTTACCACGATATTCATGAGGGCAAGAAGAAGTGGCGTGACCTCGGCATGACCGCAGTTGTCGGCGTCGTCCTGATCGGCGTGGGCATCTTGCTGGTTACCAAGGCTACCGGCGTGCTTTAAGCAGGTAGGTTCGCATGGCTGAGACCCAGTACCTCAAGGACGGAACGCTCGACTTCCTTCCGCATAACCTAAACAGGCAGCCCATGGTCATGGGCGGCCTCACCGCAGACGAACTATGGGGAACCATTGCGGCATGCGGAGGCACAGGTTTTGTGCTGGGCATCCCAATGTCGTTCCTGTTTGGCAACTGGGCGCTCCTGATCGCGTGCGCCTTGGTTGGCGGCGTGTTGGGTCTAACCGTCGCCCGCCGGGTTCTTCGTCAATTGAAACGTGGCCGCCCAGATACCTGGTTCTACCGCCAACTCCAGTTACAAGCCACGCATCGAGCGCCATTCCTTCCATTCCTTGGTGACACCACGCTGGTGGTCCGGGAAGGGGCCTGGACCTGCCGCCGCACCGGAAAATAGGACATCTCATGACATTCAGAAAAAAGGTGGAGGCGCAGTACGCGCATATCCTGAGCTTACGCACAGCGCTCGGGTTGATAACCGCCGTCTGCTTGGTATTGGCCTACGGATGGTGGTCGGCCCCACGGTCACTCACCGTCCATGTACCGCCAGATCTTCGCTCTGGCAGTACCCGGCTGTGGTGGGACGTACCGCCCGAGAATGTCTACGCATTCGGCTTCTACATCTTCCAGCAGCTGCAGCGCTGGGAAAAAGACGGTGATGTCGACTACCAGGACAACATCGATCGGCTGACCAACTACCTCACCCCAAGCTGCAAGGAGTATTTGCAGAAGGATTACGAGCTTCGCCGCAATGCCGGCGAGCTGCGCAAGCGTGAGCGTAGTGTGTCCGAGATCCCAGGCCGG
Source organism: Pseudomonas sp. Je.1.5.c (assembly GCF_051129895.1). NCBI lineage: Bacteria > Pseudomonadati > Pseudomonadota > Gammaproteobacteria > Pseudomonadales > Pseudomonadaceae > Pseudomonas > Pseudomonas sp. Je.1.5.c. Next base: position 89,058 of record NZ_JBCPSP010000003.1, read on the forward strand.
GGTATTTCGGATCCGAACCTGCAACGGGTCGTCGTCAATAGCATCAATGATTGGACGGTAAAACTAGATCTTGTAGCAGACGAGTACGTCAGCGGTGAACGGGTGAAGCGCGCCCTGTCTCGCTATCCACTGAGCGTTGTGCGCACAGATGCTGACCCCGAAAAAAACCCCTATGGGCTGATGTTGAACTGCTACGCCAGTGATCCCCAGCGCATCGAGGTGGACCTTCAAGCCGTCGCCGGAGCCAAGCCATGACGATACGCAACTGGGTCCTGGCCCTAGGCCTGACCGTCATGGCTGATGCGCATGCCATCGAAATCATGCAGTGGGAGCGAATTCCGTTGGCCATCCCCTTGCAGGTCGGCAAGGAACGCATTGTCTTTGTCGATCAGAACGTCCGGGTAGGCATGCCCCAGGATCTGGTGGGCTCGCTGCGAGTCCAGAGCACTGGCGGAGCGGTCTACCTCATGGCCACTCGCGAAATCCCTCCGACCCGCCTGCAACTGCAGAATGTGGCGACCGGTGAAATCATGCTGGTCGATATCGCAGCAGCACCAGGGACCGAAGGTCAGTCGGCGCTGGAGCCGGTCAAGATCGTTCCTGGCGTGACGCCTGCCACACGCTACGGCCAATCAGTAACGCGAGTCGTGGAATCCACCGCATCGACCCCAAGCGCTGCAGCAGATGAAGACGACACCCCTGCCCCACCGCGCCACGAAACCCCTGCACCCGTAGCCCTTACACGCTACGCCGCCCAGATGTTGTATGCCCCCCTTCGCACCGTCGAACCGGTAGCCGGTATCTCGCAGGTGCGTATTGATCGGCAGATGGACCTCAGCACCCTCTTGCCCGGCTTGCCCTTGGAAGCATCAGCCTTGGGCGCATGGAAGCTCGATGACACCTACGTCACGGCGGTCAAGCTGCGCAATCTGAGCGTACAGCAGTTGGTGATGAACCCAACTGACCTGATGGGCAACTTCGTCACTGCTACCTATCAACACCCTTATCTAGGTGCACGCGGGAATGCGAGCGACACGACCACGCTTTATTTGGTGACCAAGGGCCGGGGCCTGAAGCAGGCATTGCTGCCCTCCTCGATCAGTCAGGTCGACCCCAAAATGAAAGGAGGCCGTGGTCATGACGCTGACCAGTAACCCACTGCTGAAATTTCTAGTCCCCACCGTGGTGGTGGGCGCGCTTTTTCTGATCTTCAGTGGACCTTCAAAACAGGAAGAAAAAACATCAGGGGAACCGCTGACGATCGATCAGGAAGACGCCAGAAGACTGGGCGTCGATGGCGATACCCCCGCCGACACCCTGAGGACACTGGTCGCTGAAGGCCGCGTGCTGAAAGAGCAGGTCAGTCAGGCGTTGTCCGACAACCAACAGTTGAAGAACCAGAATGAGGAACTTCAACGCCGGTTGAAGCACATCGATGACAACGTCGACAACAAGCTCGCCAATGCCAAGGACCAACTTAAAGAAGAGGTTCAGAACCAGGGCAAAGGCATGCTGGATCAGCTCCAGAATCAGTTGAACAACTTGAGTCAAAACTCGCCCAACGGAGCTGGCCAGGATCTGCCCATTGGCATCGGCATCCAACCCGGCGATGGAGCAGGCTTCGAACATACCGCCAAGGCAGACACCAATGGGACCGTGTGGATTCAACCCGATGACGCCACTCAAGTGGACGCCAACGGCAAGCCCCTGCCACCAGGGTCTAGCCAGGTAGCCAGTGGCTTCAATTTCCCCACCAGCTTCGGCAATACCATGGACAAAGGTCAGACTGTTCTGGCCGCGACCGCGCAGAACGTCGGGGCAGAAATTTCCCCACAGGATGCGCGCAAGCATGTCCGGAAGGCCTACACCCTGCCGCAAAACTCAACGTTGATGGGCTCGGTTGCGATGTCGGCCCTCATCGGCCGGGTCCCGATCGACGGAACGGTAAACGACCCCTTCCCCTTCAAGGTACTCATCGGTCCAGACAACCTGACCGCGAACGGCATCGAACTGCCTGACGTCGTCGGCGCGGTCGCCAGCGGTACCGCCTCAGGTGACTGGACGCTGTCATGCGTGCGTGGCCAGGTCCGCAGCCTGACGTTCGTGTTCGCCGACGGCACCGTGCGCTCGTTCCCGGCTCCAGCCGAAGAGGCAAACGGCAGCCAGAACAACAACCAGAACAGCAGCAATGGCCAGCAATCCATTCAGGGCGGGCTGGGCTGGATCAGCGACGCCTACGGCATCCCCTGTATTTCCGGCGAGCGCCGATCCAATGCCAAGGAATACCTGACCAACCAATCCCTGGTGACCGCTGCCGGCGCCGGCATCGCGAAGCTTCTGAAAGCGGACGAGCAGACCAGTGCGACCACGTTCAACAGCGGCGGCACATCGTTCGGGACCATGGGCTCAACGGGGAACTCCGCCATGGGCTCCATCCTTACCGGTGGTGTGAGCGATATCCGCGCCTGGATGAACAAGCTCTACGGCGAAGCATTTGCTGCCGTGTACGTCCAGCCCGGGGCGAAGGTAGCGGTCCATCTGGATCAGCAGCTCGCCATCGACTACGAGATCAAGGGCCGCAAGGTCGACTACAACGCCGGAGCGAATCATGTATCCGCAAACCTCGATTAAGCCGCGCCTGCTGGTCGTGGTGCTCGCCCTGTTGCTGGGTGGGTGTTCAACCAATAAAGACGAGCTGCTCCCTCACGGTGACGCTAGCATGATGGACGTATGGCAGCACGGCACGATGGGCGGTGCGGGCAGCTCGAGTAGCCGAACCCTCCTCGATGCGCGCCAAGAGCTTCGCCGGCCGCTCGATGAACCCCAGATGGTTCGCCAGCGGGCGAGTGCCGACGCCTTTACCCGCACGCCTCAGAACGAGATCTACAGCCAGTTCAAGCGGCTGCCCAACCCCGACCTGGTCATGTACGTGTTCCCGCACCTGGCAGGGACAGATCCGGTACCGGTCCCTGGTTACACCACCGTGTTCCCTATGTATCAACGCGTGCAGTACGCGATGCCCGGTGAACGAACGGAGGACTATTAATGAAGTTCCTGCAACGGTTCTTCCCGGCCACCAGCAAGCCGCAGGTGGAACCCACCGTCGAGGACAACCTGGACGCCCCCGTTCAAGTGCAGATCGATGACACCTCAGACGTAACTGCAGAGGAGCGCGAGGAGGCGGTTGAACGATACCTGGATCGCCTACAGGCGCTCGGGATTCCTTCTCCTACAGACTGGCAAAACCCAAAGCGACGGCCAGCCACGAAGCAGGATGTGTCCCGCCTCTATGAGGTGAATCCGTCGTTCGTCGACTTGCTGCCTTGGGTCGACTACCTGCCCCAAGAGCAATCCATGCTCCTTGAGGATGGTGTTTCCCAGGCTGCATTTTTCGAACTGGTTCCGATCGGTACCGAAGGACGTTCAGACGACTGGCTTGAGCAAGCGCGAGATGCACTGCAAGGTGTCCTGCAGGACAGTTTCGATGAACTGGAAAGCTCTCCCTGGGTTGTTCAGCTCTATGCCCAGGATGAGACCAACTGGGACGACTATCTGCAGCGGTTGCATGCTTATGTTCAGCCCCGAGCAGAAGATACCGGGTTTAGCGAACTGTACTTGGCGATGTTTCGGCACCATTTGGAGTCGATTTCCAAGCCTGGCGGTTTGTTCATCGACACCGCGGTGAGCAACCTGCCTTGGCGTGGCCAAAGTCGGAAGGTCCGACTGGTCGTGTATCGCCGAGTACAGAAACAAGATTTCATGGTCCGTGGTCAGGACCCTGGCGCCTACCTGAAAACCATCTGCGATCGACTCAAAGGCGCGCTGGCGAATGCCGGTGTCACAGCACGGCGCATGGATGAGAGTGACATCAAAAAGTGGCTGCTGCGTTGGTTCAACCCCCACCCTGACCACCTTGGCCAGGCCGATCGTGACATTCGCCGTTTCTACGAACTTGTCTGCGAGCCGGTGCCCGAATTGGCACCTGGTGAACTGCCGTTGGCGAGTGGTACTGACTTTTCTGAGAACCTTTGTTTTCGCGAGCCTCTCTCGGATCTGAAAAAAGGTCTGTGGGTGTTTGATGGCATGCCCCACCGTGTCGTGATGCTCGATCGGATGAAAAAAGCACCTACGACGGGTCACCTGACCGGTGAAACGAAGCAAGCGGACGCCTTAAATTCTCTGTTCGACCGACTGCCTGAGGATACGGTGCTGTGCATTACCATGGTGCCGACACCACAGGATCTACTCGAAGGACATTTGGAGAAGCTGGCTCACAAATCAGTGGGAGATACCCAGGCCTCCCTCCATACCCGACAGGATGTTGACGAGGCTCGATCGATCCTGGGTCGCAAACACAAACTGTACCGTGGCAGTGTCGCGTTCTTCCTCCGCGGCCAAAATCAGACAGTGCTCGAGGAGCGCACTGTCAGCCTGTGCAACGTGCTTCTCGCCGCGGGCATGCAACCCGTCCAGCCCCAAGATGAAGTCGCCCCGTTGAACAGCTATCTCCGCTGGCTGCCCTGCAATTTCGACCCAAGCGAACGCCGGGCGATGGACTGGTACACCCAACTGATGTTCGCCCAACATATCGCCAACCTGGCCCCTGTGTGGGGGCGTTCCACGGGTACTGGCCACCCAGGTTTCACTTTTTTCAATCGGGGTGGTGCACCACTGACCTGTGACCCGCTGAACAAGCACGACCGCCAAATGAACGCTCACCTGTTTTTGTTTGGTCCTACAGGTGCAGGCAAATCCGCGACGGCCACCTACATGATCATGCAGGCGCTGGCTTTATACCGTCCCAGGATGATCATGGTAGAAGCAGGTAACAGCTTCGGCCTTTTGGGCGAGTTCGCCAAACGCCTTGGTTTGAGCGTCAACCGAGTGCGCCTCGCCCCGGGCTCGGGAGTCAGCCTGGCCCCGTTCGTGGATGCGGTGCAGCTGGTCAAAAATAAAGAGAAGGTGAAAGTTCTCGATCCCAACGACGTCGAAGCCTCCGACGAGCATTTAGCAGGTGCTCTTGAGGGCATGGAGGATGAGCAGCGCGACATCTTGGGTGAGCTCGAGATCACGGCGCGCCTGATGATCACCGGCGGCGAACCAGGTGAAGATGCTCGCTTGAGCCGTGCGGACCGAAGTGCCATCCGCCAGTGCATTCTGAACGCTGCCGAACTGTGCGTTCGCGAGGATCGCCCAGTCCTGACCGAGGACATCGTCGAAGCCTTGAAAATGATGGCTGCTGACGCCGAGGTGCCCGAGATCCGACGTAACCGCTTCATGGAAATGGCGGAAGCCATGGGGATGTTCACCATGGGTACCGAGACGGAGATGTTCAACCGCCCTGGCACCCCGTGGCCCGAGGCGGATGTGACGATTGTGGACCTGGCCACCTACGCCCGTGAGGGCTACCAGGCACAGATGGCCATCGCCTACATCTCGCTGCTCAATACCGTCAACAACATTGCTGAGCGTGACCAGTTCAAAGGTCGGCCACTGATCTTCTTCACCGACGAAGGTCACATCCAGTTGAAGGTACCCCTGCTCTCCCCCTACGCGGTGAAGATCACAAAGATGTGGCGGAAGCTCGGCGCCTGGTTCTGGATGGCCACCCAGAACGTCGATGACGTTCCCAAGGAGGCTTCAGCCCTCCTGAACATGATCGAATGGTGGATTTGCCTAAACATGCCGCCAGATGAGGTCGAGAAGATTGCCCGGTTCCGCGAGCTGACGCCGGCACAGAAGACCATGATGTTGTCGGCCAGGAAGGAGAACGGGAAGTTCACCGAGGGTGTTGTCCTGGCCAAGCGGATCGAGCTGCTGTTCCGTGTCGTCCCTCCCAGCCTGTGTCTCGCCCTCGCCATGACCGAGCCCGAGGAAAAGCGGCAGCGCTACGACATCATGCAGGCCCGTGGCTGCGACGAGTTGACAGCTGCGCTGGAGGTGGCCGCTGACCTGGACCGGAAGCGCGGGCTCACCCCCTACCCCATCACTTTCCCTGTATCAACTAAGGCCGTGGAGAGCATGGCATGAGAGTCATGAATCACCTGACCCAGAGCTTGATTGAAAGCCTGACCCAACTGCTTAAAAAACCCGGCCAGGACACTCTAAAGTCCCTGGAGATCTGCGCTCCTGTCCTCATCGATGAACTGCAACAGATCAAGGACAATGCCCTCGATCGACGAGATCTTATGCCCCTGATCCATACCGCCCTGAATGAGTGGCTGCAACAGCATCCCCAACCGGAAGGGGCTGTAGAAGATCTGATCGACGCACTTCGCCGGCAGGCACTTGCCCCAGCTCCAAAAGGGGGAGGTCGATGAACAAGCTATCAAAGGCAAAGGTGATCAGTACGATCATCCTTGTCGCTGCGGTAGTGTTACCGATGCTCGTATGGGGAATAAAACGAGAAGCACCTGCCCCAGAGGCCTGGTTCTTTGGACCTGCCTCAGCCAGGTGGTTAATCACTGAATACGCAGATCTGGAATGTCCGTATTGCCGGGCATATACCCCAGAGCTCAAACGGTGGGTAAGCCAGCAGCCTGACGTCAAGCTCAAGTGGCACCACTTCCCGCTCCAGGATCATGGCTTTGCCGCTGAACGGGAGGCGCGCCTCGTGGAGTGTGCTGGCCAGCTCGGAGGTGCCGAAGCCTTCTGGACCGCAATCGACCAGGTTCTGCTGCACAGCCGTGGCAATGGCCAGGGCCTGGCTGCCGAGATCGAGGTCGGCACTATCCCTTCTGACACCCTGAGAAACTGTGCCGACACGGATCGAGAAGTAGCCTCTCAGGTGTTCAAACAGCGGTCGGATGCACAGCACCGGGGCATTGTCGCCACCCCCACCCTGGAGATCACTGACACCCTCACAGGACACTCTATGCGCCTGGAGGGAGCAGTGGATGAGGTGACGCTACTGTCCGCAATGGATGGCCTGGCCGCCCAGGCCGGTTCTCAGGGGGAGCCAGTGCAGTGAACGAAGCGTTTGAATGCGCGTTATCAGCACGACTGCATTGGATGGAAAAACGCTACTTGGAAACCCTAGGGTTCCTCACCCTAGCCCAAGCCGCCCAAGAGCAATCGCTAGCCCTAGTTTGTCAATTGGCTGGGAACGAGGCCCACACTGTCGAGTCCTCACAACACTATGGCGCAACCATTCCACTGATTCTTTCTGACGTGCCCGAACTCGCACAGGAGTACCGAGAAACCTACGATTATTGGATAGCCGAGTTTGAAGAGTGGGAGGCTGAAGAAGCAGCTCGGCGAAAACAGAAAGAGCGCGAGCTACAGGCGCAGGATTGTATTGCTCGTGAAGCGTGGGAGGAGATGGGTCTTCCGACACCTGGAGAATTGGCCGCACATCTTTTGACTGGAGAGTCGATCAGGATCGAGGGTCACTTTCTGCAATATGACCGATCTGACGGGTACACCTGGATGGACAATCCCTATGGCGTACCTGGTGCACTCGGTGGTCGACCTACCCCCGAACTAACTCGTGAGTTTCTCGTTACCGTTGCGACTGGGGGAATGTATGGGCCTGAACCGTAGGAGACAAAAAAGCCCGTCATTCTGACGGGCTTGTGATATCACTGGAGCCAAGACGCAACGGCATCGACACCGTATTGATCTCTCCATTCTTTGAGACCTTTGTGATTACCGCCTTTGGTTTCAATAACCTCACCAGTGTGTGGGTTTTTGAAGATCTTGACCGCACGAGGTTTACGGCTAACCACTGGCAGCGCAACAGGACGGACTGGAGTTGCTGGATCCAGAATACCGATCACTTGCCTCAGCCCTACCCCATATTCGTCCAAGAGCGATCGGAGTTTCTGCTCGAACTCAATCTCACGCTGAAGCCCTTCATCATTTCTCAATGACTCCAACTCTGCTAACTGGGCTGCGAGCTGTTGCTCCAACCGACGATATTCTACCAATCGGGACATTGAATACTCCACGCTAAAAAACAAATAAAATTAGTGTCCTCTACGAGCTCGAGGGCCTGAATTTTCAATCTTTCTAATTTCGTTGCTCACAGCAGTGACTGCTTGCTCGGTGCTATCCCACTCTACTCCGCCCTTAGATAAGTCCTCTATGAGCTGTGAAACAGAACCAATTTTAAACAGCAAGTCACGCAGGAGCATTAACGACGACACATGATCGTCGTGATAATTCACATAACTCACAACATGAACATATTCATGCCGACACATACTCTCATTCCAAACTGTACTTTGTGGTCGAGATCGCTCCAACGCCTCGAGCTTGAGTTGACTCGGCGACAAATCAACACTTTCTATAGCCAAAAAATCTGGAGCATCGTCGGGCCTCCTAAAGACCATGTATCTTATCAAGTCATCACTATCCGGCCCTCTGACTGCCTCATAAACATCCCAAATAAAATCTTTTAATTCATTGCTGTATCGTTGAAGCACAGTATCATTCTTGAACGATGCCACCTCAATGCTAGCCTTGGCATACACATAAAACAGCAGGGCATTTATATAAGTATTACAGTACCCTTTTAGGGACCGAACAAACTCCAATCTATTGAAGCTATTCATTTGGCCAAGCTTCCAAACTTGCACACCTTGGAACTTAAACCTCACCTTGGAGAGCAGAGAGTTAGCTTGTTTACAAGTATCTCCTGCGCGAGATATTTTTACCGCCTCAGCACTATAGCTTTTTGACTCTGCCCAGTAGGTATAAAGGTCATTGTAGTCGACATGTATGTCATCATTTCGCATTTGCCCTATCAGGCCATGCAAAGCTTCAATTAGCGGCGAGTAGTCAAGCAGCCTCCTCTGGGCGCTATCGCCTCGTATCAATGCAAAAAACTCTGGAAGAGAGTAACCCTCCGACAAATAGCCTATCTGACCATTTCCTCGACGCAGACCAATCATAAACTTAGATTGCTTCACTTATTCATTTCCACATCAAGAATGGGGTTATCTACACCCATAACAACTGGGCATAGAGCTATTCACTCAGACTAAATTTAAACTCACAACGCCTTGAGACTAAAAATATTCCAAACGAAAAGTCAACCTCAAATGCCCGGTCCCTCGCGCTCGCCGCTAGCGAAGCAGAGCACCTTCAAAAATTCGAACGATCTGCATTATCTATTTCCAGCTGCCCTACCTTCATGGGTCCTATTTGATGTACCTGTTCAACCACCAGGTGCAGCACCATGCCCCCTTTCCAGCACTATTGGCCTGCCGCTGCTCTACTCGGCGTCCTGGCCTCCATCAGCAGCGTCCAGGCTGAAACCTGGGCAATCACCGACTCAGCGCATCCACTGAACGTACCAACAGGCGTACGCCTCATCCGCCTGGATGACCAGCAGCGCCTCGAGGCGCAGTTGTCTCGATCACTGCCCTCCAACCCACAACAAGCCACTATGGCCGCGCAGCAGCTGCTGCATAGTCCAGAGGGCGCACGACTACTGACTGAGCTCGCCCGCGCTCAGCAAGGTGCTGCCGACGCCTGGAGCATTGGGATCACGAAGGTGCCGGCAGTGGTTGTCGATCGGCAGTACGTGGTCTATGGCCAGTCTGACGTTGCAGGCGCCATCAAGGAGATCGAAGCAGCCCGGGGGTACCCATGAAAAACGCCCCTCGCCGACTGCTGGCCATCGCGGTGGCCACTGCCTCATTTACCGCTACGGCCGCAATCAATTCGGCGGCCATCAGCGCCTCCGCCCTGTCGCCGACGTGCCTGGAATACAAGGTAGTCGGGATCTGCTACTGGCTGCTGTGTACCCCGTTCGGCTGCTCGGTGAAGACGTCGACCAAGGTCCGCCATTACATCCCCGACGCAGTGGTCTCGGCCTACGCCAATACCGGCGACAACCCGTGGACCGAGATGAGCCCTCTCGGCACTCCAACCGTCGCCGCCCAGGGCGGTAATGACGGCACCACCAATCACAACGCCGAAAACAACATCACAAAGTTCAAGGAGGCCGATGTCATTGGCCATCCAGGTGCCGGGATGTTCAACAGGTTCGCCAGCTCCTATGGCTATTCGTGCCAAGGAGCGACAAGCCCGCTAGTGCCCTACATGGTCAGCACCCTCGACTTCCTCGCCTGGCGCCACGGTATTCCCGAAGTTGTATACCCCGAATCCCTGGTACCTGGCAGGCGAGAGGTAGGTGGAACCTTGTCAGGGGATCTCTGGGGGAACGTGTATCCGCGCAGTGGAACTGTTCTCCAGGCCGACGACTTCAAGGCCGGCGCTGTAATAGCGCAACGCGCTGGCGATATCACCACCCGCATTGGCCAACCTCATATCTACAGGCCCATGCGAGCGCTCCCCAAGCCCGGGTACTGGCCGGCAGGTGACCTACTCGAGGGTGATGCCAAGACCGGGAAATGGCAGCAACTCACGCCCACCCTGAGCCCAACCTGCGCCGTATTTCCGAACAACGAGGCGAATGTCCAGGCCGTGGACGAGGCCTACGCCTGGGCCTTGTGGCGCCCCTACTCCTGCTGCAAACGCCGCGGCCAAACCCTCCTCGGCAGCACCGACTTCCAATGACGAACTTTAGACGGGAGACCTACATGAAGACATTGACCCAGGCCTTTGGGCTTGCCCTCAGCTTGTGTTGCACGGCCGCATTTGCTGCGACAGGAGACCCCATCAAGGTGGAGAGCCAGGGCTCAGTGATTGGAGACGATGTGCTCTACAGCATCGGGGGTGGCAGCGCCGTCACCATGGGCAGCGCGGGCCAAATGGAAAGCGTCACGGTCGGTGCCGGATGGCAGAACAACCTGATCTGCGGAAACATGAACATGAGCAACACCCTGGAGAACCAGTTGAATGGTGCGACTCAGGGCTTTCAGCAGATCATGGGAAGCGTGATCCAGAACGCCACAGGTGCTGTGATGTCGTTGCCGGCGATGCTCCTGCAGCGCGCCAATCCACAACTTTACAACCTGCTCACCAACGGCATTCTGCAGGCCCGTTTGGACTACGACCGCTCCAAAGGCACCTGCCGCGCAATGGCTGAACGCATGGCCGATATCGCGGGCGGCCAGGGTTGGGGCAAAGTCGCAGAAGGACAGAAGATGGGCCAAGCGCTGGCCAGCGGCAACGCTGATGCTGTGGCTGTCGTTAACAGCGTCGAAGCGGGATCTGGCAATGCCGGCGTCACCTGGGTCGGTGGTACACAGGCCGGTGGTGAGGGGCAGAAGCCCATCCAGGTGGTGGGTGACATCGTCAAGGCAGGCTACAACCTGCTCAATAATCGTCCGGCAACAGAGACCTCGAGCATTGAACAGTCCAGCTGTTCGAATGGCCTGGTCTGCAGCTATTGGCAATCACCTGCAGAAGCGGCGCAATTTGCGAACCGTGTGCTGGGTGAACAAGAGATTCAGACCTGCCAAGGGTGTCGCGGCACCTCCACCCCCGGTGTAGGCCTTACTCCCCTGATCCAGGAAACCTACGAACAGAAGCTCACGGCCCTGCAGGATCTTCTCAAACCCGGTGCACAAATCACCTCCGAGAAACTTCGAGAAGCGGGCAGCGACCCATTGCCGATCACCCGCGGCGTAATCACTGCATTACGCGATGAACGTGACCAGGCCGTACTCGCCCAACGGCTCGCATCGGAAGTTGCGCTCTCGGAGATCTTGGGCAAATCGTTGATGCTCAACCGCATGCTCATTTCTGGTTCCAAAGAGTCGAACGTGGCCTCGAACCAGCTTGCCACCACGGCTGTGGGAACTCAGTCCGAGGTCCTGCAGAAGGAAATCGAGAACCTCAAAATGGAACTGGATCTTCGCCGTGAGCTGTCCAGCAACAGCCCGATGGCGATCATCGAGCGCGGCAAGTCACGCGCCGAAAACTCCCGCTCGATCTATCAAGCCGCCCCTGAAACGAACCGCCTGCAGCAGCTGCAGAGCCCAGCTGGCAAGGAGTAACTCATGGAACAACAGAATGCGAAATTCACCCTCCTCAAGCAGGTAGGGATCGGTCTTCTCATCAGCTTAATCATGCTCCTGGCGAACGTAGCGCTTGGAGTGATTGCCCTGAATCATCTCGGGGTATTCGAGAACTGGCTCAGGTGGCGCGGTGACAACTATCTGATGCTGTTGGCTTGGAGGATTTTTCTCTATGCCGTAGTGATCGTGGGCTGGCTGAAAGTGCGCGATCGCCTTCCGCTAGACCAGTCCGATGTGACCTCGAATCGCCGCAGGCGGGTAGAAGGCCTGGTCATCTTGCTCTTCGTGATTATTGAAATCGCCAAGGCCCCGATCGCCTGGTTGGAGATCGTATGACGCTCTACACCAATGACTACCTAGAGTATTACCTGACCATCGTGGGCTGGCTGATTAACAATGGGATCTGGGACATGATCTCGGACACTGGCCTCTTCGCCCTGCCCTTCATCATCATCGTGGCACAAGAATGGATCAAGGTCCGCGGTGAAGGCGCTGACGAGGGCAACAAGGGCGTACTGTCACTGGCCCGTATCGAAACGAAGCTCTACGTTGGCTACGTCGTCGTAATGATGTGCGCGATTCCACTGGTATCGGTCGGCTTCGATACCCTTGCGTTCGATCAGCAGCGCGCTAAACAGTGCCAGGTGATGACCCCGGCCCCATCAGAGACAGGCTGGAACACCACCTTCAGCTCCCTGGCGGGCAAGAGCGCGAGGATTCCAGTCTGGTGGGCGTTCATGCACGCGCTGTCCAAGGGGTTCAACAGCGGCGCGGTAGCAGCAATCCCGTGTGGTACCGATCTTCGGCAGATGCGGATGGATGTCGATGCGACTCGGATCAACAACCCCCTACTTGCCCAGGAAGTCGCTGACTTCAGCCATGACTGCTTTGGCCCTTCGAGGGCGCGTCTGTTCATGCGTCAGCCCGACATCGGATCCATCGCCAAAAATCCAAAGGCACTCCAGGACCTCAACTGGATCGGGTCACGCTATCTGCTGAACACCTCCGGCTACTACGACACCGACTATTCGAGGACCCCGCGAGCGGCCTGGCCATACGACGTGAAACGTGATGACGGTTTGCCTCAGGTCACGGGTGGTGGTGGGTATCCCACCTGCCGGCAGTGGTGGTCGGACGGTACGATCGGCCTGCGCGATCGCCTGCAGGCACAGGTCGACCCAACCCTGATGAATCAGTTCCTGGGCTGGGCGAAGTGGCTGTCACCGGAAGAAGTCACCGACTCGATGATTCGGCAGATCGTATCGCCATCCAGCCAGGTCAATGGTGACATCTACACGGATTATGGTGGCCAGATCGATGGCACTATGTGGAATATGATGGCGCGCGCCGGTGGGACGGTAGGTGTCGCGGTCGGCTCCCTTGCCTACTTCCCTGCTATGGACATTGTTCGCCAGGCATTGCCCATGGTCATGGCGTTCCTGAAGATGGCTTTCATCATCTGCATCCCGATTGTGTTGATCATTGGTGCCTATCAACTCAAAGTCGCTATGACAATGTCAGTTGTTTTCTTTGCACTGACCTTTGTTGACTTCTGGTTTCAGCTTGCCCGTTGGATTGATAGTACGATACTTGATGCCTTCTACGGATCTGGCTCCCCACACTTGTCGTTCGATCCAGTCATGGGTTTGAACGCCACAACTCAAGATGCAATCCTAAACTTCGTAATGGGGGCAATGTTCCTGATTCTTCCTGCATTTTGGGTAGCTGCGCTTGGCTGGGCAGGCGTTCAAACCGGAAATCTTATCTCGGGTCTTACAACGGGAACCAAAGATTTACAGCGATCGGGCGACAGCGTTGGAAAACTCTCAACGGACACGCTCAAATCTGTGAAATAAAAAAAGCCGGACATCGGTCCGGCCTTATTTCATGACTCAGTCTTTGTAATACATATGATAATCGGGATGCTCATACTCACCATAAAAGGGCACTTCTGGCTCGGCATCTTCGGTGCCAACGACGCCTCCACCTTGGCCTAGAGCCGATGTAAGAAGTGTCGAATCCCCTTTCGTTAATGCTAGAACCAAGAGTCCAAGACATCCCAGCGTGATTACAGAACTGATGAGCCAAGTAAAAGAGGTCACAAACAGGGCTAGGAGGACTGAAGCGACAATCGCACGCTTCACCCAACGAACCTTTGGTTTGCGGTCATGGAGACTGAAACGCACAGCAAGCCCCACAGTCCGACCAAGGCGGTGAGGGAATGTCGTCGAAGCGGCTGAGGTCATGATCCTATCTCCTTGCTCTGAGAGCACCTTGCCATCATGTATACGATACCTTTGGCAATTTATCAAGGCATATGGCATAAGACGCCATACCTAAATATCCGTTGGAGCAGCCCATGGCCACCCACAATATCGTCGTCCCAAACCCGATGGAGCAGTCCATTGAAGCGCTCGTGAAATCGGGCCGGTATCAGAATTTCAGTGAGGTCGTGCGCGCAGGCCTACGAATGGTGCTCGAGCATGAGGCTGAAGAGTCGGCGCGCCTCGAAGCTCTGCGGAACGCCACCTCGGTTGGCCTGATGCAGCTCGAAGCGGCTGAGTTTGATGAGGTTGATGCAGACCAGCTTGGCACCTATCTCGATGAGCTGGGCCAGGTGGCGAGTAAAAAAGAATGAGGAAGATGGCGTTTAGGATCTCACATCAAGCACGCACTGACATCGTGGACATTCTTCGCTTCACCGAGGTGAAGTTTGGCGAAGGCGCTCGTCGACGCTACCAAGGTCTGCTGCAGACCACATTCCTGTCGATCGCAGAAGAGCCTAGCCGAGTGGGCAGCTCAGCACGAGATGAGCTCGCACCTGGTCTCAGGAGCCTGCATCTGTTTTTCTGCCGGCTCGAAGTGGCAACTGACCGCGTGATCCGCCCCCGACACGTTGTGTTCTACCGCCAGGTGGACGACCAGGTGATCGAAATTGTCCGGATTCTCCATGATGCCATGGAGGTGTCTTTGCACCTGCAGCACCTACACCAGACTTAAAGGGGAATGGCCCAAAAGGAAATGGCCTGAAGGGATAATGGAATGGATCAGAATGGTAAAAGCCCTACCCCAAAAGGGGAAGGACAAAAAGGCCTTCCAAATAATGAAAGCCGCCGGTCGCGACTGACTGCTTCCGACCCATAGCGGTCGTTCGGAAAGGGCAGCAATTGGCCTGAAGCAGACGGTACGCGATAGGAGCGAGGTGCCGTCTCCGAAGTATTACCTCTCCAGGCCGAGCCACTAGGTCATCAAGCCCTAGCCGCAGGTTTGAGTCGGAAGCTGACGCCCATACGGTTGAACGCATTCATTGCGGCAATCGCCGCTGTCAGGTCAACAAGATCCTTTTCAACAAACATCGCCGATGCGGCTGCATAAGCTTCGTCGGATACCTGTGTCTCGCTTACCCTGGTGACTTCTTCCGCCCAAGCCAGTGCTGAGCGCTCCTGATCCGAGAACAAATATTGCGCTTCATGCCATACCGGCACTAACAGCACCTTGTCCACTGACATACCTGCTTTGATCAGATCGCGTGAGTGAAGATCAATGCAATGAGCGCAGCCGTTGATTTGAGACACTCTGAGAAACACGAGGTGGATCAACGAGGCTGGCAAATTTGTCGCGGTGGTCACGAAATGATGCACGCCGCCGAGGGCCTTAGCTGCACCAGGCGAAGCTTCAAACCAATTGAGACGATTCATGATTTCTTTTCCTTTGTATGAGCGATGAAGAGCGTGGCCGCTTGTTGGCATACGGCCCAGTTGAGATGCAAACCTAAACACTTGGAGTAGATGTCGGCCCTGAAGCGGACTTTAGACTTGATCCACTCGACGGCTATGCCTAACAAAGTACGCCTGCACATCACCGTACCCTGTTGCCCTTCCAGTATTCAGTGACTCTACCCCCTTGGCGGTACCCTCAACGGTGAAGTAATGCACCTGAGTGAGACCGATGGTGGCAAAGACGGCGGACAGGTAGGGGCGCAGAAAGTCCGGTTGACGGGCCTGTGGGCCGTTGATGTAGCCCCCGCTAGCGATTGCGACGTAAACCGGACGATCCGTCAGATTTCCGACTTTGCCTTTGGCGGTGCCCACAAACGTTTTGCCCACGCGTACCACGTGGTCGATCCACATCTTGAGTGGAGCGGGCACGCTGTAGTTGTGCATCGGCGTGGCAATCAGCAGTACGTCGCATGCTTGCAGTTGGTCGATCAATTCGTTGGAACGGCTCAACGTACTGTCCCGCCCACTTGCCGTGACTACGCGTTGATTCGCTAATGCCTGGGCGTAAGGGGCATCGACTGGGGCCATGGTGTTGAGGTCTAAATCGGTCAACTGGATACCCCTTCTGCCGGCCTCGGTGGCCAAGGCGAACAGGATCTGCTGGGACAGCTTCAGACTTTCCGAAGCCTCTGCATTGGGGCTGGTGACCAGGCGAAGAATGCGCAAAGGAGCAAGTGGCTGTTGGGACGATGTCATGAGGTTTGCCTCCTTGGATGTGCATGCGGGTTATGGCGTATCGAACTGTTTTTGAAAGCGCAGTGCACCCGTCAACAGGCCTTCACGGAAGTAAAAACGTTGCGCGCGGGCGTTGGCCAAACCCGTGTCGAGCACCAGGCGTGCACAACCGCTGGCGCGCGCCAGTCGTTCCAAAGCTTGCAATAAGCGCGATCCCCACTGGCCACCCCGCTGAGCCTCGGCGGTTACAAGGTCATCGACATACAGGAATGCGCCGTAGACCAGGTTTTCCTGAAAGCGGTAACTAGCCAGTGCTACAAGAACGCCTGCGTCATAAGCGCCAATCAGGCGATAGCCTTCAAGGCGCATACGCTCGATGCGGCTGACGAAGTCGGCTTCGCTCGTCAGATGAGGGCGCAATTGCTGCATTACCGGGAATGCGCTGCACAGGTCATGGGTGCTGTCCAAGGGACGCAGGGCGGTATCGGCCAGGTCGAGCACGCTGGGTATGAAGTTGTGCAAAGGGAATTTCATGGGAGTTGCCCTCATCAGTAGGTGATGGAGCTATATTGGACTACCATTGACCCACTTGATTGATCCAAGAAATGGGATATGAACTAGGCCATGATGACCTCCCCCAAGCCGCCTTTTGCTCCCTTGGAAGAGCAGTCCGCCTTGCCCCTGTATCGTCAACTGTACGACCGCGTGCTGGCCGCCGTTGCCGCTGGCACGTTGTCCCCCGGTGACCGCTTGCCGTCGGCGCGCGCCATGGCTAAGGAGCTGGGGGTGGCACGTGGCACCGTCGAACTGGCCTATTCGCTGATGGCCAGCGAAGGGTACCTCCTGGCGCTCGGGCAGAAAGGCACCGTAATCAATCCTGAACTGCAGAAGCCTGTGTCAGCGGCCACCGTATTGCCAGTCAGCAGCCAAGTGATCGAAGACGCGCCTGATTCGCTCTGGCGTCCACCGCAGCTGTTGCCGTTCCAGATGGGGGTACCGGCGCTGGATGCATTTCCGCGCAAGATATGGGCGCGTCTCGGTGCTCGGTATCTCCGTGGGATGCGTCTGGGAGATCTGGACTATCCTGCACCCCACGGCCTGGCAGCGTTGCGCAGCGCCATTGCTTCGTATCTGCAGGTGTCCCGAGGTATCGATTGCGGTGCCCATCAGGTGTTTATCACCAGCGGTTGGCGCAATAGCCTGTCCTTAGTCGCACATACCCTGTTGCAGCCAGGCGAGTGCGCCTGGGTGGAAGACCCGGGCTATCCCACTACGCGCCAGGTGCTTCGCCAGTTCGGCCTGGACCTGGAAGCGGTGCCGGTTGATGCAGAAGGCATGAACGTAGAACACGCCATCGCGGGTTCTCGGGCTGCTCAGGTCGTCATGGTGACACCAGGGCATCAGAGCCCGCTGTCGATGGCACTGTCGCTGCCACGCCGACAACTGCTACTCGATTGGGCTGCCCGCACCGGTGGCTGGATTGTCGAGGACGATTACGACGGCGAGTACCGCTACGTCAGCCGTCCACTTCCAGCGCTGGCCAGCTTGGATCGCCATGGGCGCGTGCTGTATGCCGGCACCTTCAGCAAGGTGCTGTTTCCCGGTATTCGCCTGGCTTATCTGGTGGTGCCGCAGGCGCGGGTGGCAGCGTTCGAGCGCGTCGGACGGGCCTTGTTTGCTGCCGGGTCACCGTCAATTACCCAGGCTTTGGTGGCGGAGTTCGTTGCCGAGGGACACTTCGCTCGGCATATCCAACGCATGCGCCGCCTCTACAACGAGCGACGGGCATTGACCATCGAAGCACTGGAGCGGAGTTTGCCGAAGGGTATGCAGGTGGAACGCTCGCCAGGCGGTATGCACCTGGTACTGCGTTTACCGGAGGACGTAAGCGACACCGCCCTGGCCGAGCAGGTGCTGGCGAGGGGCATGTCGGTACAAGCGTTGTCGCGCTGGGCTGCCTCATCGCAGCGTCAGTCAGGTCTGCTCCTGAGTTTTACCAACTGCGCCACGACTGCTCCAGGCGAGCAGCTTGGCGCGTTGATCAGCAAGTTACTCAGTTGAGGTTGGCCTTGTTCAGGCCGAAGAGTTCATCGGACGAGCCCGGGATCGCCTGGAAAGCCACATTGAGGCGATTCCAGCCATTGATGGCGACGATCAGGAACGACAAATCCGACAGCTCCTGCTCGGAAAACTGCTCACGCGCACTCGCATACAGGCTGTTGGAGATACCATGAGGCGGCAGTTGGGTCAGGGCTTCAGTCCACTCCAGCGCCGCCCGCTCTGCTGGCGAAAACAGCTGTGACTCACGCCAGACGGCCACGTGGTGAAGACGCAGCTCGCGCTCGCCATGGATCTTGGCCTCTTTCACATGCATATCCACGCAGAACGAACAGCCGTTGAGCTGCGAAGCGCGCAACATGATCAGGTGGGCAAGATCGGCCAGTAGCGGCTTCTTGCTCAGTTGCAGGGTGAGCTCCACCAGTTTGTTGGACGCTTGGGGAGACAGTTTGAAGTAATCAAGGCGGTTGTTCATGGGGTAGTTGCTCGTAGTGGGTGTTGGAGCCCACTGTAGCAACGCTTGAAATAGCCCCACAGGGCCAAGATGGTAGCTTCGAACTAGGCCATATCTGTATCGAAGTGCGCCATGATCACCTATCGAGCGATAGGGTCGAAGGGGTGCAATGGGCCGTTTATTGGCCTCCGCGAATGGCCGCAATGGGTCGGCACCTGCCAGTCAAGGACATGCCGTGCGTTAGTCAATTTCACTTCAAATGTCTGGTCATTGGCAGTGCAACGGGTGGCAGAATGAGTTCAATTTCCCACCATTCAACAAAAGATGGCCATTTGCCTCAAAATCATGGGCTCGCCTGAAAATGCTTTCGGGTAGATAGCAAGAGGCCATTTCAAGGAAAAGCCCGCTCCATGCACACCCCATGGAGCACTCTATGCACCTCCTCTCCTGGTTGGGCCGCAAGTCGGCCAAACCAACGTCAAAAGCATCTCCCCAAGGCTTCCACTTGCCGACGAAGGCAGCAGCTCTACTTCAGAGCCCTCTCCGTCAGGAGTTGCTGGAGAACATCTGGCGCCACGCTTCGTTGTCACGCCCCCAGTTCAATACCCTCTACCTTAAGCCGCTCGAGCGCTATGCCGAACTGGTGCAGTTGCTCCCAGCTTCTGAGAATCACCACCACGCCCACTTGGGTGGCCTGCTGGATCATGGCCTGGAGATCGTGGCTTACGCGCTCAAGATACGCCAGACCCACCTGCTCCCGATCGGAGCTCCGCCTGAGTCGCAATCGGCACAAGCAGAAGCGTGGACTGCGGCAGCAGCTTATGGAGCCCTCCTCCACGACCTCGGAAAGATAGCAGTCGACATCCGAGTGGAGCTCCAGGGTGGCCAGCTCTGGCATCCGTGGCACGGTCCGATCGCTAGACCATATCGCTTCAAGTATGTGAAAGGTCGGGAGTACCAATTGCATGGTGCTGCATCAGCGCTGATCTACATGCAGATCCTGGACGCGGGCATCCTCGACTGGCTCAGTGGCTTCCCCGAGTTGTGGAAGCAGTTGATCTACCTGCTGGCCGGCCGCTATGAGAATGCCGGGATCCTGGGCGAGATCGTGATCCAGGCCGACAAGGCGTCGGTAGCCCAGCAACTGGGCGGCAACCCAGAACGCGCTCTTTCGGCACCCAAGAAGTCTCTACAACGTCAGCTGGCCGACGGCCTTCGCCTGCTGGTCCTAGACAAGTTCAAACTGAACCAGCCTGATGGTCCTGCAGATGGATGGCTGACACAGGATGCTCTGTGGCTGGTCAGCAAACCTACAGCGGATCAACTTCGAGCATACCTACTTAGCCAGGGCATTGAGGCGATCCCCAGCTCGAACGCGCCATTCTTTAACATGCTCCAGGACCAAGCTGTTATCCAGACAAATAACCAGGACAAGGCTATCTGGAAAGCCACAGTTGATAACGGCCGAGGATGGAAGAACACGTTCACATTCTTAAAAATTGCGCCGGCACTCATTTGGCCAAACGCAGCTGATCGGCCCGAGGCCTACGTCGGGAGTATCTCGATAGAGGCTGATCCAGAACCCGCGTCCACCGCTCAAAGCCCTGAAACTGTCTGCACAGTCCCCGATGAGCCTGTGGTGGCGCCTGAGAACCCCTCAACTCAACCACCGACACCAAGGAAATTGGTCCAGCCAGGTCCGAGAGATGGGATCCAGTCGTCGGAGCGCGACGAATTATTGTCGCTTTTTGGTAGTATCACTTCGCCATCAGAAGAGCTAAACACTAGCCCTGGCCCGGCAGCCGCTCCGACCCCACTTACGGAGGAGCTGGAGCAGGCTGAAGACTCTTCAGAGACCCTGGATGGGTCTGCTGCACCGAAAGACAAGAATACAATGCCTATCAGTACCACTCTGGGGGATAGCTTCGTTGCCTGGCTACAGGCCGGCATCAACTCCCACAAAATTATCATCAACGACGCCAAGGCCCTGGTTCACACTGTTGACGATACCGCGATGCTCGTAACACCAGGGATTTTCAAGCGCTATGTGCTTGAACATCCTGAGCTGGAACGTCAAGTACAGAACCAACCAAACAAGGCCTGGCAGTTAGTCCAGCGTGCATTTGAAAAAGAGAAGCTCCATCAGAAGACACCGAAAAAACTCAACATTTGGACCTTCAACGTAGTGGGTCCCCGCAATACCAAGCAATTGAAGGGATACCTTCTCCTCGATCCAAAGATTCTGTTCAACCAACTCCCGCTCAATAACCCAAGCCTGTCGCGGATCGCAGAAGGAGGGCCTCAGAATGAGGCCTGATGAACTGCTGCAGAACTACATCCTCGATCATGACCTTCGTGTAGCAAGCACGAAGATTTATGGTGCTGCGATGAAGCGTTTGGTGAAGTATTTCGGTAAGGATGCCGATGTCACCCTTCTTGAGCGACGGCAGATCCTGGCATGGCGAACCAGTCTTCTTGACGAAGGCTTGTCGAAACGAAGCTGGAACACCTACTCGAATCATCTCCGGACTATCTGGGGCTATGGCATTGAGTACGGAATCTTGCCCAAGTCCATTGTTAATCCGTTCAAGAAAACTACCGTGATCGCTCCGAAGCGACCGAGCAAGATTATCGCCAGCAACGCTATTCTCGATGCAAGGCGCTGGCTTCGCAGCCTGGTCGATCAAGAGCTGGCCACAGGTGAGAGAGCTCGGATCACACCGGCCTGGTTCTGGCTCGCAACGTTTGAAATGTTCTACTACACCGGCGTGCGCTTGAATGCTCTGCTGTGCATACGTCGCCAAGATATCGACTGGGACAACCAGCTAATCCTGGTCCGTGGGGAAACTGAGAAGACCCACCGAGAGTTCCGCATCCCGATTGTTGACGGGCTTGCGCCGTATATCTGGCGGCTGCTGGACGAAGCTGATCGTTTTGGATTCCAGCCTGGGGATCAGTTGTTCAACGTCAACCGATTCTCGAGGCACTACAGGGGGTCTGTCATGACCTCCGATCAAGTCGAGGCGATGTACAAGAAGCTGATCGAGAAGCTCGGCGTGCGTATGACACCGCACCGGTTCAGGCACACACTGGCCACCGACCTGATGAAACAGCCGGAAAGGAACATCCACGTCACCAAAAACCTGCTGAACCACTCGAACATCGCCACAACGATGAGTTACATCGAGGCCGATTACGACCACATGAGAGACGTGCTGCATCAGCGCAGTGTCCAACAGGGTGCTTTGCATTTGGTCAGGCGTGCTGACGAAAGTGGGGCGCCGTCCGCAAGGGCCGGTCAAGCGCAGGCACGCGTAGAGTCGGGACGACGTCGAACTGAGGCGCAGAATCATCATGGTGGTGGAGGACCTGAACCAGGCCTGTGTCTGCTGCCCAACAACGAGATCTGCCCCAGCACACTGCATCCCCCAGAAGAGATGTTCAGTCCTAACCTGCTGTTCAACCTGATATCGAGGAATGCTGGAGCAACACCTTTCATCTGCGCTTCATCTTCTCACACACGCTCGATGTACTCCGCCAGAGCCTCTCCATAGCGCTTTGCCGACGAATGGCAATCAGCCATTACGAGCAACGCTAAAGCTGCCGGGGTAGGAAAGTGCTGCCTCAATGAATGGTGCTGGAAATCCGGCGCCATGCCTTTAGCTGCGCGCTTTAAAAGCCTCTGCACATCCAAAACGAAAACGCACTGAAACAGCCCTGAAAGCTGCTAAGTCATTGAGTTTTTTGATCCAGAAACGGAAAAACCCGCCATAAGCGGCGGGCTATTCCATATTGACATCACATCAAAGCGGGCCTAAGGTTCGCTCCAGACGGCAGCACGACTAGATTGGCTGTGACGGGCCTTCCCTTCCTAGTACCTGCATTACCGCTGTGAATATGGTGGGTCGTGTAGGATTCGAACCTACGACCAATTGGTTAAAAGCCAACTGCTCTACCAACTGAGCTAACGACCCGTTGGATGGCGCGTATAATACTGATTTCTAACGAGAAATCAACACCCCATCACACGTTTTTTTTAAAAATATGGGGTCGGATCTTCGACGCCAGCAGCCTTGAAGCCATCAGCCCGCAAGCGGCAGCTGTCGCACTTGCGGCACGCGCGGCCCTGGTCATCAGCCTGGTAGCAAGACACCGTCAGGCTGTAGTCGACACCACGCTCGACGCCAGCCTGGATGATCTGCGCCTTGCTCATGTTCTGCAGCGGCGCCTGGATGCGGAAGCCCTGCCCTTCTACCCCAGCCTTGGTCGCCAGGTTGGCCATGCGCTCGAACGCTTCGACGAACTCAGGACGGCAATCGGGATAACCGGAATAGTCCACCGCATTGACGCCGATGAAGATGTCGCGCGCCTCGAGCACTTCCGCCCAGCCCAGCGCCAGGGACAGGAACACGGTGTTACGCGCTGGCACGTAGGTCACCGGGATGCCCTCACCTGGCGTCTCAGGCACATCGATGCTGCTGTCGGTCAGGGCCGAACCACCAATACCGTTGAGGTTCAGGCCGATCACCTTGTGCTCGACCACTCCCAGGTCACGGGCGACACGCGCCGCTGCATCGAGCTCGGCGCGGTGGCGTTGGCCATAGTCGAAGCTCATGGTGTAGCAGCTGTAGCCCTCGGCCTTGGCCATGGCCACGACCGTGGCCGAGTCCAGCCCACCGGACAGCAGGATTACCGCGCGTTTGTCAGTCATGTAGTTTCCTCTCAGCGTCCGGGTTCGTCGTTCCACAGCAACTTGTGCAGTTGCAGTTGGAAACGTACGGGCAGGTTATCGGCAACGATCCAGTCGGCCAGGTCGCTGGCGTTGACCTGATGGTGGCTAGGCGAGAACAACACCTCGCCGGCGCGTTCTGCCAGGTTGTACTGAATCAACTTGGACACTGCCCAGTCGTAGTCCTCACGCGAACAGATGACGAACTTGACCTGATCGTTGTTGGTCAGCAGTTCCATGTTCTGGTAAAGGTTGCGGTGCGACTCTTCCGAGCCAGGGGTCTTGAGGTCAACCACCCGGCTGACTCGCGGATCTACCCGGGAGATGTCCAGGGCACCGCTGGTTTCCAGCGAAACCTCGTAGCCGGCGTCGCACAGACGTTCTAGCAGTGGCAGTGCGTTAGGTTGCGCCAGCGGCTCACCACCGGTGACGCAGATATAGCGCGGACGAAAGCCGGCCACCTGCTCGAGGATCGAGTCGAGGCTGCGGATAGTGCCGCCGGTGAAGGCATAGGCGCTGTCGCAGTACTGGCAGCGCAGGGGGCAACCGGTCAGGCGCACGAAAACCGTGGGCAGCCCAGCCGTTCGCGTTTCACCCTGCAACGAGTAAAAGACTTCGGTGATGCGTAATGTATCTTGCATGATCGCCACGGGCGTGACAGCTAAACAGGCTGTCCGCCTCCGTCAGGCACTGTCGCGGACTCGACAAAGCGTTATCCGCGGCAGCGTATTTTGATAAAAGGGCCAAGATTCTAACGAAAAAACCCGCGACAAGCGCGGGTTTCTTTCAAGCGGTATCACTTAGAGCTTTTGCAGGTCGCGTTGCGCCAGTTGCGCGGCAGAAGTGCCGGGGTACTGGGTGACTACCTGCTGCAGGATGCCCTTGACCTTGTCGGTGTGGCCCAGACGACGCTCGACGTCGGCCAGCTTGTACAACGAGTCAGGCACCTTGCTGTGCTTAGGGTACGACTGGCTGACCTTGGCGAAGGCTTGGCCGGCACCTTGCAGGTCGCCTTTGGCCAGGTTCACTTCACCCAACCAGTACTGCGCGTTGCCGGCGTACTGGCTGTTGGGGTACTTGCGCAGGAAGGCGTTGAACGCCTGGCTGGCCTTGTCGAAGTCTTTCTGTTTGATCAGGTCGAAAGCGGCATCGTAATAGAGCTTCTCTTTCGCCGGATCACCCGGCTCGCTGCTCGTGGCAGGCGGCTGGGCAGCAGCGCCGCCATCGGTGGCAGGCGCACCAGTAGCGGGAGCGCTACCAGCGGGGGAATTCTCGGGGGTCGCGGCAGGCGCGGCACCACTGTTGATGCGACGGTCCAGATCCTGGTAACGCTCCAGGTTTTCCTGCTTCATACGCGACACATCGTTTTGCAGCTCTTCGATGATGCCTTGCTGGCGGGAAATCTGATCCTGCATCTGTTGCAGCTGCATGAACAGCTGGCCCTGTGCAGAAGCAGGGGTTGAAGCCCCTGCTCCGGCATAGGCGCCGCTCGTGCCATAACCCGCGGGCGGATAACTGCTCGCGTTGTCATCTACTACAGGAACCGCAGCCCACGCCGTGAGGGGCAGGCTGAGTACGAGGACGGTCAAAGCACGGCGGCACGTACGCATAGGACTTACTTACGCAGTTCTACGCGACGGTTTTGAGCCCAGGATTGCTCGTCGTTGCCGGTAGCAACTGGACGCTCTTCACCGTAGGAAACCAGCTCCAGCTGAGCAGGGGAAACGCCCTGCAGAACCAGGTAACGCTGGACAGCCTTGGCGCGACGCTCACCCAGAGCCATGTTGTACTCGCGGGTGCCGCGCTCGTCGGTGTTGCCTTCCAGAACAACGCGGTTGCCGTTGGACTTCAGGTCCTTGGCGTGAACGTCCAGAGCGCGCATGGCTTCTGGCTTCAGGTCCGAGCTGTCGTATTCGAAGTAGAAGGTGGTGATTGCGCGCAGGGCGGCTTCTTCGCTCAGGCTGCCATCAACAGCGCCAGTGTTGGCACCGTAACCAGCGTTAGGATCTACAGCGCCTTCACCGGCGTTGTCGCCACCTTTCGAAGAGCAACCTACAGCTACAGCCATGGCCAGAGCCAGCGCAGCGAATTTACCAAACTTCAGCATTTCCATCGTGAAACTCCTAATGAAACCCCAGTGTGTTAAGCAAAACGTATTACGCCGCAATCAGTTCAGGTAAGGGGACCAGGACGGTTCTCTGACTTCGCCTTGCGCGGTAGGAAGCGGGAGCCTCACGCGTCCGTTGAGAGAGACGAGCATCAAGACTCCCCGGCCCTGCTGGCGGGTGGCGTAGATTAGCATGGTGCCGTTTGGCGCAACAGTGGGAGACTCATCAAGACTTGTATCAGAGAGAATCTTTACACTTCCACGTTGCAGGTCCTGGGCCGCCACTTTGAAGTTGGTGAAACCTTGTTGGCGATGGATCATCACCAGGGTCTTTTCATCCGCCGACAGTTTCGGGTTGGCGTTGTAGTTACCCACGAAAGTTACACGCTCGGCGCCACCACCACTGACCGAGGTCTTGTAGATCTGCGGCTTGCCGCCACGGTCGGAGGTGAAGTACAGGGTGTTGCCGTCTTTACCCCAGAACGGCTCGGTGTTGATGCCGGGGCCTGCGGTCACGCGGCTGATCTGACGCGAACCCATGTTCATCACGTAGATGTCCGGGTTGCCGTCCTTGGACAGCACGAAGGCCAGGCGCGAACCATCCGGCGACCAGGCCGGAGCACCGTTGAGGCCTTCGAAGTTGGTCACCTGCTCGCGGCGGCCGGTATCGATGTGCTGGACGAAGATGCGCGGACGGCGCTGCTCGAACGAGACATAGGCGATACGCTTGCCATCCGGTGCAAAGCGCGGCGACAGGATCGGCTCGCGCGATTGCAGCAGGGTCACCGCACGCGCGCCATCGTAGTCCGAGCGCTGCAGGGTGTAGCGGGTGTTGTTGGTCGAGAAGCGCTCGGCAGTCACGTACAGCATGCGGGTGGAAAACGCACCCTTGATGCCAGTGAGCTTTTCGAACGACTGGTCGGCGATGTAGTGCGACATGTCACGCAGCTGGTCGACAGTACCGGCGACGCTGCCGGTCAGCACTTGCTGTTCGGTGGCGACGTTGAACAGGGCGTACTGCACCTGCAGGCGACCACCGGATGGCACGATGCTGCCGACCATCACGTATTGCGCGCCCAGGGCCTTCCAGTCACGGAAGATGACTTCGCTGGCCTGGGTCGGCTGGCTGATCATGTTCTGGCGTGGAATGGGCGAGTAGTAGCCAGAGTTGCGCAGGTCATTGCCGATGATATCGGCCATGTCTTCTGGCAACACGCTGCCACCCTGCAGACCGAACGGCACTACCGCGATGGGCGTGGCCCGGTCGCTACCGCTGGTGACCAGGATGTTCTTTTCCTCTGCTACGGCCATACCTGCCACGCAGCAGAGCATGACCAGCAGTCCTCGAAGGAGTTTAATCACAACGCTAGATCCTCAGGTGTAAATGTCATCTTGAATGAACGATACGGATTGAACTCGTTCGGCTTCAAGCCCTGCATTTCGGTCAATCGACCAATGTTCTTCACTGCTGCCACCGCCGAGCTGTCGAACGGACCGTCTCCACTGGAGCGGGATACGCCGACGCTGGTGATGGTACCGTCCGGCAGCATGTTGATCTGCAGAACTACCGTCATGCCCTTGCGTGCGGAAGGCGGACGCGCCCAACCTTCGGCTGCGCGCATGCGGATCAGGTCGTCGAAGTCGCCGGCCACCTGGTCACCCTGCTCGTCAGCCAGCGCCTGCTGCCGCTCGGTGCTGTCGGACAACAGCTCGGCCAGGGCCTGGGCTTTCTTGTCTTCTGCCGCCTTGCGGGCTGCTTCCTGTGCTTTCTTCTTCTGGGCGTCTGCCGCGGCCTTTTTCTTGGCCTCTTCAGCTGCCTTCTTCTTCGCATCCTCGGCCGCCGCTTTCTTCTTGGCGTCCTCGGCTGCTTTTTTCTTGGCGTCTTCGGCGGCTTTTTTCTTCGCCTCCTCAGCTGCCGCTTTTTTGGCTTCTTCCTCGGCCTTTTTCTTGGCCTCGTCTTCGGCTTTTTTCTTGGCGATGTCGGCCTGCTGCTTTTCAGCGGCCTTCTTGGCTTCTTCGGCTTTCTTGGCCTCGGCGGCCTTCTTGGCTTCGGCGGTCTTGGCCGCTTCCTCGGCTTTCTTCGCTTCGGCGGCTTCGCGAGCCTCCTCGGCCTTTTGAGCCGCATCGGCTTTCTTTTGTTCCGCGGCCTTCACGGCCTCCTGCTCGACCTTCTTCTGCTCAAGCTGCTCGACTTCGGTCTGGCGCGAGGCGGTTTTCTTCGCCTCCCCGGCAATCTTCTGATTGGTCTGGGTAGTCGCCTGGCTCTTGGACTTGAGCTGATACAGGGTAGCCTGGACGATCGGCTTGGACGGTGGCAGCTCCGGAGTCATGGCGAAGCTGACGAACAGCAGCGCGAACACCAGCACGTGCAGGCCGATGGCCCAGACACTGGGCCAGAAGTAGCTTTCCGAGGCGGATGGCTCTCGCTGCTGCATCAGGGCGCCTCGGTAATCAGGCCAACGTTACCGACACCGGCCTTCTGCAACCCGCCCATGGCACCCATGACCGCGCCGTAGTCGACAGCCTTGTCGCCACGAATGAAGACCTGGGTCTGCTTGCCCTGGTCACGACCGGCGGCGATGATCTTGGTCACGGCGCTGGTCATGTCCGGCAAGGTCATGGCCTTGTCCATCTGCTTGTCGGTGTCGACCTCGCTGCCAAGGTTCCAGTAGTAGGTCTTGTCGGCTTTGATCGAGATAGTGAGGATCTGGACGTTGTTGTCCTGCGGCAGGGCTTCGCTGGAAACCTTGGGCAGGTCGACCTTCACCCCCTGGTTGAGCATGGGAGCCGTCACCATGAAGATGACCAGCAGCACCAGCATCACGTCGATGTAAGGCACCACGTTCATCTCGGCGACCGGCTTGCGTTTGTGGCGAACTCGGGCCATGGGTTTCTACCTGATTACTCTTCGCTGGTGTGCACTTTGCGGTGCAGGATCGCCTGGAACTCGTCGGCGAAGGTGTAGTAACGACCGATCAGCACTTCGCTGCGCGCGGCGAAACGGTTGTAGGCGATGACCGCCGGGATCGCGGCGAACAGGCCGATCGCGGTGGCGATCAGGGCCTCGGCGATGCCTGGCGCTACAGTGGCCAGGGTTGCCTGTTGCGCCGAAGCCAGGCCGCGGAAGGAGTTCATGATGCCCCAGACGGTACCGAACAGGCCGATGTACGGGCTGGTCGAACCGACGGTGGCGAGGAATGGCAGGCTTTGCTCAAGCTTTTCTTCCTCACGCGAGATCGCCACGCGCATGGCCCGGCCAACGCCTTCCATGACCGCATCCGGATCGACACCGGGCTGCTGGCGCAGGCGCGAGAACTCTTTGAAACCGGCCCGGAAGACCTGCTCGACACCCGAATCCGGGTCCGGGTTGCTGCCCGCCTGGCGGTACAGCTTGGACAGGTCGATGCCCGACCAGAAACGCTCC
Source organism: Pseudomonas sp. Je.1.5.c (assembly GCF_051129895.1). NCBI lineage: Bacteria > Pseudomonadati > Pseudomonadota > Gammaproteobacteria > Pseudomonadales > Pseudomonadaceae > Pseudomonas > Pseudomonas sp. Je.1.5.c. The sequence goes on from NZ_JBCPSP010000003.1 coordinate 118,217, forward strand.
TCGAAGGCATCCAGCGCACGACGACCGGCGCGCAGCATGGTGCTGCGCTGGAAGATCATGATCCATGAGGTGACCGAGGCGGCCACCAGGGTCAGCATTACCAGCTGTACTACCACGCTGGCATTGCTGACCAGACTCCACATGGAGGTATGGTCGACGACGTTAGCTTCCACGCTTATTCTCCTGCAATCGATTGAGTACCCGTGCCGTCCGCCAGGAAAGCGTCGCGCAGCTCTGGGGGGATGGCCCGGGGTTTGAAAGTGTCGGCGCGCACGGCGGCCACCAGGAACTGCCCCTCACAGAGCAGCGTTGCATCTTTTTCTCGCCAGACCTGCTGCACGAAACGCAGGCTGGCGCGATTCAATTCAGTTACTTGCGCGGTGACTCGCAGTTCGTCGTCCAGACGGGCCGGCGCGTGATAGCGCGCCTCGCTGGAATGCACCACGAACAACAGGTTCTGCCCGGCCAGTTGATGCTGGGAAAAGCCCAGGTGTCGCAGCCGCTCGGTGCGCGCACGCTCCATGAATTTCAGGTAGTTGACGTAATACACCACGCCACCTGCGTCGGTATCTTCGTAATAGACGCGACAGCGGTGTGCGAACGATTCCAGCTGATTTTGCGCGCGCATACTCTAGTGCTTACTCCTCAGCTTGCCAATCCGCCCCGGCAACTGTTTTTTCATCGATAATGTCGTATTGCCAGCGCGCCATCAGCATGCCAGCGATGAGACCACAAAAAGCCCGGTTTGATCTGTCATTCATCGGCAGAATCAGAAAAGTCAGCGCCCTCGCCCAATCGCCCAGGAATGTTCAGGCCAAAGTGCAGGTAGGCATGCCGGGTGACCACTCGCCCACGCGGAGTGCGCATGATGTAGCCCTGCTGGATCAGGTAGGGTTCGAGCACGTCTTCGATGGTGTGCCGCTCTTCGCTGATCGCTGCCGCCAGGTTGTCGACCCCCACCGGACCACCGTCGAACTTCTCGATCATGGTCAGCAGCAGGCGGCGGTCGGAATGATCGAAGCCGCGCTCGTCGACATCCAGCAGGTTCAACGCCAGATCCGCCACCGCCTTGGTGATTTCGCCCTTGCCGCGCACTTCGGCGTAGTCGCGCACACGGCGCAGCAGGCGGTTGGCGATGCGTGGCGTGCCACGGGCACGGCGGGCGATTTCAAAGGCGCCCTGGGCATCGATCACCAGGCCAAGGATGCCCGCCGAGCGGCTGACGATGGTGGCCAGGTCTTTGTCGCTGTAGAACTCCAGGCGCTGAACGATGCCGAAGCGGTCGCGCAAGGGATTGGTGAGCATGCCGGCACGGGTGGTCGCGCCAACCAGGGTGAATGGCGGCAAGTCGAGCTTGATCGAGCGCGCTGCCGGACCTTCGCCGATCATGATGTCGAGCTGGAAATCTTCCATGGCCGGGTACAGCACTTCCTCGACGATCGGCGACAGCCGATGAATCTCGTCGATGAACAGCACATCATGTGGCTCAAGATTGGTCAGCATCGCTGCCAAGTCACCCGGACGCTCAAGAATCGGCCCCGAGGTGCTTTTCACCGATACGCCCATTTCCTGGGCGATGATGTTGGCCAGGGTGGTCTTGCCCAGGCCCGGCGGGCCGAAGATCAAGGTATGGTCCAGCGACTCGCTGCGACCGCGCGCGGCCTGGATGAACAGTGCCATCTGCTCGCGCACCACCGGCTGGCCGATGTACTCATCCAGGCTCAGCGGGCGAATCGCGCGGTCCTGGACCTCTTCGCGGTCGCGTCCGGAGGCGGCGATCAGGCGGTCGGTTTCGATCACTTGCTAATCATCCCTTTAAGGCTGCTGCGGATCAGGTCTTCGCTGCTCATGCCGGCCTTGTCTTTGATTGCCGACACTGCCTTGCTCGCTTCCTGAGGCTTGTAACCCAGCGAAACCAGGGCGCTGACCGCATCGGCCTCGGCAGTGGAGGCGCTGCCGACCGGAGCTGGGCCATCGGACACCAGGGTGAACATGGCGGGGGAGGTTTCCCAGGCCTTGAAGCGGTCCTTGAGTTCGACCAGCAGACGCTCGGCGGTCTTCTTGCCGACCCCCGGCACACGCACCAACGCCGAAGCGTCCTGGGCCTGTACGCAGCGGATCAGATCGTTTACTTCAAGACCGGACATCAGCGCCAGCGCAAGCTTGGGGCCGACGCCGTTAAGGCGGATCAACTCACGGAACAGCTCGCGCTCACGGCGTTCGGCGAAGCCATAGAGCAGGTGAGCGTCCTCACGCACCACCAGATGGGTGTGCAAGGTCACCGGCTCGCCGACCTTGGGCAAGCGGTACAAGGTGGTCATTGGCACTTCAAGCTCATAGCCCAGGCCATTGACGTCGATAATCAGGTGCGGCGGTTGTTTTTCCGCCAGGGTGCCACGCAAACGTCCAATCACGTTCCGATCCTTCCTCTGGGGTGCCGGTCAGCGACCGGTCAACCCTATCAGCAAATGCGCCGGGTGAACGTCTCACCCGGACAAAATGTGTATCAGCGCATGAAGCGGCTACAGACGCAAGCGCCCGCCGCGTCGCCGCGCGGTAGTCAAGCCGTGGGGGATCAGGCTGGAGCGGGTGTGGGCATGGCACAAGGCGATGGCCAGGGCATCGGAGGCGTCGATCTGCGGTTTTTGCGTCAGCTTGAGCAGGTGCATGACCATCAGCATGACCTGCTCTTTATTCGCCCCGCCGGTCCCGGCCACTGCCTGCTTGACCTGGGTTGCGCTGTACTCGGCGATCTCCAGGCCCGCCTCGACCGCCGCGACGATTGCCGCGCCCCGGGCCTGGCCAAGCTTGAGCGCCGAGTCGGGATTGCGCGCCATGAACACCCGTTCGATGCCCATTGTTACCGGGCCATGCTGCTGGATGATCTCGCTGACACCGCGAAATACGATCTGCAGACGCTCAGGCAACTCGCCGGCACCGGTGCGGATACAGCCCGATGCCACGTACTCGCAACCACGCGCGGTCTGGCGTACCACGCCGAAACCGGTGATTCGCGAGCCGGGGTCGATACCTAAAATCAGAGTCATAACGCCTGCATGAATTGGGCGCGAAAGCGCCACTTGAAGAGTGAAGCGCGGCCTGTGCCCCGCGATGAGGGCGGCACAGGCGCCTGAAGCGTTACCTGCGCACTACCTTAACCCAGCTGCTCCATGATCTCGTCAGAGATCTGCGCATTGGAGTAGACGTTCTGCACGTCATCCAGGTCTTCAAGCATGTCGATCAGCTTGAGTACCTTCTGCGCACCATCGAGGTCCAACTCGGCACTGGTGGTCGGCTGCATGACGATCTCGGCGTCGGCGGCCTTGAAGCCGGCTTCTTCCAGGGCGTTACGCACCGCATAGAAGCTGTTGAAGGAGGTAAACACGTCGAACGAACCGTCGTCGTTGCTGACTACGTCATCGGCATCGGCTTCCATGGCCGCTTCCATCAACGCATCCTCATCCACGCTGGCGTCGAAGCTGATCTGCCCCTTGCGCTCGAACAGATAGGCGACAGAGCCGTCAGTGCCGAGATTGCCGCCGCACTTGGTGAAGGCATGGCGCACGGCTGCGGCGGTGCGGTTGCGGTTGTCGGTCATGGCTTCGACCATGATTGCCACGCCACCCGGGCCGTAACCTTCGTAGCTGAGCTCTTCGACGTTATCGCTTTCGTTGGTGCCCGCCCCGCGCGCAACCGCCCGATCGATGATGTCGCGACTCATGTTGGCGCCAAGCGCCTTGTCCAGAGCCAGGCGCAGACGCGGGTTGGACGCAGGATCTGGACCGCCCTGCTTGGCGGCGACGGTCAGCTCGCGGATCCACTTGGTGAAAACCTTGCCTCTCTTGGCATCCTGGCGCTCTTTGCGGTGCTTGATGTTCGCCCACTTGGAATGACCAGCCATAACGACTCCAAATCCTTGAAACAGAAACAGGTTCCGCCCCGAAGGGCGGAACGCGAAGAAATCTGCGCCGTAGCGCGGGGGTGCACCCTTGCAGATGCACCCCGGTCGCGCTTACTCGACCTTGGTCTGCTCGCGCAGACGGATGTGCAGCTCGCGCAGGGCCTTGGCATCGACCAGACCTGGGGCCTGGGTCATGACGCACGCGGCGCTCTGGGTTTTCGGGAACGCGATCACTTCACGGATCGACTGGGCGCCAGTCATCAGCATGACCAGGCGATCCAGACCGAAGGCCAGGCCGCCGTGTGGCGGTGCGCCGAACTTCAGGGCGTCGAGCAGGAAGCCGAACTTCTCTTCCTGCTCCGCCGCTTCGATACCCAGCAGGCGGAATACTGCCTGCTGCATCTCTTTGCGGTGGATACGGATCGAACCGCCGCCCAGCTCAGTGCCGTTGAGCACCATGTCGTAGGCACGCGACAGCGCGGTGGCCGGGTTGGCCTCCAGCTCTTGCGGCGAGCATTTCGGCGCAGTGAACGGGTGGTGCAGTGCGGTGAAGCTGCCGTCTTCGTTCTCTTCGAACATCGGGAAGTCGACAACCCACATCGGCGCCCACTCGCAGGTGTGCAGGTTGAAGTCGTTGCCGACCTTGATGCGCAGGGCGCCCAGGGCCTCGCTGACGATCTTGAACTTGTCGGCACCGAAGAACACGATGTCGCCGTCAACCGCGCCAACGCGATCGAGGATCACGTTGAGGTTGGCCTCAGGGATGTTCTTGACGATCGGCGACTGCAGGCCTTCAACGCCTTTGGCGCGCTCGTTGACCTTGATGTACGCCAGGCCCTTGGCACCATAGATGCCGACGAACTTGGTGTATTCGTCGATCTTGCTGCGCGGCATGCTGGCGCCGCCTGGCAGGCGCAGGGCGGTAACCCGGCACTTGGGATCGTTGGCGGGGCCGGCGAAGACCTTGAAGTCGACATCCTTGAGCTGGTCGGCAACGTCAACCAGTTCCAGCGGGTTACGCAGGTCCGGCTTGTCGGAACCATAACGACGCATGGCCTCTTCGAAGGTCATGTGCGGGAACTCACCGAATTCCAGGTCCAGCACTTCCTTGAACAGCTTGCGGATCATGCTCTCGGTCAGCCCCATGATCTCGGACTCGTCGAGGAAGCTGGTCTCGATGTCGATCTGGGTGAATTCCGGCTGGCGGTCGGCACGCAGGTCTTCGTCGCGGAAGCACTTGGCGATCTGGTAGTAGCGATCGAAGCCGGCCACCATCAGCAGCTGCTTGAACAGCTGTGGCGATTGCGGCAGGGCGAAGAAGCTACCGGCGTGGGTACGGCTTGGCACCAGGTAGTCGCGCGCGCCTTCTGGGGTGGCACGGGTCAGGATCGGCGTCTCGACGTCGAGGAAGCCGTTCTCGTCGAGGAAGCGACGGATGCTGCTGGTGATGCGCGAACGCAGACGCAGCTTGTCGGCCATTTCTGGGCGACGCAGGTCGATGAAGCGGTAGCGCAGGCGGGTTTCTTCGCCCACGTCGGAGTATTCGTTCAGCGGGAACGGCGGAGTCTCGGCTTCGTTGAGCACGGTCAGCTCATAGCCCAGCACTTCGATACCGCCGGACGCCATGTTGGCGTTGACCGCACCTTCAGGACGCTTGCGCACCTTGCCGGTGATCTGCACCACATACTCGCTGCGCACGCGGTCAGCGGCGGCGAAGGTCTCGGCGCGATCCGGATCGAACACGACCTGGGCCATGCCTTCGCGATCACGGATGTCGAGGAAAATCACCCCGCCGTGGTCGCGGCGACGATGGACCCAGCCGCAAAGGGTGACTTCCTGGCCGTCCAGGCTCTCGTTCAGTTGGCCGCAATAATGGCTGCGCATCATGATGGTGGTTCGCTTCTCGTGATTCGTGTATTCAAGGAGGCCTTGGCCGCCCAAAGGGGCTTAGGGTTTGTACGAAAAAAACCAGATCGGTGATTTTTCGTGCAAACCCTAATAGTGCAAGACCCGGACGTTGCAATTCAACTCAGTCGGCCTTGTCGCCGCCGGCCAGATTCTTTTTCGCCCCGGTCTTGAAGTCGGTTTCATACCAGCCCGTGCCGCTCAGGCGAAAACCGGGTACCGACAGCAGCTTTTTCAATGCCGGCGCCTGACAGGCCGGGCAATCGGTCAGCGGCGCGGCGCTGATCTTCTGCAGCGCTTCGAACTGGTGTTCACAGGCTGCACATTGATAGTCATAAAGTGGCATGGGTGTCTCTCGTCAACCACAACGCTGGCTGCCAGGGCAGCAAAAACCGCGATTATATATGGTTAGAGAGTGCTGTGCAGCCCGCCCGGCGATCAATGCGTGGTTGGTGGATCAAGCAGCCAGGCTACACAAATCACCCGGATCAGACCACTGAAGTTCCTCACCCCACCCTGACGCAAGTGCACCTGGCGATCCACGTAGGACAATATCGCACTGACCGAGCAACCATTGGCTTCGGCGATTCGTTGCAGAATTCGCCAGTAGACCTGCTCCAGGCGCAAGCAGGTAGCAAAGCCGTTGAGCCGCACCGAGCGCGATACCGGCCGCACCTGGGCCATGTCGAAGTCTGCGCCAAAAGGGTCTATGCACTGCTTGCCTAGACACCCACCCTGGCTAGCATTGCGCTTGCCACGTGGCCCACTGATTTCCATTTCCATTGTTTTCACTCCATCGCCAAAAGAACTGCCCATGCGCCAGAACACGTGGACATGGCGTCCAATGAAGCGCTGCAACGGAGTTGAAAAGCAGCGGCAAAGCCTTCCTTGAGGAAACAAAAAGCCCGGCAACGCGAGGCGCAGCCGGGCTGGGTTCAGCGAATCAATAGGGAGTCACTTACCCTCGAGCAGCACTCGCAGCATCCAAGCGGTTTTTTCGTGCACCTGCATGCGCTGGGTCAGAAGGTCCGCGGTCGGCTCGTCACTGACCTTGTCGACCACTGGGAAGATACTGCGCGCGGTACGCGTGACCGCCTCTTGCCCTTCGACCAGCTGGCGGATCATTTCATCGGCAGGGGGTACGCCTTCCTCCTCCTTGATCGAGGAGTGACGTGCGTAGAATGCGTAGGAGCCAGGCGCTGGGAAGCCCAGTGCACGAATTCGCTCGGCGATGGAGTCCACGGCCAGGGCCAGTTCGTTGTACTGCTCTTCGAACATCAGGTGCAGGGTACGAAACGATGGGCCGGTCACGTTCCAATGAAAGTTATGGGTTTTCAGATACAGCACATAGGTATCCGACAACAGGCGGGATAGCCCATCTACGATGGACTTGCGATCTTCTTCACTGATACCGATATCGATTGCCATGAAGTTCCCCTTTCCATAAGGCTTGATGAGTCAAGCGGGCGATCCACACTGTAACAAGACTTGCCCCAGCGTGCATGTGACCTACGGCAACTCATCAGCTCGCCCGCCCCTCGGTTTGAGAAGCCTGCGCCTTTGCTGTTAAATAGGCAGCGTGCCACCCGTGCGGACTGTAAATGCCGGGTGCATAGGCTGGCCAGCCGCGTGACCGCGCTTTCTATCTCCTGCGCACCGCGCTGACAGCTCTTCCTGTGATCGGCCTTATCAATGTGAGCCTAACCAAATGTTCAAGATCGTCCATCTGGTGACGGGCGTTGCAGCTTTGCTGCTGTCGCTCATACCCAGCCTGAAAACCGAAGCAATACCTTTCCTGCAGCAACCGCAGGCCATCTACCTGGCCTTGCTCGGCCTGCTTAACCTGCTTCTGGCACCGGTGGTGCCGTTGTACTACAGAGGCGCGCGCCAACAGCTGCAACACCTGGCCAGCGCCCTGCTGGTGGTCGCGGTGATCCTGCAAACCGTGACCCTGCTAGCACGCCCGGAGCTGGGTGATCTACCCGCCCTGCTCTGCGCCGCCCTGGCCATCGCCCTGCACCTGGGCGCAGGCTTTGCCCGCAGCCCCAAGAAAGCTCGCGCCAGCGCCAGCAGCACGCAAGATGCAGGCAAGCGCGATACCGGCACCGTCAAGTGGTTCAACACGTCCAAGGGGTTTGGTTTTATTTCCCGCGACTCCGGTGACGATATCTTCGTGCACTTTCGCGCCATTCGTGGCGAGGGCCACCGGGTCCTGGTCGAAGGCCAGCGCGTGGAGTTCTCGGTCATGCACCGCGACAAAGGCCTGCAGGCCGAAGATGTGATCGCGGTTTCTCGCCGCTGATCGGGTCTACCTTGCGGGAGCCATGCTCCCGCAAGTCCCGCAGCCTCAATAATGAGGTGGGGGCGCCTCCTCCCCCTCGCTGCCGTACTGCCCGACCATTTCCTCGTAGCGCTTGATCAGCTCGGCCATCTGCAACTGCAGGCGATCGATCACCCGCCCCTGCTCGACCACCACATCATTGAGCGCCTGGATGGTGTCGTCCTGAAACGCCATGCGGGTTTCCAGGTCGATGATCTGCGATTCCAGCGACATACCTTCAAGCCTCCTTGTAGCTGGCGTCCAACACCGAACGCAGGCGCTGACGGATGTCATCCAACTGCTCCTGACGGTACTCGAGCGCAGGTACCTTGCCCCACACTGGCACCGGCCATGCGGCATCGTCGTGGCGGCGCACGATCACATGCATGTGCAGTTGGCTGACCACATTACCCAGGGTGGCAACGTTCATCTTGTCAGCCTTGAACGCCGACTTGAGCGCACCGGCCAGGTAGTTGGTTTCCTGCCAGAGCAACTGCTGGTCGGCTTCACTCAGGTCGAACAGCTCGCTGATCCCGGCTTGGCGTGGGACCAGAATGAACCACGGGTAGTTGGCATCCTTGCTGAGCAACAGCTGGCACAGCGGAAAATTTCCCAGGACCAGGGAATCCTGCTGCAGACGCGAATCCAGGACGAACACGGCAACGCTCCTTCTTTAATAGCGCAGCCCGTAGATCACGGGCATTGATGGGCGAAGGATACCCTGCTTCGCTTGCGCTGGCATGAAATGCCGCCCACAGGGGCGCTTGAGCACGGTTTTGGTTCACGCCACACGATTGCGAGCCCCAAGCCGGTAACACAGCGCTACTTTTCGCACCAAAATGAAGCCAAAAAATTCAGCAAACAGGACTCATTCACACTAAAACTACTCAGCGTGAACAGTTTGCGGTAACACATTGAGTTAGTTAGCAGCCTTACAGTTTCACTTCGCCAGTATTACTGGCACACCATCAGACAGTCACGCCCCCGTGTTTCCGGCAGTTCTCCCCCGCCACCACGGGTGAATGTGAAAATTTCATCAAGGCCGTGTGAAATTGAGCACGCTTGTTGCATTCCATTTCCGCCATGTCGGCACGACACCTGCATTGGGCGGGTGGACGCGACAAATAACAACAGCGGCATTGGAAAACCAGGGAGTTTCAAAGCTTGAGTGTGTTCTTTACACATTCGTAACGGCGATTGAAGCAACGCTGGGGTGGACGTCCCTGATTCGGGACGTGATTTGCGACAAGGAATTAACCAAAAGCGACCCGTTATAAAGTTTCTGAAAAGTTGCTTTTTACATATCGCCAAGATCAGTCAGCGTGATATACATTTTCGCCGACATAACAAGAAAGAGCTGCCCCATATAACTAAAACTCTTGGGCGCAGCGGTACTCTTCCTAAAAACCAAAGGAGCAAATCACGATGCGCGTGATGAAGTGGAGCATGATCGCCCTGGCCGTTGCGGCAGGGACCTCGCAGATGGCCATCGCCTCTTCGCAAGATGAATCCAAAGGCTTTGTCGAAGACAGCCAACTGGGTGTAAAACTGCGTAACCTGTACTTCAGCCGTGACTTCCGTAACAACGACGACGACAAGAGCCGTAGCGCCGAATGGGGCCAAGGCTTCATCGGTACGTTCGAGTCCGGCTTCACCCAAGGCACTGTCGGCGTAGGCTTTGATGCTATCGGCCTGCTGGGCCTGAAATTGGATGGCGGCAAGGGCACCTCGGGCACCGGCCTGTTCCCGACTGGCTCCGATGGTCGTTCGCAAGATGACTACTCCGAAGCGCACGGTGCAGTAAAACTGCGTATTTCCGACACCACTCTCAAGTACGGTGGCCAGTTCACCGCACTGCCAGTCTTCGCTACCGACGATAGCCGCCTGCTGCCAGAAGTTGCCGAAGGCTTCTTGCTGACCAGCAAGGAAATCAAAGGCCTCGAGCTGAACGCGGGTCACTTCACTCGCCTGAACGCCCAAGCCCAATCCTATAAGGACAGCATCGGCGGCAAGAACCGCACTACTGGCATCAAGAACCCAGGCCTGACCGAAGCCAACGTCTTCGGTGGCACCTATGCCGTGACTGACAGCCTGAGCACCAGCCTGTACTACTCGCGCGTGGAAGATCACTTCCGCAAGTGGTACGGCAACATCAACTGGGCGCTGCCGATCAGCGACAATCAGGGCCTGGTGTTCGACTTCAACATCTATGACACCAAATCGATCGGCGACAACCGTACCGGCGCCGCAGTTGCCAAGGCCGATGGCAGCCGTGATCTGGACAACATCGCAGCAAGCCTGTCGGCGGCCTACAACATCGGCGCCCACACCTTCACCCTGGCCTACCAGAAAGTCAGCGGCGACGGTGACTATGCCTACGGCATCGACGGCGGCGGCACCGTGTTCCTGGCCAACTCCATCGCGCGCTCCGACTTCAACGCCGAAGACGAGAAATCCTGGCAGGCTCGCTACGACCTGAACTTCGCCGAGTTCGGCATCCCTGGCCTGACCTTCATGACCCGCTACGCCCGTGGTACCGGTGCAACCACCGAGACCACCAACAACGGCAAGGAATGGGAACGCGACATCGACGTGAAATACGTCCTGCAGGAAGGCCCTGCCAAGGACCTGAGCTTCCGTGTCCGTCAAGCCACCTACCGCTCCAGCGATGGCGTCTACTACGGTTCGAGCTCGATCGACGAACTGCGTCTGATCGTCGAGTACCCGCTGAGCATCCTGTAAGCCTGGCTTGCAGTGCCCCGCACTTGAAAAAGCCCGGCGATCACGCCGGGCTTTTTCTTGGCTGACAAGCGCCCCGCTCTGGGGCATCCTGTACGCTTTCGTTTCGCCCCCGTAGAATGCGGGGTCATTTCAACGTCTTAGGCAATCGACACGGCTCCCCATGCGCACCAGTCAATATTTGCTCGCCACCCAGAAAGAAACCCCTGCAGATGCAGTGGTCATCAGCCACCAGCTCATGCTGCGTGCCGGCATGATCCGCAAGCTGGCCTCCGGCCTGTACACCTGGCTGCCGATGGGCCTGCGGGTAATGCGCAAGGTCGAAGCCGTGGTGCGCGAAGAAATGAACGCTGCTGGCGCCCTGGAAGTGCTGATGCCGAGCATCCAGCCTGCCGAACTGTGGCAGGAATCCGGCCGCTGGGAGCAATACGGCCCTGAGCTGCTGCGCCTCAAGGACCGTCACGGCCGTGAGTTCTGCGTCGGCCCGACCCACGAAGAGGTCATCACTGACCTGGCCCGCAACGAGCTCTCCAGCTATAAACAGCTGCCGCTGAACATGTACCAGATCCAGACCAAGTTCCGTGACGAAATCCGTCCACGCTTTGGCCTGATGCGCGGCCGCGAATTCATCATGAAGGACGCCTACTCGTTCCATGCCGACCAGGCTTCCCTGCAGGAAACCTACGACCGCATGCACCAGGCGTACTGCAACATCTTCACCCGCCTGGGCCTGGATTTCCGTCCGGTGCAGGCCGACACCGGCTCCATCGGTGGCAGCTACTCGCACGAATTCCACGTGCTGGCCTCCTCCGGCGAAGACGACGTGATCTTCAGCGACACCTCCGACTACGCCGCCAACATCGAGAAGGCCGAGGCCATCCCGCGTGAAACCGTGCGTCCTGCCCCTACCGAGGAGCTGCGCCTGGTCGACACCCCGGACGCCAAGACCATCGCCCAGTTGGTCGAGAACTACAACCTGGCAATCGAGAAGACCGTCAAGACCCTGATCGTGCGCGGCGCCGAAGAAGGCAAGCTGATCGCCCTGGTGGTACGTGGCGACCACGAGCTCAACGAAATCAAGGCCGCCAAGCTTGAGCAGGTCGCAGATCCGCTGGTCATGGCTACCGATGCCGAACTGCGTGACGCCATTGGCGCCGGCGCAGGCTCGCTGGGCCCGCTGAACCTGCCGCTGGAATGCATCATCGACCGTTCGGTCGCCCTGATGAGCGACTTTGGCATCGGCGCCAACATCGACGACAAGCACTACTTCGGCGTCAACTGGGAACGTGACCTGCCCGTTCCACAAGTGGCCGACCTGCGCAACGTGGTTGCCGGCGACCCAAGCCCAGATGGCCAGGGCACCCTGGTGATCAAGCGCGGCATCGAAGTGGGCCACATCTTCCAGCTCGGCACCAAGTACAGCGAGGCGCTCAAGTGCCAGGTACTGGGTGAAAACGGCAAGCCAGTCGTGCTCTCGATGGGCTGCTACGGCATTGGCGTGTCGCGCGTGGTCGCTGCTGCCATCGAGCAGAACTTCGATGATAAAGGCATCATTTGGAGCGACACCTTGGCGCCCTTCCAGATTGCCCTGGTACCGCTGCGCTACGAGACCGAGCAGGTTCGCGAGGCAACCGACAAGCTGTACGCCGAACTGACCGCTGCAGGTTTCGAAGTACTGCTGGACGACCGTGACAAGAAGACCAGCCCGGGCATCAAGTTCGCCGACATGGAATTGATCGGCATTCCACACCGGATCGTGGTCAGCGACCGCGGCCTGGCCGAGGGCAACCTGGAGTACAAGCACCGCACTGAGCAGGAAGCCCAGCCTCTGCCGCTCAATGACGTGCTGACCTTCCTGCAAGCCCGCATCCGTCGCTGATAGCCCAATGCGCGAGTGATCATGTACAAGCGAAGTACCATTACCCTGGGGGGCGCCGCACTGTGCGGCGCCCTGTTCGTCAGCGGCTGCGCCAACCAGATGTCCCAGCGCAGCGAGCATGAGGAACGCGTCGAGCGCAAGCTGCTCGAACACAGTCTGCAGATCGACGTCGGCGAGCCCAAGGTGATGGAGCTGCCCCAGCGACGAGTACGCGTCCACGAGCAGCAGCGCTTCGAAGTCACCGAGTTCGAAGTGACCCGCCGTTACGACCGCTATACCCCCTACCAGCCTTGGCGGGAGATCTACGAGATCCCGCTGGGTGCGGTGGCGGTAGTTGCAGGTGTAGGCGCCAACGTGGTCAATGTGTTCGCCCTGGGCAATCTGCCGGACAGCGTCACCCATGACTGGCTGAGCTACGGCGTGGCCGGGCTCAACCCGTTCATGAACGTGCAGTCCAATGGCCGCGCGCAGCAGAACCTGGCGGGTATCAGCGAGGTGGAGAAAGCCAAGCGCGAAGAGTCCACCAGCCTGCCCTGGAGCGAACGCCTGGTCGAGGTCAAGGCTGGCAAAGCCAGCCATGAGCTGACGACCGACCGCAACGGCGTACTGCGCCTGAACCTGTTGGATACGCCATTCTCCGAGCAGAATCTCAGCCGCGTCGGCACCTTGCACTTGCAAGTGGTCGATGAGGACAACGGGATTCGCGGCGACGCCAGCCTGCTGGTCAGCGGCAATCTGCGCAGCAAGCTGCTGGAGGCCCACCACCTGATCTTCGATGACCTTGAGGACGATGAAGTCGGCCAATGGGTGCACCGGGTCAAGCGTCTGTCTGAGCTGGGCCTGGAAGAGGAAGCCAGTGAACTGGAGCAGAGCCTGATCGAGCTGACGCGCAACGATCCGGAGCTGCAGCAGGAGTTTTTACAGGCGCTGACCAAGCAGACCGGCCGGCTTGTGGCGGATCCTGGGGTCCAGTAAAGATCCAAAATCCTGGGGCCGCTTTGCGGCCCCAGTACTGCTGATTTCAGCAGCCAGGGAAGAGCTCCAACTGCTCATGCGCCCCACGCAAATCCCTTAACCGCACCCCCACCCCCAACAACCTCACCGGCTTGCCACCGCGAGCGAATGCCTGGCTGAGCAACTGCCGATAACTTTCCAGATCGCGCCCCGCCCCGGCCTGCTCCAGGGTGGTCTGGCTGAAATCGTGAAACTTGACCTTCACGAAGGGTTTGTCCGCCTTGTAGCTACTGTCCATGCGCGCAATCCGCTCATTGAGACTGTCCAGCAGCGCCGGTAGCTTCTCCAGGCAAGTGTTCAAGTCCGGAAGATCGGTATCGTAGGTGTTCTCGACGCTGACCGACTGCCGGCGGCTGTCGTTGTGCACCACGCGCTCATCTATGCCCCGCGCCAGCCCCCACAACCGCTCGCCAAAACTGCCGAACTCGCGCACCAGGGCCAGCTTTGACCAGTCGCGCATGTCCATGCAGGTATCGATGCCCAACCGCGTCAGCTTATCGGCGGTGACCTTGCCCACTCCATGCAACCGCGCAACCGGCAAGGCCGCCACAAAAGCCTCGACTTCACCCGGGGTGATGACAAACAGGCCATTGGGTTTGCGCCAGTCACTGGCAATCTTGGCCAGAAACTTGTTCGGCGCAACGCCCGCCGAGACGGTGATGTGCAAGGTCTTGGCCACCCGTCGACGAATATCTTCGGCGATCCGCGTGGCACTGCCGGCAAACCATTGGCTATCACTGACATCCAGATAGGCCTCATCCAGCGACAGCGGTTCGATCAGCTCGGTGTAATCGCGGAAAATCGCATGAATTTCGCGTGAGGCCTCGCGGTAGGCCTCAAAGCGCGGCTTGACGATTAGCAGGTCTGGGCACAGCTTGAGCGCATGACGTGACGACATGGCAGAGCGCACGCCATAGGCCCGCGCCTCGTAGTTGCAAGTGGCGATCACCCCGCGACGATCTGCCGAGCCACCCACCGCCATCGGCCGACCGGCCAGAGTGGGGTCGTCACGCATCTCGATGGCTGCGTAAAAGCAGTCGCAGTCGATGTGGATGATCTTGCGCAGGGACATGGATGACCGTTAGCACTGTAAATTCATACAGATATTACCGTAAGCGCCCTACAGTGAAACAGCCACACCGTGTCACTCTCGATAATCGGCCTGCAAGCCCCGCCGTTACTGCCCCGCAGGGCCAATCCAGGCGCTAACAGATTGAACGGAAAAGAAATTTCCCCAGAAATAGCTTGACTATGCGGCGCAAAACCGTAGAATTCATCTCAACAGGCGCGGGATGGAGCAGCCTGGTAGCTCGTCGGGCTCATAACCCGAAGGTCGTCGGTTCAAATCCGGCTCCCGCAACCAGATTCAGAAAAAGGCCACTGTCTAGACAGTGGCCTTTTTCATTGTCTGCAAAAAACTCAACCTGAAATAAATCTAGAGAAATCAAAGGTTAACGTTTGACTCTGCGGCAGATGTCCGTATAGTGCACCCCACTGACGCGGGATGGAGCAGCTTGGTAGCTCGTCGGGCTCATAACCCGAAGGTCGTTGGTTCAAATCCAGCTCCCGCAACCAGATTCAAGAAAAGGCCACTGTTGATACAGTGGCCTTTTTTATTGACTACGAAATGGCCTGACAGAAATTTACCGCAAATCAAAGATTAACCTTGACGCCGCGGTGGATATCCGTAGAATGCGCCCCACTGACGCGGGATGGAGCAGCCTGGTAGCTCGTCGGGCTCATAACCCGAAGGTCGTCGGTTCAAATCCGGCTCCCGCAACCATATTCGTCAGAACAAACCCCGCCTGCTTTCAGCAGTGCGGGGTTTGTTGTTTTCAGGGTTTGTATCCCTGACGGTCAAGCCCCTCCTCCGCCCCTCCCCTCTGGCAGGCACCCCGCCTGGATGAACTATCTTTAACCGTGCCAAACGGCTGAAAGCGACTCCGTCAGGAGTAACATCTGGATACGTTTTCCAAAGGGACTCCCACTTGGCCGCACCTTCCCCCTACCTCGCGCTGTCCGCCCGGGGTACTGCATGACCGCCCACAACTGCGAACCTCAAACGCCTCTGGCTGCGGCGCTGCCGGTTGCTGCCCAACGCCTGCCCTGGGTTGAACGGCTGAGCCGCTACCGCCAGCCGATTGGCCTGGCATTGACCCTGCTGTTGTTCGGCATGGCCTTGGTCGCTTGTCGCCATCTGCTCAGCGAGCTGGACATCTACGCGCTGCATGACGCCATGCTCAGCGTGCCTAGCCAATCGCTGTTCGGCGCCCTGCTGGCGACTGTGCTGGGCTTCGTCATTCTGCTCGGCTACGAATGGTCGGCCAGCCGCTATGCCGGCGTGCAATTGCCTGCCCGTACCCTGGTGCTGGGTGGCTTCAGCGCTTTCGCCATCGGCAATGCGATTGGTCTGTCGATGCTTTCCGGGGGGTCGGTGCGCTATCGTCTGTATGCCCGCCAAGGCCTGGGAGCTGCTGAAGTTGCGCGGATGACGGTGTTCGCCAGCCTATCATTGGGCTGTGCCCTGCCACCGCTGGCCGCATTGGCGACGTTGAGTAATCTACCCGCAGCCTCCACTGCCCTGCGCATGCCGGCAGGTTGGCTGGCCGGCATTGCAATCGCCGTGCTGGCCCTGACCGCCTTGCTGGTGGTTGGCCTGTATCGCCGCCGCCTGGCCGAGCAACCCTTGCGCGACAGCCTGCTGGTGCAGCTCGGCCGACGCACCTTGCGCCTGCCTAGTGGTCGCCTTGCGGCACTGCAATTGTTGATCACTGCGCTAGATGTCGCCGCCGCGGCCACGGTGTTGTACCTGCTGTTGCCCGAGGCACCGCCCTTCGCCGCTTTTGTGCTGGTCTACCTGCTGGCCTTGGCCGCTGGGGTACTCAGCCATGTGCCGGGTGGTGTCGGTGTGTTCGAGGCCATCCTGCTGGCGGCCTTCGCCGATCAACTGGGAGCTGCGCCACTGGCTGCTGCCCTGCTGCTGTATCGCTTGATCTATGTAGTGCTACCGCTGCTGCTGGCCTGCGTGCTGCTACTGGCCAACGAGGCGCGACGCTTGCTGGTGGCCCAGCAGGCGATCAAGGCCGCCTCAGGGCTGGCCGCGCCGGTATTGGCCATCCTGGTGTTCCTGTCTGGCGTGGTGCTGCTGTTCTCAGGGGCCACTCCAGAGATCGACACACGCCTGGAACACATGGGGTTCCTGGTGCCGCACCGGCTGATCGATGCCTCGCACTTTGGCGCCAGCCTGATTGGCGTACTGTGCCTGCTGCTGGCGCAAGGGCTGCGCCGGCGCCTGTCTGCTGCCTGGCTGCTGACTACGATCCTGCTGCTGGTCGGCGCGCTGCTGTCGCTGCTCAAGGGCTTTGACTGGGAAGAAGCCTGCGTGCTGACCTTTACCGCAGCGCTGCTGGCGTTGTTCCGGCGCTCGTTCTATCGGCCCAGCCGCTTGCTGGAGCTGCCGTTCTCGCCGGTCTACCTGGTTGCCAGCGCCTGCGTCGTGGGCGCTTCGGTATGGCTGCTGCTGTTTGCCTATCAAGATGTTCCCTACAGCCATCAGTTATGGTGGCAATTCACCCTGGATGCCGACGCCCCACGCGGCCTGCGGGCAGCCATGGGCAGTGCGGTGCTGCTGGTGTTCGTGGTCCTGACCTGGCTGCTGCGCACTGCCAGGCCGGTGATCCACCTACCCAATGAACACGAGCTACAGCGCGCCAAGCAGATCCTGCTGAGCTCCGATCAGCCCGACGGTGGCCTGGCCCTGACCGGCGACAAGGCGCTGTTGTTCCACCCCAACGACAACGCTTTCATCATGTATGCCCGTCGTGGGCGCAGCTTGGTGGCCCTGTACGACCCGATCGGCCCGGCCCAGGAGCGCGCCGAGATGATCTGGCAGTTCCGCGACCTGTGCGACCTGCACCACGCCCGCCCGGTGTTCTACCAGGTGCGCGCAGAGAACCTGCCGTTCTACATGGACATCGGCCTTACCGCGCTCAAGCTCGGCGAAGAAGCGCGGGTCGACCTGCGCCGCTTCGACCTGGAGGCCAAGGGCAAGGAGATGAAAGATCTGCGCTACACCTGGAACCGCGGCGGCCGTGATGGCTTGACCCTTGAGCTACACGAACCCGGCCAAGCGCCACTTGAAGCACTCAAGCAGATCTCCGACGCCTGGCTGCAAGGCAAGAACGTACGCGAGAAAGGCTTCTCTCTGGGCCGCTTCAGCCCCGACTACCTGCAGCACTTTCGGATCGCCCTGATTCGCTTCCAAGGTCGCCCGGTAGCGTTTGCCAACTTGCTGGAAACGCAGAGCAACGAGCTGGCCAGCCTCGATCTGATGCGGGCGCACCCGGAGGCGCCGAAGCTGACCATGGAATTCATGATGATCGGCCTGATCCTGCATTACAAAAGCCATGACTACGGGCGCTTCAGCCTCGGCATGGTGCCGCTTTCCGGTCTGCAGCCACGGCGTGGCGCCCCCTTGACCCAACGCCTGGGTTCGATGGTGTTCCAGCGCGGCGAGCAGCTTTACAACTTCCAGGGCCTGCGGCGCTTCAAGGACAAGTTCCAGCCGGACTGGGAACCTCGTTACATGGCTGTGCCAGCCGGGCTCGACCCGCTGGTGGCGCTGGCCGACACTGCCGCCCTGATCGCGGGCGGCCTGACTGGATTGGTGAAACGTTGATGATCCGACGCTATTGGCAGTACGTATTGATTGCCTTGCTGGTGGCCCTGGCGGCTGCGGCAGTAGGGTTCTGGCTGTGGACCCGCCCAGCGCCGGAGGCGCACATTGAGCACCTGGCGCTGACCGATGGCAGCAGCCTGGTTCGTGCCACCCCAGGTGTGCACGCCAAGGCCCGCGTGGCCATCGGCGTACCTGAGGATCAGGCACTGAGCGATAAACAGTTGCTCGACCTGAGCCAGGCCGGTGAGGCGCAACTGGTGCAAGTGATCCTGCCACCCAATGACTGCGCCAAGCAGCAACAGGCCCTGGACCAGGCCATCAGCCATTTGTCCGCTGCGCCCACCCTGGTGGCAGGCATCGGCCCTGGCGGTGCCCAGGCCTGGCGTTGGCTGGCCAGCCAACGCGACGACAAGGCGCGCGCCATCTCGGTTGACTTCAACCTCGAACAACCCGGCTGCCCGGCACTGCCCAAGGCTGCTGCCCACGGCCATTGGAACGTGGCCTGGAACGACAACCCGGACGACGCCAGCGCCGCCTTCGTGCGTGACCAGGCCAATGCCGAGACCAGCATCAGCGACTACGACATCCACCTGCCACAAGTGCTCAAGAGCCAGCTGACCCAAGCCCTGGTCGGCCATGACGGCAATGCCTTGAGCATCCCAGTGGTAGAAGTGCCGGCGGGCCAAACCACCGATACCGTGACCCTGTTCCTTTCCGGTGACGGCGGCTGGCGTGACCTCGATCGCGATGTCGCCGGCGAGATGGCCAAGCTCGGCTACCCAGTGGTGGGTATCGATACCCTGCGCTACTACTGGCAGCACAAGACGCCCGAGCAAAGCGCTGCCGACCTGTCCGAGTTGATGCAGCACTATCGGCAGAAATGGGGTACCAAGCGCTTCGTGCTCACCGGCTACTCGTTCGGCGCCGATGTGCTGCCAGCGATCTACAACCGCTTGCCAGTAGAAGACCAGCAACGGGTCGACGCGGTGATCCTGCTGGCCTTCGCCCGCAGTGGCAGTTTTGAGATCGAAGTCGAGGGCTGGTTGGGCAAGGAAGGCCAGGAAGCGCCGACCGGGCCGGAAATGGCCCGCATGCCGGCGGCCAAGGTGGTGTGCATCTATGGTGTGGAAGAAAGCGACGAGAGTGGCTGTACCGATCACACTGCGGTCGGCGAGCGCCTGAAACTACCGGGCGGGCATCATTTCGATGAGAACTACCCGGCGCTGGCCAAGCGCTTGATCGGCGAGATCGAGACGCGCCAGGGCAAATCGAGCGTCGCAGAGCAGAACTGATCGAAAGCGGATAAAAACTGTGCTGCTGTGTCAGTTCAGGCCTCTTCGCGGGCAAGCCCGCTCCAATAGGGAATCTTGTGGGCGCGGTCTTGCCCGCGAAGAAGGCAGGACTGACACAACCCACGCAGCGTTCAAATCTCGACCTGGGTCCCAAGCTCGATCACCCGGTTCAACGGCAAATTGAAGAAGCGCAGATTACCGTTGGCATTCTTCAACAAGAAAGCGAACAACGTGCCACGCCAGCGCGCCATCCCTTCCAACCGCGAGGCGATCACCGTCTCTCGGCTTAGGAAGTAGGTTGTGCGCATGGGGCTGAAGTCCAGCTCTTCCAGATGGCACAGCTTCAGTGCCTGGGGCACATCCGGCTCATCCATGAAACCAAAGTGCAGCAACACTCGGAAGAAGCCATCGCCGTAGGCCTCCACTTCGAAGCGCTCCTGTTCCGGGACCCGCGGGCGGTCCTCACTGACCACCGTCAGCAGCACCACCTGGCTATGCAGTACCTGGTTGTGCAGCATGTTGTGCAACAGCGCGTGCGGCACTGCATCCGGCCGCGCGGTCAGAAACACCGCCGTGCCTTCGACCCGATGCGGCGGCTGCACACGAATGCTGCTGATAAATACCGGCAACGGCAGCGCCGCCTCATCGATGCGCTCCACCAAAATTTGCTTGCCGCGCTTCCAAGTGGTCATCAGCAAGAACAGCACGCTGCCGGCGAGCACCGGGAAAGCGCCACCCTGCACGACCTTGGGCAGGTTGGCGGTGAAAAACAGCGCGTCGACCAACAAGAACCCCAACAGGATCGGCACCGCCAGCAGCGGTGGCCACTTCCACAACAACAGCATCACCGTCGAAACCAGCAGCGTGGTCATCAGCATGGTGCCGGTGACTGCCACGCCATAGGCTGCCGCCAGCGCGCCGGACGACTCGAAACCGATCACCAGCAGCACGACCGCCACCATCAGTGCCCAGTTGACTGCGCCGATATAGATCTGCCCCTGCTCATCGCTGGAGGTGTGCTGGATCTGCATGCGCGGGATGTAGCCCAGCTGAATCGCCTGGCGGGTGAGCGAGAAGGCCCCGGAAATGACCGCTTGAGATGCGATTACCGTGGACAGGGTGGCCAGCCCGATCAAAGGCAGCAGTGCCCAGGACGGCGCCAATAGATAGAACGGGTTACGTGCTGCCTCAGGATCGTGCAGCAACAGCGCGCCCTGACCGAAGTAGTTCAGCACCAGTGCCGGCAGCACCAGGATGAACCAAGCCCGAGCAATCGGCTTGCGGCCAAAATGGCCCATATCGGCATACAGCGCCTCGGCACCGGTCAGCGCCAACACCACCGCGCCAAGGATCGCCACGCCCATGCCGGGATGCACGATAAAGAAGCGCACCGCCCAGGCCGGATTGAAGGCTCTGAGCACTTCCGGGCTGTGGGAAACCCCATGCAGGCCCAACGCCGCCAGGACCAGGAACCAGGTCACCATCACCGGGCCGAACAGAATGCCGATCTTCGCCGTGCCGTGCTTTTGCACCAGAAACAGCGCCACCAGCACCACCACGGCAATCGGCACCACCCAATGGTCAATGCCATCGAAGGCCAGCCCCATCCCCTCTACCGCCGACAACACCGACACCGCCGGGGTGATCATGCTGTCGCCATAGAACAATGAGGCGCCGATCAGGCCACAGCCGACCATCAGCATGCGCAACTTCGGGTACCGCGCCGAAGCCCGCCGGGCCAAGGCGGTCAGGGCCATGATGCCACCTTCGCCCTGGTTGTCGGCACGTAGGATGAAGGTCACGTACTTGACCGACACCACCCAGATCAACGACCAGAGGATCAACGACAAGATGCCCAGCACCCCATCATGGTTGACCGGCACCCCGTAACCGCCGGAGAAGACTTCCTTGAGGGTGTACAGCGGGCTGGTACCGATATCGCCGTAGACCACCCCAACAGCTGCCACCAGCAGGCTCAGCGGCCGTGCCGCACCCTGCCCGCCTTCGGCGTGACTGCTTGCCTGAACCATCGACCACTCCCGCAGACGGCCTCGTCGGACCGATAGAATTGGCACGCCTGCCAGGGCATCGCAGATACGTCGCAGATACCGGCAGGCAATGGCGCAAAGCTTAGCGCAGCGTTCGTCGCTTTTCTGCTGGTCAAGCGACCTTGCGCTCGCTAGAATTGCGCACTTTTTGATCAGAGGCGCCGAAAGCGCCCGTCGGGATTGCCCTCGCCATTGCCAGGGCAACCGCTTTCAATGCCGAGGTTAGCTATGTCCACCACCCCCGCTCCTACCACGCCGAAGGTAGGGTTTGTCTCTCTCGGATGCCCGAAGGCATTGGTCGATTCCGAGCGCATCCTGACCCAGCTGCGCATGGAAGGCTATGAAGTCGTGCCGACCTACGAGGACGCCGACGTAGTGGTGGTCAACACCTGCGGCTTCATCGACAGCGCCAAGGCCGAGTCGCTGGAAGTGATCGGCGAAGCGATCAAGGAAAACGGCAAGGTCATCGTCACCGGCTGCATGGGTGTCGAGGAAGGCAGTATCCGTGACGTGCACCCAAGCGTGCTGTCGGTGACCGGCCCGCAGCAGTACGAGCAGGTAGTCAACGCCGTGCACGAAGTGGTGCCCCCGCGCCAGGACCACAACCCGCTGATCGACCTGGTGCCACCTCAAGGCGTCAAGCTGACCCCACGTCACTACGCCTACCTGAAGATTTCCGAAGGCTGCAACCACAGCTGCAGCTTCTGCATCATTCCATCGATGCGCGGCAAGCTGGTCAGCCGTCCGGTAGGTGAAGTGCTGAGCGAGGCCGAGCGCCTGGTCAAGGCCGGCGTCAAGGAGATCCTGGTGATCTCCCAGGACACCAGCGCCTACGGCGTCGACGTCAAGTACAAGACCGACTTCTGGAACGGCCGCCCGGTCAAGACGCGCATGCTCGAGCTGTGCGAGGCCTTGAGCAGCCTGGGCGCCTGGGTGCGCCTGCACTACGTCTACCCCTACCCCAACGTCGACGACGTGATCCCGCTGATGGCGGCCGGCAAGATCCTGCCGTACCTGGACATCCCGTTCCAGCACGCCAGCCCGAAAGTGCTCAAGTCGATGAAGCGCCCAGCGTTCGAAGACCGCACCCTGGCGCGAATCAAAAACTGGCGCGAGCAGTGTCCTGAGCTGGTGATCCGTTCGACCTTCATCGTCGGCTTCCCTGGCGAAACCGAAGAAGACTTCCAATACCTGCTCGACTGGCTGACCGAAGCCCAGCTCGACCGCGTTGGTTGCTTCCAGTACTCCCCAGTCGAAGGCGCCCCGGCCAACGACCTGGGCCTGGACGAAGTGCCGGACGACATCAAGCAAGACCGCTGGGAGCGCTTCATGGCCCATCAACAGGCGATCAGCGCCGCGCGCTTGCAGATGCGCATTGGCAAAGAGATCGAAGTGCTGATCGATGAGGTCGAGGAACAAGGCTCGGTTGGCCGCAGCTTCTTCGATGCCCCTGAGATCGATGGCAGCGTGTTCATCGATGGCGACCATGGCTTCAAGCCCGGCGACAAGGTCCGTTGCCGCGTAGTCGATGCCGACGAATACGATATGTGGGCTGAGCCTGTCTGAGGCATTTTCCCACCGCGAGCCCCGCCAACTGGCGTAATGCTGTTCACTTAAGGTTTTGGGGCTGCGAAGCGGCCCCAAAGCAGACGACACATGTCTTGAGTGAGCAGCGTACGCCAACTGGCGGGGCTTTTTTTTGCATCTATGGTTCATGAGAGGGCCGCCAGGCCTGCCGCCTCCCGCAGAGGCTGCGATCGAGACAACGCACTCGGAGGATCACAGGGATGCGCTCGGCATTGACGCTGCAAACCCCGCATGTAAGTGACTACCCCGAGCTGGTTCGAGTCTGGGAAGCCTCGGTTCGCGCCACCCATGACTTCCTGCCCGATGCCTACATCCTGCTACTCCGTGAGCATGTCCTGCGTCAGTACCTGGATGCGGTAATGCTGATCTGCTGTAAAGACAACGCCCGGCGCATCCTTGGTTTTGCCGGGGTGGCCAACGGCCGCGTCGATATGCTCTTCGTCGCCCCCGAGCAGCGTGGCAAAGGGGTCGGCAAGCGTCTGCTGCACTACGCCATCGATGAGCTGAACGCCGAACGGCTGGACGTCAATGAGCAGAACCCGCAAGCGCTGGGCTTCTACCTGCATGAAGGCTTCGAAATTGTCGGACGCTCGGCTACCGATGGTTTGGGCCAGCCCTACCCTCTGCTGCATCTGCAATTGCATCCGCGCAAACGCGAGCAACCCCGTTAGGAAACAGGGCAAATGGCACAGATTCCCAGCCCCAAGCACGTCTTGGCAGGTACAATGGCCGGTCTTTCCCTGCCTTTAGCGAATCGTCTCCATGTCTGAACCCGTGCGCCTGTCCAAACGCCTCATCGAGCAACTCGGCTGCTCCCGCCGCGAGGCCGAGCAGTACATCGAGGGCGGCTGGGTGACAGTCGATGGCGTGGTGGTCGAACAACCCCAGTTCAAGATCGACGGCCAGCAGGTCGCCCTGCTCCCTGGCGCCCGCGCCGAGGCGCTGGAGCCGGTCACCCTGCTGATCAACCAGCCTGCCGGTATGGACGCTGAAAGCGCCCGCGCCAGCATTGGCATGGACAACCTCAGCCAAGCCCACAGCCAGGACGTGCGGCCGCTGCACGGCCACTTTGCTCGGCTGGCCTGCGTCGCGCCGCTGGAGCGCGGGGCGACTGGCCTGCAGCTGTTCACCCAGGACTGGCGGGTATCCGGCAAGATCGAACGAGACC
Source organism: Pseudomonas sp. Je.1.5.c (assembly GCF_051129895.1). Taxonomy (NCBI): domain Bacteria; kingdom Pseudomonadati; phylum Pseudomonadota; class Gammaproteobacteria; order Pseudomonadales; family Pseudomonadaceae; genus Pseudomonas; species Pseudomonas sp. Je.1.5.c. The sequence continues at coordinate 142,748 of NZ_JBCPSP010000003.1, forward strand.
TGCGCAAGCTGGAGCAGGAATACATCATCGAGGTACGTGGCGAGGCCACCCCGCAAGCGCTGGAGCGCTTGGCCCGGGGCATCACCCGCAATGACCGCGAACTGCCCAAGGCCAAGGCCAGCTGGCAGAACGAAACCCACCTGCGGCTGGCCTTGAAGAACCCCCAGCCCGGCCAGATCAGCGAACTGTGTGCCAGCCTGCGGCTGGAGATCGTCAGCATGCGTCGGATCCGCCTGGGCGGTGTGTCGATGGGCAAGTTGCCCCTGGGCCAATGGCGCTACGTCGCCGTTACCGAACGTTTCTAAGCGATACCGCCGCGCAGCCTGTGCGCGGCATTGAACAGGATTTGCCGCAATGAACCACAACGACGTCCTGCGCAGCGTGCGCTACATGCTCAAGCTCAATGACCCGAAGATCGCCAAGGTCATCGAGTTGTCTGGCTTGGCAGTGTCCACCGAGGCAGTCGCCAGCTACATGAAGAAGGAAGAAGAACCCGGCTTCGTGCGCTGCCCAGATGAGGTCATGGCGCACTTTCTCGATGGCCTGGTGATTCATCGCCGTGGCCGCGATGACAGCCGCCCGCCGCAGCCACTGGAGCTGCCGGTGACCAACAACACCATCCTCAAGAAGCTGCGGGTGGCGTTCGAGCTCAAGGAAGAAGACCTGCACGCCATTCTCAAGTCGGTTAATTTCCCGGTGACCAAGCCTGAGCTCAGCGCGCTGTTTCGCAAGGTCGGCCATGAGAACTATCGCCCCTGCGGCGATCAGTTGCTGCGCAACTTCCTCAAGGGCCTGACTTTGCGCGTGCGCGGCTGAGTGGTCATGCAGCATACGGTCTCGCCCGTCGGCATCGTGCGCTCCTGCTTCAAGGAGAAGTTCGCCATCCCGCGCCAGCCACAGCTGGCCCCGGCTGCGCGTGGCGTGCTGGAGCTGCTGCCGCCGTTCGACCAGGGCGATGCGGTGGCGGGCCTGGAACAGGTCAGCCACGTCTGGCTGTTGTTCCTGTTCCATCAGGCCCTGGAAGACAAACCGCGGCTGAAGGTGCGTCCGCCGCGCCTGGGCGGCAACAAGAGCATGGGCGTGTTCGCCACTCGCGCCACCCATCGCCCCAATGGCATCGGTCAGTCGGTGGTCCGCCTTGAGGGTGTTGAACCGGGGCGTTTGCTGCTGTCGGGGATCGACTTGCTCGACGGCACCCCGGTGCTGGATATCAAACCGTACGTGCCCTACGCCGACAGCGTCAGCGGCGCCAGCAACCTGATGGCCGACAGCGCCCCTGTGGCGATTGCCGTGGACTGGGCCGACAGTGCCCTGCTTCAGGCAGGCGAGCATGCCCAGCGCCTCGGCGAGCCGCTGGTGGAACTGATCGAGCAGTGCCTGGCGCAAGATCCGCGCCCGGCCTATCAAGTGCCGCCGGTTGAGCGGGTGTATGGGGTCAAGTTCTGGGATGTGCAGGTGCGCTGGCATTATCCGCAGACCGATCGGATTCGGGTGCTGGAAGTAGCGCTCGACTGCTGATCCGCTGCCTGTACTGGCCTCATCGCGGGGCAAGCCCGCTCCCACGAGCGCTGCAACCAACGTGGGAGCGGGCTTGTCCCGCGATGAGGCCAGTGCAGGCAGCACAATTAAGGCATAAAAAAACGCGAGCCAAGGCTCGCGTTTTTTATTGCTGCTTTCGCCTTACTTCTCGACGAAAGCACGCTCGATCAGGTAGTCACCCGGCTCACGCATACGCGCCGAAATCTTCAGGCCGAAGCTGTCGAGCACTTCGCTGGTTTCGTCGAGCATGCTCGGGCTGCCGCAGATCATGGCGCGGTCGTCCTGCGGGTTGATCGGTGGCAGGCCGATGTCGCTGAACAGTTTGCCGCTGCGCATCAGGTCGGTCAGACGGCCTTGGTTCTCGAACGGCTCACGGGTCACGGTCGGGTAGTAGATCAGCTTGTCACGCACCGCCTCGCCGAAGAACTCGTTCTGCGGCAGGTGCTCGGTGATGAACTCGCGGTACGCCACTTCGTTGACGTAGCGTACGCCGTGAACCAGGATCACCTTTTCGAAACGCTCGTAGGTTTCTGGGTCCTGGATGACGCTCATGAACGGCGCCAGGCCAGTGCCGGTGCTCAGCAGGTACAGGTGCTTGCCCGGGTTCAGGTCATCAAGAACCAGCGTGCCGGTAGGCTTCTTGCTGATGATGATCTCGTCGCCTTCCTTCAGGTGCTGCAGCTGGGAGGTCAGCGGACCGTCAGGCACCTTGATGCTGAAGAATTCCAGATGCTCTTCCCAGTTCGGCGAAGCGATGGAGTAGGCGCGCATGAGCGGACGACCGGTCTCCTGCTGCAGGCCGATCATCACGAACTGACCGTTCTCAAAGCGCAGGCCCGGATCACGGGTGCACTTGAAGCTGAACAGGGTGTCGTTCCAGTGGTGAACACTGAGGACACGTTCGTGGTTCATGTTGCTCATCTAAGGTGACTCCTGAAGAAATACGCAGCGCGGACCAAGCGCACAGTTGCGCGATAGTTTAGGGGCAGCGACAATATCTGTTAAATGGATTATCAAGATATGTCTTATCGGTTATATAGATATGCGATTCACCTTACGCCAGCTTCAAGTGTTCGTCGCCGTGGCTCAGCATCAAAGCGTGTCCAAAGCCGCCGGTGTGCTGGCGTTGTCGCAATCGGCCGCTAGTACCTCGATTACCGAACTGGAGCGCCAGTCCAGCTGCCAGCTGTTCGACCGCGCCGGTAAACGCCTGAGCCTCAACGCCCTGGGCCATCAGTTGCTGCCCCAGGCCGTTGCCCTGCTCGACCAGGCCAAGGAGATCGAAGACCTGCTCAATGGCAAGTCCGGCTTTGGCTCACTCTCGGTCGGCGCCACCCTGACCATCGGCAACTACCTCGCTACCCTGCTGATCGGCAGCTTCATGCAGGTGCACCCAGAAAGCCAGGTCAAGCTGCATGTGCAAAACACTGCGCACATTGTGCAACAGGTAGCCCACTACGAAATTGATTTGGGTCTGATCGAAGGCGATTGCAACCACCCCGATCTTGAAGTGCAGCCCTGGGTGGAGGACGAGCTGGTGGTGTTCTGTGCGCCGCAGCATCCCTTGGCCAAGCTCGGCCGGGCGGACATCGAAACGCTGTCCCAGGAAGCGTGGATCCTGCGCGAGCAGGGCTCCGGCACTCGCCTGACCTTCGACCAGGAAATGCGCCACCAGCGCGCCAACCTCAATATCCGCCTGGAGCTGGAGCACACCGAGGCGATCAAGCGCGCCGTCGAGTCGGGCCTGGGTATCGGCTGCATCTCGCGCCTGGCCCTGCGCGATGCGTTCCGCCGCGGCAGCCTGGTGCCGGTGGAAACGCCCGAGCTAGACCTGTCGCGCCAGTTCTACTTCATCTGGCACAAGCAGAAGTACCAGACTTCCGCCATGCGCGAGTTCCTGGAACTGTGCCGCAGCTTCACCGCCGGGGTAAGGCGCAGTGACGAGATCGTATTGCCGCCAATCGCCTAGAGCAGGATCACGCCCCAGACCAGCGCCACCATGACCAGTGACACCAGCTGCGCAGCGCTACCCATGTCCTTGGCATTCTTCGACAGTGGGTGGCGCTCCAGCGAGATGCGGTCGATAGCAGCCTCAACTGCAGAGTTGAACAACTCGACGACCAAGCCCAGCATGCACACGGCGATCATGATGGCTCGCTCGGCGCGGCTGACCGGCAGCCAGAAGGCGGTCGGAATCAGCAGCACATTGAGCAGGACCAACTGGCGGAAAGCGGCTTCGCCCTTGAAGGCCGCGCGCAGGCCGTCCAGCGAATAGCCGGCGGCATTGAAGATACGTTTGAGGCCGGTCTGGCCCTTGAATGGCGACATGTGCGTCACTTCACCGATGAAAGGCCAGCAGGCTATAGGAATACGGGTCAAAAAAGCGTGAAGCTCGCGCGCTTTAGCTGCTGGCAACTGATTCAAGCTGTTGCAAGAGCAGCGCGGCCTGGGTCCGGGTACGTACGCCGAGTTTGCGGAAGATCGCCGTCACGTGGGCCTTGATGGTCGCCTCCGAGACGCTCAGCTCATAGGCGATCTGCTTGTTCAGCAAACCTTCGCAGACCATGGTCAGCACGCGGAACTGCTGCGGAGTCAGGCTGGCCAGGCCCTCGCTGGCGGCCTTGGCTTCAGGCGAGACATCGACCTTGTCAAAGGCCTGCGGCGGCCACCACACCTCGCCGTCGAGCACCTTCTGCACGGCGTCCTGGATCACCTCCAGCGGGCTCGACTTGGGAATGAAGCCGCTGGCGCCGAACTCGCGCGACTTGACCACCACCGCGGCTTCTTCCTGGGCCGACACCATCACCACCGGAATCTGCGGGTACTGCCCGCGCAGCAGGACCAGCCCGGAGAAGCCATAGGCCCCCGGCATGTTCAAGTCGAGCAGGACCAAGTCCCAGTCGGACTTTTCGGTCAGGCGGGTTTCCAGCTCGGCGATGCTCGCCACTTCTACCAGGCGTACATCCGGGCCAAGGCCGAGGGTAACGGCTTGGCGCAGGGCGCTGCGAAACAGCGGGTGGTCATCGGCAATCAGGATTTCGTAAGTGGCCATCGATCTGTTGATCCTGTTCTGTGCCAGGCGCGTGAGGGATAGGTGCGCCGCCTGACAGGCAACTCAAGGCGCGAACGGCAGGGCCGCCGGCCGGTAAGGCACGGCGAAGTCCGGGGTAACAGCAGCTTCGTCGTGCCCGAAACGGCGCCAAGAATGCCGAGCACGGTCCGGGTGGTCAAGCCCGCCGTACCCGCCCACCCTGGCTGCCAGCGTGGTCATTATGAACCAATATGCCATCCCTGCCCCTTGGACTATAGGAAGGTATGCAAACGTTGATGAGGGTCATCCTGCATGTCCAGCGGCAAATGGCGCTTGGCACTCAAGTAATGCAGGCTGAACACATCCAGGTAGGCATCCAGGGCTTGCGAGGCCTGGCCATCACCTGCCAGATCCAGGCACATCGCCGCCACTTCCGCGGTGCAGAAGTGGTCATCGCGCTTGGAACGGCGCAGGCGGTAGCGCGACATCTGCTCGGCCTCAAGGCTAAGCACCGGGAAGCGATCCAGGTAGGGGCTTTTGCGAAACATCTTGCGCGCCTCGGTCCAGGTCGCGTCGAGCAAGATGAACAGCGGCCGTTTGCCCGGCGCCAAGCTGACTTCACTGACCACGCGCTCCTGGGCGACGAACTCGCCAGGGAAGACGATGTAGGGCTGCCACTGCGGCTGATCGAGCAGCGCCAGCAAGCCTGGGTCGACCGCCGTGCGCTGCCAGCCAAAGGCCGAGGTGTCTTCGACCAGGTCGGCAATCAACCAACCGGTGTTAGTCGGCTTCAGTGGCTCGGTGTCATGCATCAGCAGGCATACGCCAGCATTGGCATTGACCTTGGGCTTCAAGGCGCACAGGCAATGGCTGGCGATCACTCGGCAATCGTTGCAGCGTACCGCTCGCGAACCACGCGCAACGAAGGGTTTGATGCTGCGCGCCAGACGCTCGGCGCGCAGGCGCGCGACCGCGTGACTCATGACGGCAAGCCTGGGGACAGGGAAGGAATGGACACTTCGACAACTCGGGGCGAATAAAGCGACAGTCTACCAGAGCGCAGGTCATTTGCCGTGCAGGTGTGCCAGCGGCTCCCTTATAATTGGCGCTTTGGCGGCCTGGATTAACCCCGCGCAGGCGAGGTTTGATGGAACGCCGCCCGCCGGCGCAGGTCAAAGTGCCAGTCATCGAACCAGGAGAGATTCATGCTGCGTCTTATCGTCCCGACCCTGAGCCTTCTGCTCACCCTGCCCCTGGCGGCCCAGGCGGCTTCCAAGCAGGACTACGAGCTGAACCAGTTGCTGCAGAAGGTCGCCAAGGAAAGCAGCGTTGGCACCCCGCGTGCGATCAACGAAGACATCCTCGATCAGGGCTACACCGTTGAAGGCAAGGCGCTGGTCAATCACCTGAGCGTGCGTCAGGAACATGCCGAGCGCATGCAGTCCAACCCGCAACAGGTGCGCAGCCAGCTCGGCGACAGCGTGTGCAGGAACAACGGCTATCGCAACCTGCTGTCCAAAGGCGCAGTGCTGGTCTATCGCTTTACCGTGTACAAGAGCAACAGCCCGGTTATGGATCAAGCGTTCGATGCCGCCAGTTGCGCGGCTGGCAGCAAAAAGAGCAAGTGATCCAGGCCATCTGATCGCTTCACTTGGCGCGCCGCTGCTCTTCCTCGGCGCGCAACTCAGCCAACAAGGCCTGAAGGTAGCGCGAATGTACTTCGCCGCTACCCAACCTGCGCCGGCATTCTGCTTCAAGGCTCAGGTGATGAGCCCGGGCCGCGTTCTCCAGCAGCTTGTACAACTGCTGATCCACTTCGATGACCAAACGATGCATGTGGCCACCTCCCGCATCGAGCCCTCTGCCCCCAGTTAACCAAAGCCGCACAGCGGTTGGAGGCCATCCGACCAGCGGCGATCAGCCAGCCATTGCGGCACGATCATGCGCCAGCGTCTAGATTGATAACCAACACCTGCGAATTTCCGGCGAGCATGGCCGGGCACGCGGCGTTGCGTTACTTGCAGTACAACAACGAGATGGACTTACCACCACTGCATCATGGCCTTGAAGGCCTACTGCAACGCTCGGGGGGCACACTCGAGCCACAGCAGCCAGCGACACACGCAGTGTCGCGGCCGGGCATCACCATCGGCCCGGTCAGAGGTTTTGCTGCAGAAGGAGACGTTGAATGCCTTACCAACCCAATGAGCTTCTGTTCAAACACTTCAGGGACAACGGGATCGACCTGAGCAAGATCGACGAGCAACTGCAACTGGTTGCACCTACCAGCGCCAACCTGCCGCTGTACCGCGACATGATGCTGACCATCCTGCGCATGGCCCATGACGACAGCAATCGCTGGAACGCCAAGATCACCCTGCAGGCCCTGCGCGAGCTTGATCATTCTTTCCGCATGCTCGAACGCTACCGCGGGCGGCGCAAAGTCACCGTGTTCGGCTCTGCCCGTACCCCTATTGAACATCCGATGTACGCCTTGGCACGCGAGCTGGGGGCAACCTTGGCCCGTTCGGATTTGATGGTGATTACCGGTGCCGGCGGCGGCATCATGGCCGCCGCCCACGAGGGGGCTGGCAGCGAGCACAGCCTGGGGTTCAACATCACCCTGCCCTTCGAGCAACACGCCAACCCGACGGTGGATGGCACCGACAGGCTGCTGCCGTTCCACTTCTTCTTTATCCGCAAGTTGTTCTTCGTCAAAGAGGCCGATGGCTTGGTACTGTGTCCGGGCGGCTTCGGTACGCTCGATGAGGCGCTGGAAGTGCTGACCCTGATTCAGACCGGCAAGAGCCCGCTGGTGCCAGTGGTATTGCTCGATTCCCCAGGTGGCAGCTTCTGGCAAGACTGTCTGAACTTCATCAGCCGACAACTGGAGGAGAACCGCTACATCCTTCCCACCGACCTCAAGCTGGTGCGCCTGGTGCACAGTGCCGATGAGGCAGTGGAAGAGATCAACCAGTTCTACAGCAACTATCACTCAAGCCGCTGGCTGAAAAATCAGTTCGTGGTCCGCATGCACCATCCGCTCAGCGAAGCGGCGCTGTACGACATTCAGGAGGGATTCGCTGACCTGCGCCTGAGTGGCAAATACCACCAACAGCCAGATACCAACGTGGAACATGAGGTGGGCAACTACAGCCATTTGACTCGGCTCACGTTCGCCTTCAACGGCCGTGATCAAGGTCGCCTACGGGAGCTGGTGGACTTCATCAACCTGCCAGAGAACTGGGCCAAACCGCAGCCGATGCATACCACCCAGAGGGCGCGTGAAGCGCTTAAAGTCAGCCAAGCAGCAAACTAGTAGTCATCCAAATCTCGGCCGCTCAACAGGCGGCCGATCATCTCCATGGAAAACCCACGGTAGGCGAGAAAGCGTGTCTGCTGGGCACGACTGCGCGGATCGACGGGACGCTGCCCGGCAAACTTGCGCTGCCAGAGATCCTGCAAGCGGGCCGCCCAGTCCACTCCGCTTTCGCGCAGGGCCTGTTCAACATCGCCTCGATCCAGACCACGCTGGCCAAGCTCCTCACGAATACGTGCGGGGCCATAACCGGCGTTGGAGCGATAGGAAATGAAACTCTCGAGATAACGGGCTTCACTGAGCAGCCCTTCTTCGGCGAGCCGATCGAGCGCGGGCTCGATCAACTCATCCGAAGCGCCGCGCTGACGCAGTTTGCGCGTCAGTTCGACCCGACCATGCTCGCGACGTGCGAGCAGGTCCATGGCTGTCCGTCGGACGGCGACGGGGGTGTCGAGTACGACGGACATAGCGGTAGATCAATAACCCGCTTCGGCGTCAGCCAGGTCATCCGCACCGGCATCAGCGGCAGCAGCCTTGCCTGCAGCGGCAACGGCACCGACGTTGAGCAGCTTGTCGCGGATCTGCTTCTCGAGTTCGGCACCGATGGCCGGGTTCTCTTGCAGGTACTTGGCCGCGTTCGCCTTGCCTTGGCCAATCTTGTTGCCTTGGTAGCTGTACCAGGCGCCGGATTTCTCCACGAAGCCGTGAGCAACACCCAGGTCGATAATCTCGCCGTTGCGGTAGATGCCCTTGCCGTAGAGGATCTGGAACTCAGCTTGGCGGAATGGCGGCGAGACCTTGTTCTTGACGATCTTCACGCGGGTTTCGCTACCCACCACTTCGTCGCCTTCCTTGACGGCGCCGGTACGGCGGATGTCCAGGCGCACCGAGGCGTAGAACTTCAGGGCGTTACCACCGGTGGTGGTTTCCGGGCTGCCGAACATCACGCCGATCTTCATACGGATCTGGTTGATGAAGATGACCAGGCAGTTGGCGTTCTTGATGTTACCGGTGATTTTACGCAGCGCCTGGGACATCAGACGGGCCTGCAGGCCCACGTGCATGTCACCCATTTCGCCTTCGATCTCGGCCTTGGGTACCAGAGCAGCCACGGAGTCGACGATGATCACGTCAACCGCGTTGGAGCGCACCAGCATGTCAGTGATTTCCAGGGCTTGCTCGCCGGTGTCCGGCTGCGAGACCAGCAGGTCGTCGACATTGACGCCCAGCTTGCCGGCGTATTCAGGATCGAGGGCATGCTCGGCGTCGACGAAGGCACAGGTAGCGCCATTTTTCTGGGCTTCGGCGATGACCGACAGGGTCAGCGTGGTTTTACCCGAAGACTCCGGGCCGTAGATCTCGACGATACGGCCTTTTGGCAGACCGCCAATGCCCAGGGCGATGTCCAGCCCCAGCGAACCAGTGGAGATAGCCGGGATACCGGTACGTTCCTGATCGCCCATGCGCATGACTGCGCCTTTGCCGAATTGGCGTTCGATCTGACCCAGGGCCGCAGCCAAGGCGCGCTTCTTGTTGTCGTCCATTGAAATCCTCACGTGATCGACTGGCCCTGTATGGCCGGAATAACTGTATAAGTAGCCAGTATTATTCCACAGGGATGCATTTCCGCAAACCCCTGTTGTCGAATTACTCGGCACCAAGCTGTAACAAGCCGTCTAACGCGGCGATCACCGTTTGTCGGCGCACCGCTTCGCGGTCGCCGTCGAAGTGGCGGCGCTCGCTGCATACACGGCTGCCGTCGGCCCAGGCCAGCCATACGGTGCCTACCGGTTTGGCCGGTGAGCCGCCGTCGGGCCCGGCCACGCCGCTGACCGCCACGGCAAAGCGTGCCCCGCTGGCGGCCTGGGCGCCACGCACCATGGCCTCGACCACTTCCTGGCTGACCGCCCCAACCTGGCCGAACAACACCTCGGGCACGCCCAGCTGGCGGGTTTTCTGTCGATTGGAATAGGTCACATAACCTGCTTCGAACCAGGCCGAACTGCCGGAGACACGCGTGATGGCCTCGGCGATGCCACCGCCCGTGCACGACTCAGCCGTGCTCACCTGGGCATTGAAGCGGCGCATGTGCTCGCCAAGACGGGCGGAAAGAACAGTGATCGGGTCCATGACGGGCTCCTGTGAAGATTGGCCACTACCCTAGCAGACAGTTTCCGGGCTGGTTACTGCCAGGTCTTGCCCAGACGCTGCGCCAGCCAGCGGGCCGGAAAATGAATGAAAAGCAGGTAACTGATTAACAGCAAGTACTCGAGCGCCAGCAGCATGCTCGAGGCAAACACCGCGAATAGGAGTGGGTGGCGACCAAACAGACGGAACTTGGCGCGATGCTGGGCGAAGTCGACATAGGTGAAGTAGTTGTAGTGAATCATGAAGCCGACCAACAAGGCCCACCCCACGTAAATCAGCAGGTAGCGATGCCACGCCAGGACGGGCAGCCGGGCCGGCAATGCGCCAACGGATCGACACAACAGCAGTGCCAGAACGACGGCAAACAGCGGTGCGGCGAGCGCGATGTAATTGCCGACGGCCATGGCTTGGAGCGGAAAGTTGGACGACCAAGGCCCCACCCGGCCCAGCAGGTGTTGCTCCAGAACCTGCTGCAGCACCAGCGCCAGCTCGCCCTGGGCGTGGGCCTGGGTCGGCAAGCACAGCGCAATGGCATAGATAGGCAAGGCGCTGGTGACAATGATCAGCCACTGGGCGCGATTGAGCGATACAGCCTGGGTGTTGGGCTTCATGACATCCTGTTCATTACACGCAAACCAAGCGACGCACGCACAGCGTATTTACGCGAACGTCATTAGGGCGCGCCATGGTATCGCCCGCCGAGGCCTTGTCAATTGAAGCGCAAGGATGAAGGCCCCAGGCGCGTGCCAATGTTCGACGCGCAAGACTGATCAGTGCTGCAAGCCCCGAATGTAGTCCTGACAGGCGCGCAGGGCGATCAGTCCGCGATCACCGTCGTCGCTGATGGCGATAATTCTTCGAGCATGCGCCGGGTCAAGTCGGGCGCGTACGGGGCCATGATCCATGCCGCCGGGGGCGGCGGTGGCAGGCACGCCGGCACAGGCGGCGTCGCGCTCGACCAGGACCGACAAGCGCAGATCGGCAGTAGCAAGGCGATCACGCAGGCGTACTTGAGTCTGCTGTACATCGGCAAGCTCCTGGAAATGTCTCGATTCACTGTCATGCAGGCGTTGTTCAAGCCCCAGGCGCTGGTCACGCTCGGCCAGCAACTGGCGATTGATCAGCAGCGCCTGCTCGCGCAGCTGCTGCTCATTCCGCTGGGCCTGCTGCGCCAGTTGCCCGCCATAACGCCAGGCCTGGACTTGCCAGGCCAGCGCCACACAGAACACAACCAGCAGCGCGTACAGCCCGAACTGCACACGGTTCAACACAGCACCTCGCGGGCACGCGCCCACAGCTTGAGGCGGTCATCCAGGCCATTGAGGCCGCCGTTGATGTGGCGGGTAATGCGGTTGAACTCACCGCGATCGGCCAGCGCATTGAGCCCGCGTGAATGCCAGAACCAGGCCGCCGACTCACAGGCCCAGCGTGGCTGCTCGAGCATCTGCGGTTGTGCCAGCAAGCGCTCGTCACCGAACAGGGCTCGGCTGCAGGCTTGGTAATTGTTGCGCCCGGTGACCTGGATCAGGCCACGGCCGCAATACAGCTGGCCATCGCCATCGGCCTGGGGCGTATTGCCCAGGCGCAGGGCCAGGCTGCCGGTGTCATAGCGTGCCAGATAGCGATCGCTCCCCAGCTCTTTTACGTAACGCAGCTGGCCGGACTCATGGCCAACCTGGGCGAGAAACGCGGCAATTCGCTTGGGATGATTGATCTCCCAACGGGCCATGGCCTCGTTGAGTGGTGCGAGAAACGCGCCGGCTCGTTGGCCGACGAGAGGATAAATCTGTTTGAGTTGGCTCTCCGTGAGCATGGGGTACCTCCTGGTGGACAACAACGAACAAAGCCCAAGCCCAGCCTGGGCTGATGATGTGACTTGAATGCGCTCGACAATAGCCAGGGTTGATCACCATGGGCACAGGGAAACCCGTGCAAGGGTACGTACTAAGCCTTGACCGAGGCGGTCCGCCGCGACGCCGCACCCTTGGCCTGCGCCTTGCCCGCCTTGCCACCATTGCACTGCACCGTGGTGCGCCAGCCTGAGCTGGTGAACACCTGCTCCACCGACTCGATCAGGTACAGGCCATCGAGCCCGGCGATAAAGCCCGTGGCCTCGATGCTGCGCTCGGCAAACAAGTCGGTGCGCCCGGGCATGTCCAGGCGCACGCTGGCAGTGGCGCGATTGAAGCTGGCCAGGCGTGCCTTGGCGGCCTGCTCGGCAGCGTTGCGGTTGGGGTAGACATGGCGATCGGTGTGCACCGGCTGATCACCCGGCGGCACCTCGCTGTTGTTCAGCTCGACCACTTGCAGGGCGCCGCTGGCACTGTCCTGGTGACGGGTGCGCACCGCTTTGTGGGCGTGCTTGTTATCCAGCCTGAACTGCCACTGGCTGACCGCGCTGCGCTCAAGGGTAACCACCCCCAGTGGCTTGCCACTGGCGCTCTGCCCGGCTTGGCGGGGAAGCACCAGCAGTTGGCCGTTGGCAAGCTTGGCGGTGCAGTCGTACAGCCGTGCCAGGCGGGTGATGAAATTGAGATCCGACTCGCTGTATTGATCGACCCGGTCGACGTGGCTGAGCACCGGACACACCGCCTGCCAGCCGTTGCGCGCGGCGATCTGGGCGACGATCTGTTGCACTGAGACGAACTCCCAGCTGCCGCTGCGAATGGTCTTGCCGCTGCCGCACAGGTCACTGGCCTTGCCACGGATCACCAGGCTGTCGGGCGGGCCGGACAGTTCTACCTCGTCGACCGTGTAGCGGCCCAGGCGAGTCAGTGGCTGTCCGGCGTACCCCAACTGCACCTCGATCGAGGCACCCCGCGCAGGCAGGGCCACGGCGCCATCACGGGCATCGATGCGCAACTCGAAGTCGTCCGATTCCATGCCCGGTTTATCCGTGGTGCGCAGCAGGAGCAGGCGGTCGTTGATCAGTGCGGTGATGTCGTGACCATCGGCGACGATGCGAAAGATCGGTTGCATGACAAGACTCCTCTATCAATCCCACAGCAGCAGCGTGCCGCTGGTTTGCGCCGCCAAGGCTGGCAGCAGGATGAGCACACCGGCGCGAAACGGTTGGGCCTCGTCCGCCAGGCCCTGATTGGCGGCCAGCACGGCCTCCAGCGTGCCATTGAGATGGCCGTAGTAGTGGTGGCAGAGGCTATCGAGCAGATCGCCCTCAGACGTCATGCAGGTCTTGGCCATAGCTGACGAACTCCAGTGAGAATCCTTGTTTGCGTGGAATACCGCCGGCCAGCAAGCTGGCCTGGTCTTCCTCGATACTGGTCAAGCACCAGGTGCCAAGCACCTCGCCGTAGCCGGTGATCAACGACAGCGGCAGCAACTGGCGGCCAATACCGCGCAAGGTCTGCAGCTGGCCCAGGCCACCTTTGAAACCAGGGAAGATCGCGCCACGAATGCTGATGGTCTCCTCGCCGCGGCTGACCGCCTGCTGCGCGTTGTCGCGGCTCAGGCGCTCCTGGCCGGCCCAGCGAAAACGCGTCTGCCGGCGTAGTTGATCGAACGCGGCGGTATCGAGGTTGAAGTAGTACGGTGCAGCGCCAGGCTTGAGTGGTTGCAGCACCAGCAGGTGGGGAAACGGTTTGATCGCCTGCGCTGCGGGTGTGGTGTCAGGCGCAAAGCCCAAGGTCGACAGCGCGTCACTGACCGTCGTACGTACCTCGCCCACCACCCGACGAATCGCCGCTCCCGCCTTGCCCGCATGTTCGGCAAAGGTATCGATGCGCTCACGCACCTGGCGTACTACGCCCAGCGTTTGGTCGTATTTGCCAATCGCCTTGTCGACCCTGGCCTGGGCTGCGGAGATCGCACGCAAGGTGCGCTGCAGCCGCAGTCCAATCGCCGGCCCGACTACCGGCAGGCCTTCAAGATCTGAGGCCGCACTCTGCACGTGGTCGATGGCCTGGTTGAGCGGGTCAAGCATGGCATCGGCACGCTGGCGCCCGGCCTCCCCGGCCTTGACCAAGGCATGCAGCCCGGCTTGTAGCTGTTGCAGGTAAGTCATGAAGCGTCCTCAGGCAACGTGGGGGGTGTCGGCCAACTGCACTGACTGCGCCCGGTCCATCAACTCGCTCAGGGTGCGCCGGGCAATTGCCTCCATTTGCTGCAGCACCGAGGGGTCATCGAGGGTGGTGTTCAACGTCAGGGGCATGTTGGCAGTGAAGGTGAACTGCTGATTGATCGGCGGGCGGGGGCTGGTTGCTGGAGTCGGCACTGTCGTAGCGGGTATCGATGGCTGCTCAATGGCGGTATCCAGCCTGCGCGCCGCCTCACCCACGGAGGTAGGTGCCTTGCGCTGCTCGCTGACAGGGGCTGGTGGATTTTGGCTGGAACCCATGGACAGGGTTCTGGCCAGCCAGCCGCCGACGCTTTCTCCGCCCATGCTGCCCAGTGCCCCACCGATCAGGCCTCCGATCGCCGTACCAATGACCGGCACTACCGAGCCGATGGCGGCGCCGGCTGCGGCGCCGGCCAGGGTGCCGCCCAGCCCACCCACGGCAGTGCCGTAACCTTCGAGCTTTTCTTGCGAGCTGCCTTCACTGCTGAAGGTTTGGGCAATCTGCAGACCGGCATCCACCAGGGCGCCACCTGGGACACGCTTGAGCAATCCTTTTGCCAAGGGGCGCGCGCCACTGACCGCCTTGAACATCGATGGCTGGCCTGGCACAGGAGACTGGCTGCCTGCACCAGGGATTCTGGGCACATGGGTTTGTTGCATAGATTGCGCCGGGATGATGTCGCCAGCGGCAGTATCGCTGCCCATCTGCGCAAGCCGGTTTGGCGCAGCAGAGCCAAGCCGTGGGCTGCTTGAAGCGTTGTTTCGGTTAGCCTCACCGGTAGGGGTAGCATCTGCGAAGACGCTTACTGGCGGTTGCGCAAGCGCGTTGATCGAAGTGGAGTTCTGCGCCCGTTCCTGCTCTTGGCCGCCCTCCTGGTCTTCGATTTCTTCCTCCTCCTCCTCTTCTTCTATTGCCGGTCCGGGTGTGTCCGTTTGCTGTCCTTCAGCAACCCGGGAAAGTGATGTCGGCACTTTTCCTGGGCCTTGCGCTGGATCAGGCGAATCCTTGCCAGCAAAAAATTCGTAGAGACTCTCACCGGCCATGCCACCGAGCTTCTCCCCGACGTAACCGCCGACCAACTCGCCGATGTCGTCAGCCTTTTTCTTGCCGATCACGCCACCCAGTGCGGCCCCTAGCAGGCTGCCGCCCAACTCACCCAGGGCGCCGCCAATCCCCTTGGCAGTCTCTTTGCCGTTTTCAGCAGAGGCCAACGAGTCAACGACTTTCAAGCTTGCTGAAGCCGCAGCCATATTGCGCCTGCTTTTTACCGCTTCTGTCGCTCGCTGCTTTTGCTCAGGTGAAAGCTTCTGCTTCGCTTGGTACCCAGCCCAAGCGGTGGCAAACACAGCGCTCCTGACAGCGAACAATCTCGATTCGGCCTTAAAGGCCTCAAAACTCAATTCCACCTGGGGCAGCTCCGAGCGCTTGGCAGGCTTCGCAGTGCCCGCGTTCGGTGCAGCGTCGGATACATACGTTGCTGCATGTGCTGCCTTGGCCTGGGTCGCTACAGGCAGCGGCATGGGGATCTGCCACGGGCCAGGCTCAATCAGCGCCTGGCGTGCCAAGATCTGGTAGCGGCGCTGCAAGCGCTCGACGGCAGCGGCCTCCCGCTCGAGCCTGTCGATCTGCGCCTCGTGCGTTTGAGCCTGATCAATCGCTAGCGCACCCTCCACTTGACCGGTCTTGTCCAGTTCAAGCCCCAGGCGAAACACCTCTGAGCTGATCCGCCCTAGGCGGATGCTATCCGCTTGCTTGCGCAGCGGCGCCAGCCGTTGGCGCAGCAGGTCGAAGGTGATGCCCAGCGACTGAGCAAGCGTGACGGCGGTGCCGAGCGCGGATACTTGTGTATCGGCCATCCGTTCCTCCTGTTACTCCGAAAGCCACCAGACCATGTCGCTGTGCGACATGGTCATGATTTCGCTCGCGGAAAAGTTCAGCTCCTTGGCCAGCCGCTTGGCAGCGGCTTTCTGCCGGGCCGGGTCAAAGCTCGTCGTCCTGCACCAGGCGAAAGTAGCCGCTCTGCAAGCGGCTGTAGTCTTTCAGGGCCAGGCCTTCGAGGTCCTTGACGCCGACCTCGGCCAGCGAGGCGAACAGGTTCAGTTCACGCTGCTCGTCATCGCCCGCGCCACCCGCTTGGGCATTGCGGATGTCACGCACAGTCGGCGCACGTAGCGACAGGCTGTCGACCTGTACGCCGTTGGCTTCGCTGGCACGAGACAAGCGCACCGTCACCCGCTCAGCGTTCAGGGTCAGCCATTGCGGAAGCTTTTTCGCTTGAGCCATGTCGGTTCTCCTTACAGGCCAAGGGCTGCACGTTGCGCGGCCAGTTGGTCGACGCCGTCGATCACCCGCTTCATGCCCAGGGCATCGATCTCGTAGACCAGGCGGCCATCGACTTCGAGTTTGTAGTAGGTGACGGCGACGCTGTGTTTGATCTCGGCCTTGTCGCCAGATTTCCAGTCGCCCATGTCGACTTCCTTGAGCGAGCCACGCAGGGTGACCACCACTGGATTGATCTTGCCCTTGAGGCCCTTGAAGGCGCCGCGGAAGGTGCCGTTGAAGGCACTGGCATCGGCTAGGCCGAAGAACTTCAGGGCTTCGCGGCGCACACCGGTCGTGGTGAACGCGGCTTCCTGTTTCTCCATGCCCTGGTCCATCTCGACCGGCATATCCATGCCGCCGGGGCGGTGCTCTTCCATCTTCAGAGTGAGTTTGGGCAGGGTCAGGCTGGGTACATCGCCCTGGAAGCTGACGCCGTCGACGAACAGGTTCAGGTTGGCCAGGGTTTCGGGAATCATTGCCATGTAGATGCGCTCCTTAAGCGGCGGAATCGAGGACTTCGGTCAGCCACTGGTTGGTGACTTCGACGCGGAAATTGGGGTTTTCGGCAGGCGGGACATCGGTGAAGCGGATGTTCCAGTACACCTTGCCCTGCTCCAGTTGGCTGGCGGTGTTCAGTTCAGGGTCGGCGTAGACCTCGAAGTTGATGATCGCGCCCTGGTTCTTCAGGTCGCGCATGAAGGCCTGCAGGCCCTCGGTGACGTCCTTGACGTAGGTGGCGGTGATCGCCCGGTCGACTGCCCATTTGTGGCCGTAGAGAATCGCGTCCATGACGATGTCCATGGTCCGCACACGAGTGACGAAGGCCCATTTCGGATCGCTGGACAGGGTGCGGTTGCCCCACAGGCGGAAACCGTCGTCGCGAATGATGGTGGCGATGTTGGCGTTGTTCAGCAGGTTGGCGCGGCAGCTGTCGTCGCCATCGAGGAACTCCACCGGACGGCGGGTACCCGTGATACCGACGAACTCCTTGTTCGACGGCGAGGCCCAGAAGCCGTATTCGCTGTCAGTCCAGGCGAACAGGCCGGCGACCCAGGCCGAACCTGGTGCATCGACGGTGGCCTCGGCGTCGTTGTCCCAGTAACGCACGCCTGGGTCGACCAAGAAGGCTCGCTTGGCGCCAAAGTTGCCAGCGTAGGCGATGGCCGCCTCGTCGGTGGTGTTCGGCCCATCGATGATGGCGATGGCGCGCAGTTTGTCGGCCAGGGCGACCAGGGCGGTGCCAACGGCCTCGACGGCACTGTGCTGGGGCGCCACCAGCAGGCGTGGCTGGGCGTTGAAGCGGCTCTTGCCGTCGAGTAGCGCTTGCAGGCCGGTGCGTTTGCCGTCCGCTTGAACCGCGCCGATGATGGCTGCGGTCTGCTCGGCTGCGTCTTCGACCTTGGCTACGCCACAGGCGACGATGACGGCCTTGGCGCGGCTGTAGATTGCCCGGCAGGCCTTGGTGATGGCGGCGTCCTGGCCGAACGCCGCGACCGCTTCGCGCTCACTGGTGATCAGCACCAGCTCGTTGGCCTTCGCACTGATGCCAGCGCCTTCGCTGAAGGTGTCGACCAGGCCGATGATCGACGAAGAAGGCAGCGCAATGCTGCGCGCGCCGGTATCGACATTAGTAACGGTGACGCCGTGGAAGAATCCACTCATGTGTTAGTACTCCAGATATGAAAAGACCCCGCGGTGCGGGGTCTTTATGATGGGTAGTGTTGGAAAGAAAACACCCCGTCGATGCGGGGCGTTACTGAACGACATTCTTCTGTTAGGGACTGACAGGCCAATCGATGGTTTCCGGGAATCCTCGCTGCAGCTCAATCCTTGAGAGGGCAACCCGATAACGTTTCCATGCCAGCAACTGGGCAAGCTCGTCCTCGGCAGCCAGACAGAGGTCCACTGCATCCTGTAACGGAGGGATTCGTAGGGCGGCGATAACCAGCTTTTCATCGCGCACAGCACGCGCAGTAAGACGTAGAGCTTGCCGCTCCTCATCCAATACCCAAGTTTCGCCATTCCAGGTGAAAAGCTCCCCAGGGTAGGGCTGAGCGGTAAGGCCTGCTGGCAGCGGGCCGACGACCCAGTACTCGCGCATAACGCCAGTAGCAATGTCATAGACCTGGCCTCGGTTGTCTTCAATGTACTTCCAAGCTGACAAGTCAGCTGTGCGCACAATCGCATAACCTTTTCGCTGCGCAGGCGGGGCATCAAGGTAGGCAGAGGCAGGTACTAACCACTGACCAGAATCTAAAGGATCCGGGTCTGCCTGCCCCTCGCCTACATATTCCAGGGTTTCGTAGTGCGCGTAATAAATCTTCGGTGGATTCATGAATTTATCCTCAGAACTTGATGCACGCCAACAGGGCAACGTTACGCGGACGCGCCTCACTGCCACCATTTGCAGTGATGGTCACGGTATGAGTGTGATCACCAGCACTAGCCGCAGCAGCGGTAATGGCATGGGTGTGCTCACCGGCGATGTCGGTAGAGACTTTCGCCGTACCCTCGCTGCTGGTGCGCCCTGGAGGCATATCGAGCACTCGATGATCAGCACTGGATCCCTGCTTGTTCAACGTAAAGGTATGCGCGTGGCCTCCAGCGCTGGACGCCGTAGCTGTAATGGGATGAATATGCGCGCCAGCTGAAGTTGCTGTAGCCGCGTGGGTGTGGCTGAGGTTCTGCCCAGCCTGTACAGATCCCAACACTCGACTCGCATCCAGATTCCGCCCGTCATCAAGACCGCGGACAAACTCCCCACGTAGGTCTGGCAAATTGAATGTGCTGCTGCCGTTACCTGCACCAAACGTCGTGCCGATGACGGCAAACAACGCGGCGTAAGTAGAGCGGCTGACAGCGATGCCATTGGCCTTCATGAATCCCGCTGGAGGTGTGCTAGCACAGACATGGATGACACTTCCCACCGGCAAACCGTTCGCTTGAACGAACGCAGTGGTGGCGAGCTGGGTATTACTTGTCCCTGCCGCCGCCGTCGGCCCCGTCGGAACCCCAGTCAACGCCGGTGATGCCAATGGTGCCTTAGTAGACAAAGCAGCCGTAATGGTCGCAGAAAAGTTGGGATCATTGCCCAGTGCCAGGGCGAGCTCATTAAGCGTGTCCAGCGCTGCGGGTGACGCCCCCACCAGCGCGGTGATTGCACTGCGCACGAATGCTGTAGTCGCTAACTGTGTGGTGTTGGTGCCAGCGCTGGCCGTGGGTGCGGTCGGAGTACCCGTCAAGGCCGGCGATGCCAAACTAGCTTTCATCGTCAGCAGTTGGTCAATCTGCGCCTTGGTATAGACATCAATAAGCCCATAGCCCGCAACGGTCGTTGGGTTGCTCGAGGCGGTGACTCGCCCAAAAGGATCGACCGTAACACTGCGGTATGTCCCAGCGATAACGCCAGTACGGCCATAGGCCATTTCGAAGGCCAGCGCGGTTACGCCTACGGAAATAAGGCCGTCAGTTACCAGTTGCCAAGCGCTATCGCCATTGACGCTGCCTTGTTCGACATGCACCAGTAGCCCCGGAGTGACCTTGGTGGAACTGTCAGCATCGCTGCAGCGTGTCCAGGCGCCGCTAGCGGCGAGGTACAGGCCATTGTCCTTCGCGGCAGCCTGGTTCTTCACCAGAACCCGCGCGCCAGCTGGCAGCGCAACCCCGTCGATACCCTGCAATCCGCTTAAGGTAATAGCCGCAGTGGTCGCAGCCAGCACCGAATGCTTGAAGTCCTGCCTGGCCAACTCTTCTGTCACCCATTCACGGGTGGCCAGCACCACGCTGGGATCAATTTTCAGTTGCACATTGCTGGCACTGCTGACGACCAAGTTCATCCTCACGATCTGGGTACGACCCGATCCCTGGCTCAACAGCGGCTTGAAAGTCGGTGCGCAATTGGCCACTGCGATCATGTCGCCATCGGCGTCATACAGCGCGATCTCGCGGATCCAGCGGCCACCGACATCGGCAGGAATAACCTGCTCGGCGATGATGATGGCGCTGTTCTTGTCGTCGACCTTGAGCTGGTTCAGCGGCGCCCGGCGCCATTCGTTGAGCAGCTTGGTCTGGTTGGCACTTGGCGTCGGATCGGTGCCGTTGGCGTCGCCGACGCCCATCTGGGTGATTTTCCACGCGATGCCCAAGGCATCCGCGTTGGCCTGCTTCGCCGCCCCCACGTTGGTGAGAATGGCGTAGAACTGTGAATTCTGGTCAACCATGTGCAATGTCCAAGGTATCGATTGAATGTTCGCGGCCACCGCGACCGATGACGCCGATAACGTCTATGTCACGTGCCGCCAAGGGGTAGATGTCCAGCTCGTCGCCTTCTTGGCATGCGCAGCCGACATGAAAAGCGCCGCGGCTTTCGAGGCTGATGACCAGGCCGGTCAAATGTCGACTGACGGGCCTGGCGTCATCGATCAGCGACGACAGCTGCTGATAGGTTTGTTCGTTGATGCCTGCGTCGGACACGCCGATCTTCAAGGCGAAGGTTCCGGGCACTGCTGCGGGTTCGGCCTGCCACCACTCCTCTACCTCGATCAGATAGCCGAATGGCTCGACCACCCGCCTGAGTGCGCCGAGGGTGCCTTTGTGGGCGTGGACGAAGAACGCCGAGCGGATCACCGAACGCTTGATGGTGTCGCTCCAGCTATCGTCCCAGCGGTCGACCGACCACGCCCAGGCCAGCTGATAGAGCAGGTGTGATGGGCAGTTGTCGGGGTTGTAGAGCAAACGCAGGTCGACCTTGAGGTCTTCATCCCCGGCCACCTCGATGGCCCGCTCCAGGGGCGTACGATTGAGCGGTAGAAGGCTATGCATGTCAGCCTCCGCGCTTGAGTGAAAAACCCGTGCACCAGGCCGCCTGGGCCTTGCTCGGACGGATGTCGGTCCAGTTGCCCAGTTCGACCCGGCTGACACCGCCGATATGCAACTGGGCATCGATACCGGAGCGGGCAACTTCCAAGCCCAGGCGTCGTCGTGGGTTGATCCAGGCCTGCAAGCGGCGCTGGCATTCGGCAAGGATCGCCTCTGACTCCGGGCCGTTGTCAGCCATGTACAGCAATGCATCGATGCGATACGCCAGCACCTCGGCGCTGCGCACATTGACCCGGTCAGCCACGGGACGAATGTCCTCGTCGTTCAAGTAGGCCGCAACATCTGCCAGCAATTCAGGGCTGGCGACACCGTTGCCATCCAGGCTCAGCACCGTGACATCGACGACAGCCGGCGACGGGCTCTCGGCGGTCGCGTCAGCGACCAGCCCCGACGCGTTGCGGGCATGCAGGATGTAGCTGTTGCGCGGCCCTGCCGTGGTCAGCCCTTCGTAGACCAATTGCACCCGCTCGCGCAGGGCATCGTCGGACTCAAGCTGCGCCTCTACAGGCGGCACACGTGTCGGATCTGCCGCCTGGATCACCAGGCGCTGCAAACTGACATTAGCGGCCAGCTGGTCCAGATCACTGCCCTGCGCATAGGCCAGCAACAACGCCTTGGCCGCATCGTTGATACGCGCCCGGTTGAGCAGTTTGCGATAAGCGCCGACCTCCAACAGCTTGGTGACCGGATCGCTTTCGAGTTGCGCCGTCCAGTCATCCCCCAGGTGGGCGCGGAAGGTCTCCAGGTCGGCTTGGTAAAGGTCTTCATAGTTAAGGTCTTCGAGTAGCTGCGGTGCGGGCAAGCGGGAGAGGTCTACCTGGCTCATACGCTCACCTCCAGCAGGGCTTCGTCGCCCAGGTAGCGGCCACTCAGGAGCAGGCTGACCTGGCCATCGAGTATCGCTACCACCTTGACCCGCTCAAGCTTCAGGCGCGGTTCCCAGCGGCCCAGGGCGCGAGCGACCTCGGCTTGCACGGCGCTCTTCCAGCCTTCGTTGACCGGCATGTCGACATAGCGACGCAGTTGGCTGCCGTATTCGGGGCGCATGCGGCGGCTGCCAAGCGGCGTGGTGAGAATGTCGTCGATCGATTGGCGAAGATGAGCGATGCCGGCCAAGGGCTGGCCGCTGCGGCGATCCATGCCGATCATGGGGCACCTCCTGCGGCGGACCAGCCTGCACGGGCAGGCGCATGCTGATGGAGTTTCATAGTTGCCTCCTGATATGAAAAAGCCCGCAGCAGCGGGCTTCGTTCAATGTTTGTGATTGGCCGTATTCCCGGCCGTATCGATGATCCGGCCGCCGCCGTGGATATCGCCGCTAACCTGCAGCGGGCCGTTGATCGCGACGCTACCGGTGAGGGTGATGGCTGCGGCATCGAGCGTGATGGCGCCATCGCTGACCTGTACGGTGCTGGCGCCGACTGTGACCGTGGCGTTACCACTGGGCAGGTGGATGTCGTAGCGACGTGCTTGCCAGTCATAGGCCAGCGAGCCGCCATCGTCGAAATACCACGCCGCGACGTGATCGCGGTTATCCGGCGCGCTGCCGGCATTGCCATACAGGCCTGGCACGAAGGTACCCTGGGCCGGCTCCCCGCTGGGGCTGACCAGTACGCCCTGCTCGCCCAGGCTCGGCGCCCGCCAATGCCTAGCCTTGCCGGCGGCGAGGGAATGCCAGCGCAGCCAAGCGCTGGTCCAGCCACTGCCGTCGGCAACCCGCACTCGCGCTGCCGCCAGGTCGACCGCTACTACCCGGCATGGGATCAGCAAGCTGGCAAGCATGCGATCGTGCATGGCACTGGCGTAACTCATGCCAGGTCCTCCGGGGCGAAATAGCGGCTCTGATTACCAGGCCCGGTATCTGGATCGATGCCCAGCAGCAAGCTACCTGCGGGCTGATCTGGCCAGGGCCATTGGGGCTCGCCGAGCAGCACCGGCTGATCCCAGCGCACTTTCCAATCGCCCGCTTCGAACTGTGCTTGCACATTGCGGCTGGCTTCGACGAAATCCAGCCCCCAGAACTGTTGGCGCAACAGGTCCATCAATTGCGCCGCCAGCAGGCTGCCTTGCAGGCGAGCCTCAGGGTTGAGGGTGTCGGCGGTAATGTCAGCCTCGAAACTGGCGATCAGCACCGAGCGTCCATCGCGCGGCGCAGCGTCAGCTGTCATGCGCACGATGCCATGGCGCAGCGCCGGCAAAGCGGGGTTATTGCCTAGGGTTGAATGTGCATCGACTGACGCCAGCTCGGGCATCGCCTCACGGATCGTGGCGGTCAACGCCGCATATAAAGTGGTCAATTCGCTCATGCCATGCGCTCCTACCGCTCGTCCGTGGGGGATGCGTCGCGCAGCCCAAGTCGCTTCGCTGCCCAGCGCTCGTAAAGGCCGATGGCGACATCGGCGCCGGCCATGGCGGTCAAGCAGCCAAAGGCGCTAGCCGTCCAGATCGACATGCCGGTGGCATACAGCAGCATCACGGTGGATACCCCACATACCATGCATGCCCCAGAGCGCAGCGCCAGCCGCCGCACCAGCGACCAGCCGCGGGCGCCAGCTTTGTCGGCGCGCCACATTTCGCCAGAAATACCCCCCAGCAATGCCAGGACGATTACCAGCCAGAGCGGCATCTCCAGCAACGCTTGTTGCTCGTTCGTCACTGTCCTGTCTCCTGTGTGATGCCCGCCGGCAACTGCCGGCGGATCGATTACCGTTGATCGCGGCATTCCAAAAAGCCCGGCCCGCCAGGCTTTTCAGTAATGCGTTGGCAAACCGCCGGCCACGACTGGTGACGCCGCACGGTTACGCTTCAAATTGGTGACTCCGACCGCGGCCGCCTGCCCGCCGGATAACTGTTCGTGGTGCTTTACGCTGCACACCCGGGCCAGTTGCCAACCCTCTGAACAGTTGAGGCCTGTTCATCGCTGCCTGTGTAACAACCGGTTGCTGACCGGCTTGAGACACAGGTTATGCATTGATGCATATGCAGTCAATGCATTTCTTCAAATTTCTATGCATGGGAAATTGCTGATATGCATTCAAGCTATGCGCCGCGCAGGTTGTAGGAGTTTTCACAAGGCGAAAAAAAACCCGCCGAGGCGGGTTTTCTGTCGAGCAGGTTATTTAGCGGGCGTACATACCCCACCAGAACACATGGCCGAGCAGGCTGATCTGCTCCTCCTGCATTTGCTGGAAGCTGTAGTCTTCGTCGGGATGCTCATCGCGGTTGAAGCTGCGCAGCCGAATCCCGGTGGGCAGGCGGTAGACCTGCTTCACCCGCAATTGGCCGTTATGGTTGATGGCATAAAGGTCGCCGTCGACGATGTCACCGATCGAGCACTTGCCAGTATTGACCCCCACCGTGGCGCCATCGCGAAGCACTGGCAGCATGCTGTTGCCGCGCACTGTCACGCACTTGGCATTGTCGAACTGCACGCCATTGTGGCGCAGGCTGCGCTTGCCGAAACGCAGGCGCGCGCGCTCGCTCTCCTCGATGACGAATCTTCCTGATCCTGCTGCCAATTCGACCTCACGAAGAAAAGGTACCGACACCTCGTCATCCTCGACGGGGGTTTCATCGTCCCACAGGCTGATGTCACTGAGCTCGGCATGCCCATGGGCCGGTTGCGCCGCTTCACGCGACTCGCCCAGCTCGACACGGCCACGCAACTGATCGGTGCTCACGCCAAAATACTCGGCGATCCTCGACACGTGCTTGTCCGAAGGATCGACGATCTTCTCGCTGAGGATCCGCGACAGGGTGGATTGGGGAACGCCCGTGCGCCGGTACAGCTCCGTCGGGGACAGGCCGTGGCGGTCGAGCAAGGTTCTGAGTACGGAGGCTACGTTGCGTTTTTGCATAACATGCATAATGCAGCCAGCGCAATTGAAATGCAATCGATGCTGATGGGCAAAAAACTTGCATCCCTCCCTCGCCACTCGCTAACGTCGCGTCCGAGCTGAAACGCAGACAGGGGCGCCCGCGTTGAACATGCATAAAGTGCATAGATGGCTAGGAACCGCCATCAAATTGATTCTGGTTACTCTGGTGTGCTGGATGATCAGCCCACAAGTTTTCGATGACTACTCATCGAACCATCCACGTCGGGTATTCAGCCCGGGATTCATCATGCTGTGCACGCTAGTGGTGGTGTTCGAACTGCTCCTGCTCCAGCACCTCTATGGCCATCGCAGCTAATCATTGCCTGCGCAGATTTGCCCTACCCCAACCTCCTGCAGCGCTGGAAAAAAGCCTGTACCATTGCCGGTTTGAAAATCGCCAACCGAATCACCCGCTGTAAGGCCCCGAATGTCTGATCTCTCCGCACACACCCCGATGATGCAGCAGTACTGGAAGCTGAAGAATCAGCATCCGGACCAGCTGATGTTCTACCGCATGGGCGATTTCTACGAGATCTTCTACGAAGACGCGAAGAAAGCCGCCAAACTGCTGGACATCACCCTGACCGCACGCGGTCAGTCGGCCGGCCAGTCGATTCCGATGTGCGGGATCCCATTCCATTCGGCGGAAGGTTACCTGGCCAAGCTGGTCAAGCTCGGCGAGTCGGTGGTGATCTGCGAGCAGATCGGCGATCCGGCTACCAGCAAAGGCCCAGTCGAGCGTCAGGTAGTGCGCATCATCACCCCGGGTACGGTGAGTGACGAAGCACTGCTCGACGAGCGCCGCGACAACCTGATCGCTGCCTTGCTCGGTGACGAGCGACTGTTCGGCCTGGCGGTGCTGGACATCACCAGCGGCAACTTCACCGTGCAGGAGATCAAAGGCTGGGAAAACCTGCTGGCCGAACTTGAGCGGATCAACCCGGTCGAGCTGCTGATCCCCGATGACTGGCCGCGCGATCTGCCGGCCGAGAAGCGCCCAGGCTGCCGCCGTCGTGCACCGTGGGACTTCGACCGTGATTCGGCACGCAAAAGCCTCTGCCAGCAGTTCGCGACCAAGGACCTCAAAGGCTTTGGCTGCGACAAGCTGACCCTGGCCATTGGCGCGGCTGGCTGCCTGCTGACCTACGCCAAGGAAACCCAGCGCACCACCCTGCCCCATCTGCGCAGCCTGCGCCACGAGCGCATGGACGACACGGTCGTGCTCGACGGTGCCAGCCGGCGTAACCTGGAACTGGACATCAACCTGGCCGGTGGTCGCGACAACACCCTGCAGTCGGTCATCGACCGCTGCCAGACCGCCATGGCCAGCCGTTTGCTGAGCCGCTGGCTGAACCGCCCGCTACGCGACCTGAAAGTGCTGCAGGCGCGTCAGGATTCGATCCGTTGCCTGCTCGATGGCTACCGCTACGAGAAACTGCAGCCGCAGCTCAAGGAAATCGGTGACCTGGAACGGATCCTCGCCCGGATCGGCCTGCGCAACGCGCGTCCTCGTGACCTTGCCCGCCTGCGCGATGCCCTTGGCGCCTTGCCCGAGCTGCAAAACGCCATGGCAGAGTTGGAGGCGCCGCACCTGGCCCGCCTGGCCGCGATTACTGGCACCTACCCGGAACTTGCCAGCCTGCTGGAACGAGCGATCGTCGACAATCCGCCAGCGGTGATCCGTGACGGTGGCGTGCTCAAGACCGGCTATGACAGCGAACTTGATGAGCTGTTGGCCATGAGCGAGAACGCCGGCCAGTTCCTGATCGACCTGGAAGCACGTGAGAAAGCCCGCACGGGCCTGGCCAACCTCAAGGTCGGCTACAACCGCGTGCACGGCTACTTCATCGAACTGCCGACCAAGCAGGCCGAGCAAGCCCCTGGGGACTACATTCGCCGCCAGACCCTCAAGGGCGCCGAGCGCTTCATCACCCCAGAGCTCAAAGCGTTTGAAGACAAGGCACTGTCGGCCAAGAGCCGTGCCCTGGCGCGCGAGAAGATGCTCTACGATGCGCTGATGGAAACCCTGATCGGCCACCTGGCGCCGTTGCAGGACAGCGCCGCGGCACTGGCCGAGCTGGACGTCTTGAGCAACCTGGCCGAGCGCGCCCTGACGCTGGACCTGAACTGCCCAAGCTTCGTCGACGAGCCATGCCTGCGCATCGAGCAAGGCCGCCACCCAGTGGTCGAGCAAGTCTTGACCACCCCGTTCGTGGCCAACGACCTGGGCCTGGACAATGGCACGCGGATGCTGATCATCACCGGCCCGAACATGGGCGGTAAATCGACCTACATGCGTCAGACCGCGCTGATCGTGCTGATGGCGCACATCGGCAGCTTCGTCCCGGCGGCGCGCTGCGAGCTGTCGCTGGTCGATCGCATCTTCACCCGTATCGGCTCCAGCGACGACCTGGCCGGCGGGCGCTCGACGTTCATGGTCGAAATGAGCGAAACCGCCAACATTCTGCATAACGCCACCGACCGCAGCCTGGTGCTGATGGATGAAGTCGGTCGCGGCACCAGTACCTTCGATGGCCTGTCGCTGGCCTGGGCCGCTGCCGAGCGCCTGGCGCAGCTGCGTGCCTATACGCTGTTCGCCACGCACTACTTCGAGCTGACCGTACTGCCGGAGAATGAGCCGCTGGTGGCCAACGTGCACCTGAACGCCACTGAGCACAATGAGCGCATCGTGTTCCTGCACCATGTGCTGCCTGGCCCTGCCAGCCAGAGCTACGGCCTGGCCGTGGCGCAGCTGGCCGGTGTCCCGGCGCCAGTGATCCAGCGTGCCCGCGAGCACCTGGGCCGCCTGGAAACGACCAGCCTGCCGCATGAGGCGCCGGTGACCAAGGCCGCCAAGGGCGAGCCGCAAGCGCCGCACCAAAGCGATCTGTTCGCCAGCCTGCCTCACCCAGTCATCGAGAAGCTGGGCAAGCTGGACTTGGACGACATGACGCCGCGCCAAGCTATCGAAATGCTATATCAACTGAAGAACCTGTTATAACGGCCGCCTGCGCAAGCTGGTAGAATCCCGCGCGGTTTGCTGGTGCTGCAGGTTATTAGCCTGGCCTGCAGCCACATACCTGTGAACCGCGCTGCCCTGCAAGGAAGGGCACGCTGCCGTTGCCTGAGGAGAAAATTAGAAATGACCTTCGTCGTCACCGACAACTGCATCAAGTGCAAGTACACCGACTGTGTTGAAGTCTGTCCGGTGGACTGCTTCTATGAAGGCCCGAACTTCCTGGTCATCCACCCGGACGAGTGCATCGACTGTGCACTGTGCGAGCCAGAGTGCCCGGCTCAAGCCATTTTCTCGGAAGACGAAGTGCCTGCGGGCATGGAGAACTTCATCGAGATCAACGCCGAACTGGCGGAGATCTGGCCGAACATCACCGAGAAGAAAGACGCGCTGCCGGATGCTGAAGAGTGGGATGGCAAGACCGGTAAGATTGCTGATCTGGAACGCTGATACGCTTGGCGTTTCGGTTCAAGGAAGGTGGCCTTAGGGCCGCCTTTTTTATTGCCTGGGATTTGATCAGCAACGAAAACGCCCAAGGCTGAGCTTGGGCGTTTTCTGGAAGCTGGGTGAGGATTGCTCTGGCACTGAACGGCAGGCAAAAAAAAGGGGCGGTTTGACCCGCCCACATTTTTTCCGTAGTCCCTGTTTGTCCCAAACATCGTCCTGATGAATCGCTTTCCTGCGATGTCCTTGGCCTTCTTCCTGAGGGCCTGTGCCTGTCCGTCGGCACAGTTCGAATACTAGCGATTTCATTTTGGGAGACAAGCGTGGCAGCTTTCAAAACGTTACTACGGAAACACTTCTTCATATTTAATAAATCATTAACTTTCAATTGGTTAGGAAACGGATAGGTTTGAAAAGGACAATGATTTACTGACCCGTAGGTCGATGACTTACAGCATGTGTGAGCAATTTCTTACACGGGATGCAACTGGGGTAGCAGTCGACACATTCCTTTACTTGCAAATGGGGATGCTTTGGGGGCTTTGGGCTTTGGTATTGCGGGCTTATCCATTGTTTGTGGCGATGCCACTGGCCCCTTCCGCCTTTACGGCGGCTTACTTTTCTCTTGGGAAAAGTAAGCAAAACCGCTCGCTCCTGCATCCGGCCCTACGCTGCGCTTCGGGTTCCCTCGCTGCGGGCTTGCTCCCGTGAGGACCGCGCTGTACGGCCCCTCCTGGGCCGCAGCGCTTGACGGCCATCCATGGCCGTCACCTCACTCCGCAAACCCTCCGCTCGGCCTCCTGACGTCGCGAATCTGTAGCGTCTGAACCTGCGCGCACTAAGATCAAAAGCAGGCGCATCGCTACGCTCTCGCAGAAACCAAAGCCAAAGCCAAAGCCAAAGCCAAGTATCGAATTTTTATTTTGTGTTGTTTGTTCAGGCCTCTTCGCGGGCAAGCCCGCTTCCACAGGCTCACCGCCAGCCGGGAGAACAGTGCGCTACCTGTGGGAGCGGGCTTGCCCGCGAAGAGGCCGGAGTATCCAGCGCAGATGCCACTATCGCCAGATAACGCCAGCCCAGGCGCCGCCACTAACATCGCGACGTCAGTAGGCCGAGCGGAGGGCTTGCGAAGGGAGGTGACGGCCATGGATGGCCGTCAAGCGCTGCGGCCCAGGAGGGGCCGTACAGCGCGGCCCTCCCGGGAGCAAGCCCGGAGTGAGGGGACCCGAAGCGCAGCGTAGGGCCGGATGCAGGAGCAGGCGGTTTTGCTTACTTTTCCCAAGAGAAAAGTAAGCCGCCGTAAAGGCGGAAGGGGCCAGTGGCGTCGCCACAAAGAATGGATAAGCTCCCGATTCAAGAACTCAAGAAACTCAAACTCCCCGCAAAACAAAACGCCCCGAGATTATCGGGGCGCTTAGCGAACAAACCGTAAAACCAAAAAACACTACTTACTGAAACAACGACTCACTAGACAGCCCATTCTTCTCAAGAATCTCACGCAGCCGCTTCAGGCCTTCGACCTGAATCTGCCGCACTCGCTCCCGAGTCAGGCCAATCTCCAAGCCCACATCCTCCAGCGTACTGCTCTCATGCCCCCGCAGCCCAAACCGACGTACCACAACCTCACGCTGCTTGTCGGTCAACTCTCCCAGCCACTGGTCAATGCTCTGCGACAGGTCATCATCCTGCAGCAACTCACACGGGTCGGTAGGTCGATCATCCGTCAGGGTATCGAGCAGCGTCTTATCCGAATCCGGCCCCAGTGAAACGTCCACCGACGACACCCGCTCGTTAAGCCCAAGCATACGCTTGACCTCAGCGACCGGCTTCTCCAGCAGGGTGGCGATTTCTTCCGGGGACGGCTCGTGATCGAGCTTTTGCGTCAGCTCCCGCGCAGCACGCAGGTAAACGTTGAGCTCCTTGACCACGTGGATTGGCAGGCGAATGGTGCGGGTCTGGTTCATGATCGCCCGTTCGATGGTCTGGCGGATCCACCAGGTCGCGTAGGTGGAGAAACGGAAACCACGTTCCGGATCGAATTTCTCCACGGCGCGAATCAAGCCCAGGTTGCCTTCCTCGATCAGGTCGAGCAACGACAAGCCACGATTCACATAACGGCGGGCGATTTTCACGACCAAGCGCAGGTTGCTCTCGATCATGCGTTTGCGACCGGCAGGGTCGCCTTTTTGCGAGAGGCGTGCGAAGTGCACTTCCTCTTCGGGGGAGAGCAGCGGCGAGAAGCCGATCTCGTTCAGGTACAGCTGGGTAGCATCAAGCGCCCGGCTGTAATCGATGTACTTGTGTTGCTTGAGCGACGAGGCCTGTTTGGCCTTGGTCCGAACCGAAGGTACAGCAGGTTCGTCTGACACCACATCCGTTTCCAAAACGATGCCCGTCTCCATCAGGAGGAGGTCATCGTCGATGTCAAACTCCGGCACTTCTTTACTGAGAGCCATTGTTATAGTCCTTTGCTGAGTTCGAACTCAGACTCTAGCGACACCTGATTCCCTGGCAGCGCTGGAGCCTGTCCCCTCTACATCCAAGGAACAGGCCGGGTACAACGATCAACGACGTGGCAAGAACTGGAGCGGATCGACGGGTTTGCCCTGGCGGCGAATTTCAAAATGCAGCTTAACCCGATCAGTGCCCGTAGACCCCATTTCAGCGATAGCCTGCCCTGCCTTGACCTGCTGCCCCTCCCGAACCAAAAGCCTGCGGTTATGACCGTAGGCACTGACGTAGGTATCGCTGTGCTTGATGATGATCAGTTCGCCGTAGCCCCTCAAGCCACTCCCGGCGTAGACCACTGCACCACCAGACGCAGCAAAAACAGGCTGTCCCAAATCACCGGCGATATCAATGCCTTTATTCAAACTACCGTTTGAAGCGAATTTTCCAATCAGCACGCCGTTGGCCGGCCAGGTCCAACCACCGGCTGTACGCTCTGCGGCAGGCACTGTGGTGACCACTGGTGTGGTGGTTGCCGGGGTTGTTACAACGGGTTTACCGCTGCTCGCGGGTGGCGTTGTGGTGGTCCCAACCGGGCGCCGGATGACCGTGGTCTTGCTCGACGAAGAAGGGCTGGAGACCACTGTGGTACTACCGGTCGAACCACTGCTGAAACGAATCGGTTGCCCCGGGCGGATGGTATACGGCGCACTGATATTGTTGCGTGCGGCCAGCTCCTTGTAGTCCCAACCGTAGCGGAAGGCGATCGAGAACAGCGTGTCGCCCGGTTTGACGATGTACTGCCCCGACGTCACGGTCGGGCGCTTGGGCGCCGCGTTGTTGCGGTCGACCACCCGCGCGCCGCTCGAGCCGGTGCTGGAACAGCCCGCCAGCAGGGTGCCCATGGCCAGTGCAACCAGCAGGAGCTTGAAACCCGACCGATCCTTGCGCTGCAGACTGATTGTGTGACCCACCCGCGCTCCCCTCATGGTGCCGAAAACCGATATGACGAAACGAAATGCAATATTGTTTCAATTATAACCGAGCCCACGGCCATTGGGTGGGCTGGAGAAAGATCCGACGCCGCTTCAGGACTTACGGACACCCCGCCAGATAGACACAGCCACGCGGCAAGAATTCGTCAGCGCGGTAAATATTCGTTGTGGATCAAGCAAGCGGGCCATTGAGCAGGGGCACGAAGCGCACCGCACCGAGCACCCGTCGGGAGAAGCCATGCTCCTCGCGCACGATCAGCATCAGTTGCTGGGTCTCCCCTGCCGGCCCCACCGGGATCACCAAGCGTCCACCGGGCGCCAGCTGATCGAGCAACGCCTGGGGTACCTCAGGTGCAACCGCGGTGACGATGATGCCGTTATACGGCGCCAGCGCCTGCCAGCCGTCGCAACCGTCGCCCCAGCGGAACACCACGTTGCGCAGGTTGAGCTCAAGCAGGCGCTCCTTGGCCCGGTCTTGCAGAACCTTGATCCGCTCCACCGAGAACACGCGCTCCACCAGCTGCGCCAGGATCGCGGTCTGGTAGCCCGAGCCAGTTCCGATCTCCAGCACCTTGTCCAGAGGCCCCGCCTCCAGCAGCAGCTCACTCATGTGCGCAACCATGAAGGGTTGGGAGATGGTCTGGTTATGCCCGATCGGCAGCGCGGTGTCCTCGTAGGCCCGATGGGCGAGCGCTTCATCGACGAACAAGTGACGCGGCGTACGGCGAATGGCCTCGAGCACCTTGGGGTTCGAGACGCCCTCCTCGCACAAGCGCTGGATCAACCGCTCCCGGGTACGCTGGGAGGTCATGCCGATACCGCGGCGCAGCAGATCGTCTTGTTCGCGCATCAGAGCACGCCCTCCAGCCAGCCATCGAGCTGCTCGAAGGCATCGTTGAAGGTGCGGTCAAGCTGCAATGGGGTGATCGACACATAGCCTTGCATCACCGCATGGAAGTCTGTCCCCGGCCCGCCGTCTTCGGCGTCACCGGCCACGGCTATCCAGTAGCCTTCCTTGCCGCGCGGATTGACCACCTTGGTCGGTGCCGCCGCCCGCGCTCGATGCCCGAGGCGGGTGAGCTGGATGCCACGGATGTGCTCCAGCGGCAAATTCGGGATATTGATATTGAGAACGGTGCGTGCTGGCAGTTGCAGACGCGACTGCGCCTCGACCAGGCGCCGGGCGATGTAGGCCGCAGTCGGCAGATTGTCTGGCGCGCGCGACAGCAGCGAGAACGCCAGCGAAGTGCCCCCCAGGAAGCGCCCCTCAAGGGCCGCAGCAACTGTACCTGAGTACAACACGTCATCGCCCAGGTTCGCGCCCAGGTTGATACCCGAGACGACCATGTCAGGCGTCTGCGGCAGCAGGCCGTTGAGCCCCAAGTGCACACAATCGGTCGGCGTGCCATTAAGGCTGATAAAACCGTTGGCCAGCACCTGTGGGTGCAGCGGGCGGTCCAGCGTCAGCGAACTGCTGGCGCCGCTTTTGTCTTGATCCGGGGCGATCACCACGCACTCGGCATAATCGGCCAGCGCAGCATGCAGCGCGGCAAGGCCGGGTGCGGTAACACCATCATCATTGGAAATCAGAATACGCATGGGCTGTCCGTCTGCCCTACCGGCACCAGATCGACAAGCTCGCGCACCACCACGGTGGCGAAGCATCCGGCCGGCAGGACGAATTCCAGTTGCAGGATATCAGGCTCGGGATAATGCCACGTCAGGCCGCCAATAGGGAGCCGCAGGATGCGCCGTTCGTGACTCATGCCCGCTCGTGCCAGCCAATTGCACAGATCGGCATGCCGTTCAGCGATGCTCGACTCCAGCTCGGCGGTCGCACCGCCGGCGGGCGAGGCGCCTTCGCCCCACATCGGGCCGGTCGGATGCAGGTCGAGAATGGCCAAGCGCGGATCGGAACATTCAGCCTCACCCGCAGGAAAGAAGCTACGACTGTCGGTGAAGGCCAGCAGATCGCCAACCTGTGCCTGCTGCCAGCTGCCATCGGCGACCCGCGCGGCCAGCACTTGGTTGAACAGGTAGCTACGCCCAGCTGAAAGCAGACGTGAGCGGACATTGCGCTGCTCAGGCAGGGCAGCACGCGCAGCCCACTGCTGCGCATCATGCACGTTGCCGCCCGCATGGCCGAAGCGTTGGCTGCCGAAGTAGTTGGGCACCCCTTGAGCCTTGAGCTGCTGCAGACGCACATCCAGCGCCGCGTGATCAGCTGCCAGGGCAGTCAGGCGCAGGGTAAAACCGTTGGCCGAGTGGGCGCCGCGTTGCAGTTTGCGCTGGTGGCGCACCTGCTTGAGGATACGCAGGGTGTCGTCTTCGGCGCGCGTCAGGTCGGGGTCGGCCTTGCCCGGCAGATGCAGGCTGAACCACTGGCGT
Organism: Pseudomonas sp. Je.1.5.c; assembly: GCF_051129895.1. Classification (NCBI taxonomy): domain Bacteria; kingdom Pseudomonadati; phylum Pseudomonadota; class Gammaproteobacteria; order Pseudomonadales; family Pseudomonadaceae; genus Pseudomonas; species Pseudomonas sp. Je.1.5.c. The sequence continues at coordinate 177,230 of NZ_JBCPSP010000003.1, forward strand.
GTCAGGGCCTGGCGATCCTTGAGACCGGCATAACTGATCGAACGTACTGGCACGCCAGCGGCGCGCGCCAGACGGCGAGCGGCTTCCTCGGTGTTCAGGTCACGCTTCTCGACCCACAGCCACAAGTGCTCACCCTGGCCAGACAACGGAATGTCGAGCACTTCGTCGACCTGGAAGTCTTCGGCCACGGCCTTGAGCACTGCGCTACCCAGCGCCGCACCAGAGGCCCGGGGGCCGAGCAGTTCGAGTTCGGTCATGCTGGCAGCAACAGGGCGACCGCGTGCACGGCGATACCCTCCTCACGGCCGGTGAAACCGAGCTTCTCGGTGGTCGTGGCCTTGACGTTGACCTGGTCGAGTTCAACCTGCAGGTCTTGGGCAATGAATTGGCGCATGGTTTCGATATGCGGGGCCATCTTCGGCGCCTGGGCGACGATGGTGGCATCGATGTTGCCGACCTTCCAACCCTTGGCCTGGACGATGCCAACGACATGGCGCAGCAGCACCCGGCTGTCGGCGCCCTTGAACTGCGGATCGGTATCGGGGAAGTGCTTGCCGATGTCGCCTAACGCTGCGGCACCGAGCAGTGCATCGCTCAAGGCGTGCAACACCACGTCGCCGTCGGAATGGGCCAACAGGCCGTATTTGTGAGGGATACGCACCCCACCCAAGGTAATGAAATCACCGTCGGTGAAACGGTGCACATCGTAGCCATGGCCAATACGCATAGAAAAACGCCCTGATTAAGTCAGGGCGCGATTCTACCTGCTTTGAACCACCTTGGGCGTATGCTTTTGGGACCGCAGCACAGCCCCAATTATTTTCAGACTTGGCCTAAAGCCACGGCATGATGGCGCAGATGCTCATCGATAAAGCTGGCGATGAAGTAGTAGCTATGGTCATACCCCGGCTGCAAGCGCAACACCAGCTCATGACCAGCCTTGCGCGCCGCCTGCTCCAAGGCCTCAGGCTTGAGCTGCTTCTCAAGAAAATCATCGCGATCGCCCTGGTCCACCAACAGCGGCGGACACTGTCCGGCCGGCGTTTCGGCCAGCAGCACACTGGCATCCCACTCCCGCCAGCGCGCACGATCTTCACCCAGATAACGCGAGAACGCCTTCTCGCCCCACGGGCAATCCATCGGATTGCTGATCGGCGAAAACGCCGATACCGAACGGTACCGCCCAGGGTTACGCAAGGCGCACACCAATGCACCATGACCGCCCATCGAATGGCCACTGATGCTGCGCTGATCGGAGGCAGGGAAATACGCCTCGACCAGGGCCGGCAGTTCCTCTACCACGTAGTCATGCATGCGGTAGTGCTGGGCCCAGGGCTGCTGGGTAGCATTGAGGTAAAAACCTGCCCCCAGGCCGAAGTCCCAGGCGCCGTCCGGGTCACCCGGCACCTGTTCGCCACGCGGGCTGGTATCGGGGGCGACGATGATCAAGCCCAGCTCAGCGGCCAGGCGCTGGGCGCCGGCCTTTTGCATGAAGTTCTCGTCGGTGCAGGTCAAGCCGCTGAGCCAGTACAGCACCGGCAGCTTGGCGCCCTGCTCTGCCTGCGGTGGCAGGTAGACAGCGAACACCATGTCGCAGCCCAGGACCTTGGAGTGATGCCGGTAACGCTTGTGCCAGCCGCCGAAGCTCTTCTGGCAAGAGATGTTTTCCAGGCTCATGGCTGACCTCAGAAGTGGATCACGCTACGGATGCTCTTACCTTCATGCATCAGGTCGAAGGCTTTGTTGATGTCCTCCAGGCCCATGGTGTGGGTGATGAAAGTATCCAGCGGGATCTCGCCCTTCTCGGACATTTCCACGTAGCTGGGCAGCTCGCTGCGTCCGCGCACGCCGCCGAACGCCGAACCACGCCAGACGCGACCGGTCACCAGTTGGAACGGACGGGTAGCGATTTCCTGGCCGGCTCCGGCGACACCAATGATCACCGATTCGCCCCAGCCCTTGTGGCAGCATTCAAGCGCCGCACGCATCAGCTGGACATTGCCCACGCATTCGAACGAGTAATCGACGCCGCCGTCGGTGAGGTCGACGATGACTTCCTGGATGGGACGGTCGTAGTCCTTGGGGTTGACGCAGTCGGTGGCGCCGAGCTGACGGGCGATCTCGAACTTGCTTGGGTTGATATCGACGGCAATGATCCGCGAAGCCTTGGCCTTCACCGCACCGATGATCGCCGACAGGCCGATACCGCCCAGGCCGAACACTGCCACCGTGTCACCGGGCTGGACCTTGGCGGTATTGAGCACGGCGCCAATGCCGGTGGTGACGCCACAGCCGAGCAAGCAGACCTTCTCCAGCGGTGCTTCTTTCTGGATCTTGGCCACGGAAATTTCCGGCAGCACGGTGTACTCGGAGAAGGTCGAGGTGCCCATGTAATGGAACAACTGCTGGCCTTTGTATGAGAAGCGGGTAGTGCCGTCCGGCATCAGGCCCTTGCCTTGGGTAGCGCGGATGGCCTGGCACAGGTTGGTCTTGCCGGAAAGGCAGAATTTGCACTTGCCGCACTCGGGGGTGTACAGCGGGATGACATGATCGCCGACTGCCAGCGAGGTGACGCCCTCGCCCACTGCCTCGACGATTGCCCCGCCCTCGTGGCCGAGAATCGACGGGAAGATGCCTTCCGGGTCGGCGCCAGACAAGGTGTAGGCATCGGTATGGCAGACACCGCTGGCGACCACGCGCAGCAGCACTTCACCGGCCTTGGGCATGGCCACGTCGACTTCGACGATTTCCAGGGGTTTCTTGGCCTCGAAGGCTACGGCAGCACGGGACTTGATCATCAGGGTCTCCAGACAGAGGGTCGATTCGATTCATCCAGTGTAATTCACCACTGTTTGATGAATAATCCAGGCAAAGACAAAACATTATTGCCATACAGGGATAATCGATGAGTAATCGCTGGGAAGGCATCGACGAATTCGTCGCGGTGGCCGAGTCGGGCCAGTTCACCGCAGCCGCCGAACGCCTGGGGATTTCCTCCTCTCATATCAGCCGGCAGATCGCCCGCCTGGAAGAACGCTTGCAGACCCGCCTGCTGTATCGCAGTACCCGCCGGGTCACCCTGAGCGAAGCCGGGCAGACGTTCCTGCAGCATTGCCAGCGCTTGCAAGATGGCCGTGAAGAAGCGCTGCGGGCCATGGGCGACCTGGCCAGCGAGCCCAAGGGCCTGCTGCGCATGACCTGCGCGGTGGCCTATGGCGAACGCTTCATCGTGCCACTGGTGACGCGCTTCATGGCGCTGTATCCGCAGCTACGGGTGGAAGTGGAACTGAGCAACCGCACCTTGGACTTGCTGCATGAGGGCATGGACCTGGCGATCCGCCTGGGCCGCTTGCAGGACTCAAGGTTGGTTGCCACCCGCTTGGCGCCGCGGCGGATGTTCCTGTGCGCCTCGCCGGGCTACCTGGAGCGGTATGGTCGACCGCACAGTTTGTCTGAGCTGGCGCGACACAATTGCCTGATCGGCAGTTCGGATATCTGGGCGCTGAAGCAGGACGGGCGCGAATTCAGCCAGCGAGTGCAAGGCAACTGGCGTTGCAACAGTGGCCAGGCGGTGCTGGATGCGGCGCTGCAGGGGATGGGCTTGTGTCAGCTGCCCGACTACTACGTGCTCGAGCACTTGAACAGTGGTGCGCTGGTGTCGTTGCTTGAGGCGCATCAGCCGCCCAACACGGCAGTGTGGGCGCTGTATCCGCAGCAGCGGCATCTGTCGCCGAAAGTGCGGCGGTTGGTGGATTATCTGAAGCAAGGGTTGGGGCAATTGCCGGAGTACGCCAGCCACTAAGCAAGCAGATGAAGCTCCCACGTTGCCAGGCGATGCCTCGCTCTGGGGGCAATCAGCGGCGAGAAGCCCAACGCTGGCGCAACCACTCCAGATCTTCCGGGCGGGTAACCTTGATGTTGTCACTGCGCCCCTCGATCAGGCGCGGTGCCAGCCCCGCCCATTCCATGGCCGAGGCCTCGTCAGTCACCGCCACATCAGACACCAGGCACTCGGCCAACGCCCGATGCAACGCGCCGAGCCGGAACATCTGCGGGGTAAATGCCTGCCAGATGGTGCTGCGATCAACCGTAGCGCTGACCCGGCCATCGCCATCGGCTCGCTTGAGCGTGTCGCGCGCCGGCACTGCCAGCAAGCCACCCACCGGATCATCCGCCAGCTCCGCCAGCAGCCGGTCCAGATCGCTACGGGCCAGGTTTGGCCGCGCAGCATCATGCACCAACACCCAGTCACCGTCCGCCGCCCCTTGGGCATGCAACAGCAACAAGGCATTGAGCACCGAGTCAGCCCTTTCGCGCCCGCCGCCAGCGCGCTGGATGCGCGCATCGCTGGCGCAAGGCAGGCCCGGCCAGTAAGGATCATCTTCAGCAATACTGACCACCACGCCCTTGAGCGCAGGATGGCCGAGGAAACAGTCGAGACTATGCTCGAGAATGGTCTGCCCACCCAATTGCAGATACTGCTTGGGCCGATCGGCAGCCATGCGGGCACCGACGCCCGCCGCGGGAATCACGGCCCAGAAAGCCGGTAGTAATGGGGTCATTTTTGCGGCAGCTGGTAGAGGGTTTCGCCCTCCTTGACCATCCCCAATTCATGACGGGCCCGTTCCTCCACGGTCTCCATACCTTTCTTCAACTCCAGGACTTCTGCATCGAGCACGCGATTACGCTCCAGCAGCCGCTCGTTCTCGGCATGCTGTTCGTCAATCTGCTGCTTGAGCTCGGTCACTTGCGCAAGGCTGCCGCTGCCGACCCAAAGGCGGTACTGCAGGCCACCGAGCAACAGGAGCAAGATGAGAAACAACCAATAAGGACTGCGCATCAAAGTATCCAGGGTTAAAAGGCCGCAGCCACGAGGCTCCCGATAGCACGAAGCCTGGCCAAGGCCAGGCTTCGTCGACAGAAACCCCGTAGGAGGTGTCTGAGGGTTCAGTACGAACGTTCAGACATCCTCGGCTGCTGCCTTTTTACCATCTCTTGCTTAGCCGCGAAACTCGGCACGACCACGGTATACCGCCTTGGCGCCCAGTTGCTCTTCGATGCGCAGCAGCTGGTTGTACTTGGAGACGCGGTCGGAACGGCACAGCGAACCGGTCTTGATCTGGCCAGCAGCGGTACCCACGGCCAGGTCAGCGATGGTCGAATCTTCGGTTTCGCCCGAACGGTGCGAGATGACCGCAGTGTAGCCAGCGGCCTTGGCCATCTGGATAGCTTCCAGGGTCTCGGTCAGCGAGCCGATCTGGTTGAACTTGATCAGGATCGAGTTACCGATGCCCTTCTCGATACCTTCCTTGAGGATCTTGGTGTTGGTCACGAACAGGTCGTCACCGACCAGCTGCACCTTCTCGCCGATCTTGTCGGTGAGGATCTTCCAGCCAGCCCAGTCGGACTCGTCCAGGCCATCTTCGATCGAGATGATCGGGAAACGCTCGGTCAGGCCTTTGAGGTAGTCAGCGAAACCTTCGGCGTCGAACGACTTGCCTTCGCCGGACAGGTTGTACTTGCCGTCTTCATAGAACTCAGAGGCGGCGCAGTCCAGGGCCAGGGTCACGTCGGTACCCAGCTTGTAGCCAGCGTTGGCGACAGCTTCGGCGATAGCGGCCAGGGCATCTTCGTTGGAGGTCAGGTTCGGCGCGAAACCGCCTTCGTCACCGACGGCAGTGTTCAGGCCACGGGCCTTGAGCACAGCTTTGAGGTGGTGGAAGATTTCGGTGCCCATGCGCAGGCCATCGGAGAAGGTCTTGGCGCCAACGGGCTGAACCATGAACTCTTGGATGTCGACGTTGTTATCGGCGTGCTCACCACCGTTGATGATGTTCATCATCGGAACAGGCATGGAGTACTGGCCAGGGGTGCCGTTGAGGTTGGCAATGTGCGCGTACAGCGGCAGGTCCTGGTCCTGGGCGGCGGCTTTGGCGGCAGCCAGGGACACAGCCAGGATAGCGTTGGCGCCCAGCTTGGCCTTGTTCTCGGTACCGTCCAGCTCGATCATGGCGCGGTCGAGGGCTTTCTGGTCGAGTGGATCCTTGCCCAGCAGCAGGTCGCGGATCGGGCCGTTGATGTTGGCAACGGCTTTCAGCACGCCCTTGCCCATGTAACGGCTCTTGTCGCCATCACGCAGCTCCAGCGCTTCGCGCGAGCCGGTGGAAGCACCGGACGGCGCGCAAGCGCTGCCGATGATGCCGTTGTCGAGCAGTACATCGGCTTCCACGGTGGGGTTGCCACGCGAATCGAGAACTTCACGACCTTTGATGTCGACGATCTTTGCCATTGTTGTAAGCACTCCAGAATTGACGAAAACAACGCAGCTTAGGGAATTCGAGCCTTTCACCAGGCGAATATGCAGAGGGCAGGCCTGGCGAAGGGGGAGCCCCTGACCGGAAGGTCAGGGGTAGAACGGGCGGTACTTTACCCGAGAAATGAGCTTTACGCGGTTTCTACCGTCGGAAAACTTTTCACCAGGTCGTCCAGCTGCTTGAGCTGAGCCAGGAACGGCTCCAGCTTGTCCAGACGCAGGGCACACGGGCCATCGCACTTGGCGTTGTCCGGATCCGGATGGGCTTCCAGGAACAAGCCCGCCAGGCCTTGGCTCATACCCGCCTTGGCCAGGTCGGTAACCTGCGCACGGCGACCACCGGCGGAGTCGGCGCGACCACCCGGGGTTTGCAGGGCGTGGGTCACGTCGAAGAACACCGGGTACTCGAACTGCTTCATGATGCCGAAGCCGAGCATGTCGACCACCAGGTTGTTGTAGCCGAAGCTCGAACCACGCTCGCAGAGGATCAGCTGGTCGTTACCCGCTTCGACGCACTTGTTGAGAATATGTTTCATCTCTTGCGGTGCGAGGAACTGGGCCTTCTTGATGTTGATCACCGCGCCGGTCTTGGCCATGGCCACCACCAGATCGGTCTGCCGCGAGAGGAAGGCAGGCAACTGGATGATGTCGCACACCTTGGCTACCGGCTCGCACTGGTACGGTTCGTGGACATCGGTGATCACCGGCACATTGAAGGTCTGCTTGATCTCTTCGAAGATCTTCAGCCCTTCTTCCATGCCAGGACCACGGTACGAGGTGACCGAGGAACGGTTAGCCTTGTCGAAGCTCGCCTTGAACACGTAGGGGATACCGAGCTTCTCGGTAACCCGCACGTACTCTTCGCAGACCTTCATGGCCAGGTCACGCGATTCCAGCACGTTCATGCCGCCGAACAGGACGAACGGCTTGTCGTTGGCGATCTCGATGTTACCGACGCGAATGATCTTCTGGGTCATGGATCAGGCCTTGTTCTTCTGCGCCAGGGCTGCCTTGACGAAACCACTGAACAGCGGGTGGCCGTCACGCGGGGTCGAGGTGAACTCTGGGTGGAACTGGCAAGCGACGAACCATGGATGATCCTTGGACTCGACCACTTCGACCAGCGCACCGTCGCCGGAACGACCGGAGATCACCAGACCAGCATCGACCAGCTGTGGCAGCAGGTTGTTGTTGACTTCGTAGCGGTGGCGGTGACGCTCGACGATCACATCCTTGCCGTAGCAGTCATGGACTTTCGAGTTGCCGCTGAGCTGGCATTCCTGTGCACCCAGACGCATGGTGCCGCCCAGGTCGGAGGCCTCGGTACGGGTTTCGACGGTACCGGTGTTGTCGGCCCACTCGGTGATCAGGCCAACCACCGGATGACCGCTGTTGCGATCGAACTCGGTGGAGTTGGCGTCGGTCCAGCCCATGACGTTACGGGCGAACTCGATCACGGCGACCTGCATGCCCAGGCAGATGCCCAGGTATGGCACTTTGTTTTCACGGGCGAACTGCACAGCCTTGATCTTGCCTTCGACGCCGCGCAGACCGAAACCACCCGGAACCAGGATGGCGTCAGCGCCTTCGAGCAGGCTGGTGCCTTGGTTCTCGATGTCTTCGGAGTCGATGTAGCGCAGGTTGACCTTGGTACGGTTCTGGATACCGGCGTGGCTCATCGCTTCGATCAGCGACTTGTAGGCATCGAGCAGTTCCATGTACTTGCCGACCATGGCGATGGTGACTTCCTGCTCTGGGTTGAGCTTGGCGTCTACCACCTTGTCCCACTCGGACAGGTCGGCACCGTTGCACTGCAGGCCGAAGCGCTCGACGACGAAGTCGTCCAGGCCCTGGGCATGCAGTACGCCTGGGATCTTGTAGATGGTGTCTACGTCTTCCAGGGAGATCACCGCACGCTCTTCAACGTTGGTGAACAGTGCAATCTTGCGGCGCGAGGAAGCGTCGACCGGGTGGTCGGAGCGGCAGATCAGCACGTCAGGCTGCAGGCCGATGGAGCGCAGCTCCTTGACCGAGTGCTGGGTCGGCTTGGTCTTGGTCTCGCCAGCGGTGGCGATGTACGGGACCAGGGTCAGGTGCATCAGCATGGCGCGCTTGGAGCCCACTTCGACGCGCAGCTGGCGGATGGCCTCGAGGAACGGCTGCGACTCGATGTCACCCACGGTACCGCCGATTTCCACCAGGGCCACGTCGGCATCGCCGGCGCCCTTGATGATGCGACGCTTGATCTCGTCGGTGATGTGCGGGATGACCTGGATGGTCGCGCCCAGGTAATCACCACGGCGCTCTTTGCGCAGCACGTGCTCGTAGATACGGCCGGTGGTGAAGTTGTTGTTCTGGGTCATCGTGGTGCGGATGAACCGCTCGTAGTGGCCCAGGTCAAGGTCGGTCTCGGCGCCGTCGTGGGTGACGAACACCTCACCGTGCTGGAACGGGCTCATGGTGCCCGGATCGACGTTGATGTACGGATCCAGCTTGAGCATGGTGACCTTCAGGCCCCGCGCTTCCAGGATGGCCGCCAGGGAAGCCGAGGCAATGCCTTTCCCCAATGAAGAAACAACACCGCCCGTGACGAATATGTAGCGCGTCATGAAAAACCCTAGAAGTCTGCGTTAAAGCGGCCAGCGCCGCCGGAGAAAGCGAAGGAAGGCCGAAGCCCCCGATCACCTGCGTCAATCACAGTGCATCTCGAAAAACTGCCGCGTCTGTACAGACCAGGGGTTTCCCCGGCATGGAGCTCGCTCGTCATTTTAAGAAATCAGCCCAGCAAAAAACTGCTTGGTAATCGGCAACTGCTGTGTTTTCGATGAAGCCACAGAAGTTGTATCAAGAAGGGAGGGTAGTCTACCGGAATGTACCCTTCAGCTCAAACCTTGCGCGTTCGTCGGCATCTGCCAATGCAACTGGCAGTCGCCCTGCCCCAGTGCAGGCAAATTGGCCACTGCCAGCAAACGCTCGCCCTGATACAGCAAAGGCAAGCGTGAACGCAGGAAATGCGGGACCTGCTGCTCGTTGAGCAGGCGCTTGAGATCGCGCCGGCCTCGCCCGGCCAGCTCCAGCACTTCACCGCCCTGGCGATAGGCGATATGCAGGTTTTGCAGGGGTGGAGCGCTGCACAGGCGCACGCTGCCATTGCCTGGCAGGTGCAGCGGTTTGCTGGGATCAGCCCATGGCTGGGTACCCTCAGGGGTTTGGAGCCAGTCGCCGCTCAGCCACCAGATGCGGCCATGGCTGCGCTGCAGCACACCGTCGGTCAGACGCCACACTGGTTGGGCATCGACAGCGGCATCACGCAGGGCCTCCCAGCCTACCCAGTGCCGTGCGTCGGGTAACCGCGTGCGCGCACTGAGCCAATACTGCAAAGCGTTGCGCTGACGAGTGACTGACAACGCCTGCAAGGCATCCAGGGCCAGTGAATCCAAGCCCTGCCATGGCGCCGAGGCACTTTGCTCGGCGCCAGCAAGGTCATCGCGAGCGAGCTCGTCGAGCAAGCCTAGCGCTTCGCTCAGGTGTTCGGCACTGCGCGCCAGGTTCTGCTCAGCCTGCGGCCAACGCTGATGTAGCAGTGGCAATACTTCCCTGCGCAGGTAGTTGCGCGCGAACGTGGTATCGCCATTACTGGGATCTTCGATCCAGGCCAGCCGGGCGTGTTCGGCATACGCTTGAAGCTGCCTGCGCGACAGGTTCAGCAGCGGCCTGACCAGCCGACCCTGCCCTACCGGCCGGGATGCGGGCATGCCGGCCAGACCGCGCAGCCCTGCCCCGCGCAACAAGCGAAACAGCAAGGTTTCAGCCTGGTCGTCGCGGTGCTGCCCGGTGAACAGCACATCGCCTGGGCCGAGGGTATCGATGAAGGCCTTGTAGCGCGCATTACGGGCTGCCTGTTCGAGGCTGGCGCCGGGAGCGACCTGGACGTGGATAACCTGCAGCTCGATAGCCAGGCTGTCGCAGATGGATTGGCAATGGGCGGGCCAGCCGTCGGCAGCAGGCTGCAGGCCGTGGTGGACATGGATGGCGCGCAAGGGCGGTGTGACGTGGGTGCTGGCGTAGTCAGCCAGAAGGTGCAGGAGGACGGTGGAGTCCAGGCCGCCGGAGAAGGCGACGTGCCAGGCGGGGGCTTTTAGCCACGGAGTCAGCGAGGAAGTGAGGTCGATCATCTAAAGCCCCACTTAAGACATCTCGTGGGAGCGGGCTTGCCCCGCGATGGCGTCCGATCAGGCCAGCATGATGGGCCGATTGACGCTATCGCGGGGCAAGCCCGCTCCCACGAAGAGTGCAGTACGTTAGAGACCGTAGCTCATCAGGCGATCATAACGGCGCTTGAGCAGGGCTTCGTTATCGAGCTTGCCGAGCATATCCAGCTGCTCGACCAGGTCGGCACGGATGCTTTCGGACATTTTCGCAGGGTCGCGGTGCGCGCCGCCCAGCGGCTCCTGGATGACCTTGTCGACGATGTTCAGGCTCTTCAAGCGCTCGGCAGTGATACCCATCGCTTCAGCGGCATCGGCAGCCTTGTCGGCGGTCTTCCACAGGATCGAGGCGCAACCTTCCGGCGAGATCACCGAGTAGGTGGAGTACTGCAGCATGTTCAGCTGGTCGCACACGCCAATGGCCAGTGCGCCGCCCGAACCACCTTCACCGATCACGGTAGCGATGATCGGCGTCTTCAGGCGAGCCATGACGCGCAGGTTCCAGGCAATCGCCTCGCTCTGGTTGCGCTCTTCGGCGTCGATACCTGGGTAGGCGCCCGGAGTATCGATGAAGGTCAGGATCGGCATCTTGAAGCGTTCGGCCATTTCCATCAGGCGGCAGGCCTTGCGGTAGCCTTCCGGACGCGGCATGCCGAAGTTGCGGCGCACCTTCTCACGGACTTCACGGCCCTTCTGGTGACCGATGACCATCACCGGCTTGCCATCCAGACGCGCAGTACCACCTACGATGGCGGCGTCATCGGAGAAGTGACGATCACCGTGCAGCTCTTCGAACTCGGTGAAGATGTGCTGCAGGTAGTCCAGGGTATAAGGACGACGCGGGTGACGTGCCAGGCGGGCGATCTGCCAGCTGGTCAGATTGCCGAAAATGCTTTCGGTGAGGGTGCTGCTCTTGTCTTGCAGACGGGCAATCTCATCGCTGATGTTCAGCGAGTTGTCGTTACCGACCAGGCGCAGCTCTTCGATCTTGGCTTGCAGGTCGGCAATCGGCTGTTCGAAATCGAGGAAATTCGGGTTCATAGGCATCCGTCTTGGGTCTACGGCCAGGCGGCCGGCCGGTTGATCCGTTTGGCGCCCTACCTTAAGGGATCAGGCGCGTTCAGGTCGAGATTAAAATTCGTCGCTTTAGCGGTATTGCAGGAAGACGTTCTCACGCCCGAACTGGTCACGCAGGGCCTGAATCAGGCCATCGGCTGGGTCAATTGACCATTCGTCGCCAAAGCGCAACATGGCTTTGGCATCACTGCCGGTATATTCCAGGGTGATCGGGCACCCCCCGCGATGGCGGGTGATCAATTCACCCAGCCAGCTCAGCCGATCGCCCTTGAGGGCGTCATGCGCCACTTTAAGGCGCAGGCTTTCGGCCAGCCGCGTGCGCGCATCTTCCATGGTCATCACTTGCTTGACCCGCAGGCGCAGGCCGCCGGAGAAGTCGTCGTTACTGACCTCGCCTTCGATCACTACCATCGCATCGGTCTGCAACAGCGCTTGCGCGGCCATGAAGGCGTCGGCGAACAGCGAGGCCTCGATCCGCCCAGAGCGGTCGTCGAGGGTGACGAAGCCCATCTTGTCGCCCTTCTTGTTCTTCATTACCCGCAGAGCAATGATCATGCCGGCCACCGTTTGCACTTCACGGGACGGCTTGAGGTCGATGATGCGCTGGCGGGCGAAGCGGCGGATTTCGCTTTCGTATTCGTCGATCGGGTGACCGGTGAGGTACAGGCCGAGGGTGTCTTTCTCGCCCTTCAAGCGCTCCTTGAGGGTCAGCTCACGGACCTTGTGGTGGTTGGCGTAGACGTCGACATCTTCTTCGACGAACAGCCCGCCAAACAGGTCGACGTGACCGCTGTCGGCCGTACGCGCGGTCTGTTCGGCCGATTTCACCGCTTCTTCCAGTGCCGACAGCAGCACGGCCCGGTTGCGGTCGATGTTGGCCTGGTAGGCCTTGATCTCGTCATGGAAGTGCGGGCCGAGACGGTCCAGCGCACCACTGCGGATCAACGCATCGAGGGTACGCTTGTTGACTCGCTTGAGGTCGATACGCTCGCAGAAATCGAACAAGTCCTTGAACGGCCCGCCCTTGGCCCGCGCCTCGACGATCGCTTCCACCGGCCCCTCCCCGACGCCCTTGATCGCGCCCAGGCCATAGATGATGCGGCCATCGTCGTTGACCGTAAACTTGAACTCGGACATGTTCACATCCGGCGCATCGAGGCGCAGCTTCATGCTGCGCACTTCCTCGATCAGCACCACCACCTTGTCGGTGTTGTGCATATCCGCCGACAGCACCGCAGCCATGAACGGCGCCGGGTAATGCGTCTTGAGCCAGGCGGTCTGATAGGAAACCAGACCATAGGCCGCCGAGTGCGACTTGTTGAAACCGTAGCCGGCGAACTTTTCGACCAGGTCGAAGATGTTCCCCGCCAAGTCGCCATCGATGCCGTTGTTGGCACAACCTTCGATGAAGCCCCCGCGCTGCTTGGCCATCTCTTCGGGCTTTTTCTTACCCATCGCTCGGCGCAGCATGTCGGCGCCACCGAGGGTATAGCCGGCCATGACCTGAGCGATCTGCATCACCTGTTCCTGATACAGGATGATGCCGTAGGTCGGTGCCAGCACCGGCTGCAGGCCTTCGTACTGGTAGTCCGGGTGCGGGTAGGCCAGCTCGGCGCGACCATGCTTACGGTTGATGAAGTCATCCACCATGCCCGACTGCAGCGGGCCTGGGCGGAACAGCGCCACCAGTGCGATGAGGTCTTCCAGGCAGTCGGGCTTGAGCTTTTTGATCAGCTCTTTCATGCCGCGCGATTCGAGCTGGAACACCGCCGTGGTTTCGGCCTTTTGCAGCAGCTCGTAGGTTTTCTTGTCGTCCAGTGGGATGAAGTCGATATTCAGGTCGGGCAGGCCGCTCTTGGCCTGCTCACGGTTGATCGTCTCCATCGCCCACTTGATGATGGTCAGGGTCCGCAGGCCGAGGAAGTCGAACTTCACCAGGCCAGCAGCCTCGACGTCATCCTTGTCGAACTGGGTTACCAGGCCGCCGCCTTCTTCGTCACAAGCAATGGGCGAGAAATCAGTGAGCTTGGTCGGTGCGATAACCACACCACCGGCGTGCTTGCCGGTACCCCGGGTAACCCCCTCGAGCTTGAGGGCCATGTCCCAGATCTCGCGGCCATCCTCGTCGCCCTTGAGGAAGTCACGCAGGATCTCTTCCTGCTCGTAGGCCTTCTCCAGGGTCATGCCGACTTCGAACGGAATCATCTTCGACAGACGGTCGGCCAGGCCATAGGACTTGCCTTGCACCCGCGCAACGTCGCGCACCACTGCCTTGGCCGCCATGGTGCCGAAGGTGATGATCTGGCTGACCGCGTTACGCCCGTAGGCATCGGCCACATACTCGATCACTCGGTCCCGACCGTCCATGCAGAAGTCGACGTCGAAGTCGGGCATCGATACCCGTTCGGGGTTGAGGAAACGTTCGAACAGCAGGTCGTAGGCCAGCGGGTCGAGGTCGGTAATTTTCAGTACATACGCAACCAGCGAGCCTGCACCCGAACCCCGGCCTGGACCTACTGGCACGCCGTTGTTCTTGGCCCACTTGATGAAGTCCATAACGATCAGGAAGTAACCGGGGAAGCCCATCTGGATGATGATATCCAGCTCGAACTTCAAGCGGTCGAGGTAGACCTGGCGCTTGGCCTCGTAATCTTCAGTGGTGTCCTTGGGCAGGATGACCGTCAGGCGCTCTTCCAGGCCTTCATGGGAAACATGGCGCAGATAGTCGTCGATACCCATGCCGTTGGGCGTGGGGAAGTCAGGCAGGAAGTGCTTGCCCAGCTGCACCTGGATGTTGCAGCGCTTGGCGATCTCGACGGTGTTGGCGATGGCATCCGGCAGATCGCTGAACAGCTCGGCCATCTCTTCCGGGCTTTTCAGGTACTGCTGGTCGCTGTACATGCGCGGACGACGTGGGTCGTCCAGGGTCCAGCCCTCGCCGATACAGACGCGCGTCTCGTGGGCATCGAAGTCGGTTTGCTTGATGAAGCGCACATCGTTGGTTGCCACCAGCGGCGCACCCAGCCGGTCGGCCAGGGCCACGGCAGCGTGCAGGTACTCTTCGTCGCCGGCACGATTGGTGCGCTGCACCTCGACATAGAAGCGCTCAGGGAACATCGCCATCCAGTCGCGCAGCAACGCCTCGGCGTCATCGGTGCGACCGCCAAGCAAGGCCATGCCGATATCACCCTCGCGGGCCGCAGACAGGGCAATCAGCCCTTCGCTGGCCGGCGCGATCCAGTCACGCTGGATGACCACCAGGCCATTGCGCTGACCATCGACCCAACCGCGCGAGATCAGCTCGGTGAGGTTGCGATAGCCCTTGGGGTTCATGGCCAAAAAGCAGATGCGCGACAGCGGTGCTTCCGGGTCTGCACCGGCCAGCCACAGGTCGGCGCCGCAGATCGGCTTGATCCCGGCGCCCATGGCGTTCTTGTAGAACTTCACCAGCGAGCACATGTTGCTCTGGTCGGTAATCGCCACCGCCGGCATGTTCATCCCGGCCAAGGCCTTGGCCAGCGGCTTGATCCGCACCAGGCCATCGACCAGGGAGAACTCGGAGTGCACGCGAAGGTGAACGAAGGAAACCGACATGGAGGGTCCTATAGCAGAGCAAGACAACAAGCGCGGGATTGTACCGCAACAGGCAAAGATTGAGTGGCGCGGTGAAACAATTGGGGCCGCTTCGCGGCCCCAATAAGCGGATCAGATCAGCGAGGTAGAGACGCCCTCACGCGCCTCCCAAGCCGCACGCACCGGCGCGAACGAGCGCCGGTGAATCGGCGTTGGCCCTAACCGTGCCAGCGCTTCCAGATGCACCGGAGTCGGATACCCCTTGTGCCCGCCCATCCCATAACCCGGATAGATCAGCTCGAACGCGCTCATCTCCCGATCACGGGTGACCTTGGCCAAAATCGACGCCGCAGCGATCGCCGGCACCTGGGCATCGCCCTGCACCACCGGCGCCGCTGGCACGGCCAGCTTGGGGCAACGATTGCCGTCGATCAGCGCCAGTTTCGGCGTGATGCTCAAGCCCTCCACCGCGCGCTGCATGGCCAGCATGGTCGCCTGGAGAATGTTCAGGCGGTCGATCTCTTCGACCTCGGCGCGAGCAATGCAAAAGGCCAGGGCCTTTTCACAGATTTCGTCAAACAGCGCCTCGCGCTTGGCCTCGGTGAGCTTCTTCGAGTCGTTCAGGCCCAGGATCGGCCGCTTGGGGTCAAGAATCACCGCAGCGGTGACCACCGCGCCGCACAGCGGGCCGCGACCGACTTCATCGACACCGGCGACCAGCTCTTCGACCAGGTTGAAATCCAGTCCCATCTGCATCTAGCGTTGCTCCAGCAAGGCAAGCACCGCCTCTGCCGCCTGGTTCGAGGCGTCACGACGCAAGGTGCGGTGAATCTGATCAAAGCTTTCGGTTTGCTGGCTGCCATCGGCCACCAGTGGGGCCAGGGTCTGCGCCAGGGCCTCGCTGGTCGCAGCGTCCTGCAGCAGTTCGGGCACCAACAGGCGCTGAGCCAGCAGGTTGGGCAATGACACGTACGGGCTCTTCACCAGGCGCTTTAGGATCCAGTAGGTCAACGGTGCCAGGCGATAGGCGACGACCATCGGCCGTTTGTACAGCATCGCCTCCAGCGTCGCCGTGCCCGAAGCGATCAACACCGCGTCGCAGGCTGCCAGCGCTTGGTGCGACTGACCGTCAAGCAAGGTCAACGGCAGGTCGCGGCCTTCGAGCATCTGCTCAACCTGGGCGCGACGCGCCTGATTGGCGCATGGCAGCACGAAGCGCACCCCCGGCACCAACTGGCGCAGGCGCTCGGCAGCATCCATGAACAACGCGCCCAAACGGCCGACTTCACCGCCGCGGCTGCCCGGCATCAGTGCGACCAGTGGCCCCGCGCTCAAACCAAGTTCAGCGCGCGCGGCTTGTCGATCAGCATCCAGCGGGATGGTATCGGCTAGCGGATGACCGACGAAGCGCACCGGTACGCCCTGCTCTTCGTAGAACCGCGCCTCGAATGGCAGCAGCGTCAGCATCAGGTCGCAACCTTCACGGATCTTCAGCACCCGCTTCTGCCGCCACGCCCACACCGAAGGGCTGACGTAGTGCACGGTCTTGATTCCGGCCTGACGCAGCTTGAGTTCGATATTGAGGGTGAAATCCGGCGCATCGATGCCGATGAACACATCCGGCTTCTCGGCGATCAGTGTCTGTATCAAGGCCTTGCGGCGCTTGAGCAGCTCGCGTAGGCGCCCCAGCACTTCCACCAGGCCCATCACCGCCAGGCGCTCCATGGGGAAGTACGACTGCATGCCTTCGGCTTCCATCAACGGACCGCCGACGCCGATGAACCGCACCTCGGGATGACGCGCCTTGAGCGCACGCATCAAGCCCGAGCCAAGAATGTCGCCGCTGGCCTCGCCCGCGACCAACGCTACACAGAGCTGGCCCATGTCAGCGGGTGATGCCGCGAGCGGAATTCACGATCGACTCACGGAACAGCGCAACCTCAGGGTGTTGGCTGGCGAGCTCTTCGAGCTCTTTGAGCGCGTCTTCAACCGTCAGGCCTTGGCGATAGACCGTCTTGTAGGCGCGTCGCAAGGCATGGATCACTTCATCGCTGAAACCACGACGACGCATACCCTCGAAGTTCATGCTGCGCGCTTCGGCAGGGCTGCCGAACACGGTGACGAAGGCTGGCACGTCTTTGCCGATCGCGGTGCCCATGCCAGAAAACGCATGCGCGCCAATATGGCAGTACTGATGCACCAGGGTGTAACCAGACAGGATCGCCCAGTCGCCAACGTGCACATGGCCCGCCAGGGCAGTGTTATTGACCAGGATGCAATGATTGCCGATCACGCTGTCGTGGCCGATGTGGGCATAGGCCATGATCAGGTTGTGATCGCCCAGGGTGGTTTCCGCGCGGTCCTGGATAGTGCCACGGTGGATGGTCACGCCTTCGCGAATGACATTGTGGTCGCCAATCACCAAGCGCGTGGCCTCACCCTTGTACTTGAGGTCAGGGGTGTCTTCACCAATCGAGGAAAACTGGTAGATGCGGTTGTGCTTGCCGATCCGGGTCGGCCCTTTGAGCACAACGTGCGGGCCGATGACGGTGCCCTCCCCGATTTCGACATCGGGCCCTACGATCGACCAGGGGCCCACCTCGACGCCATCGGCCAGCTTGGCCGAAGGGTCGATGATCGCCCGCGGATCAATCGAATTCATAGGGAACGTTCCGCGCAGGTAATTTCAGCCGAGCAGACTGGCTTGCCATCGACCAGGGCGCGGCACTCGAACTTCCAGATCATGCTCTTGCGGCTGAGGAACTTGGCTTCCAGCACCAGTTGATCGCCCGGCAGTACCGGCTGACGGAAACGCAGCTTGTCGGAGCCGACGAAATAGTAGAGCGTGCCATCGGCAGGCTTGGCGTCAAGCATCTTGAATCCGAGAATCCCGGCCGCCTGGGCCATCGCCTCGATGATCAGCACGCCCGGCATGATTGGATGCGCGGGGAAATGGCCATTGAAGAACGGCTCATTGATGCTGACATTCTTGTAGGCACGAATGCTCTGGGCCTCGAAGTCCAGCTCCGTCACACGGTCCACCAACAGGAACGGGTAACGGTGAGGCAGGTATTCGCGAATCTCGTTGATGTCCATCATTTCGGGGGGAAGCCTGTAATAAGAATAGGGAGCGCAGGTGCTGACCACACGCTCCTTTTGCAATCCAAAGAGGAGCCAGCTAGCGACGGTTCACTCTTGCTCAGGAAATGGTATCAGCCTTCTGATGTCGGCTGGCCACCTGAGGTCACGGTATCGACACGTTTTTCCAGTTGCTGGAGACGCTTGGCCATCTCGTCCAGCTGACGAATGCGCGCCGCGCTCTTGCGCCAATCGCCCAAGGTCTGCATGGCGGTACCCGAAGAATAGCCACCCGGCTCGGTGATCGAACGGGTAACCATGGTCATGCCGGAGACGAATACGTTGTCGCACACATCGATATGACCGACCATGCCGACGCCGCCGGCGATGGTGCAATGCTTGCCGATGCGGGTGCTGCCAGAAATGCCGACACAGGCCGCCATCGCGGTGTGGTCGCCAATCTGCACGTTGTGGGCGATCTGGATCTGGTTATCCAGCTTGACCCCGTCGCCAATGCGCGTGTCCGACAGCGCGCCGCGGTCGACCGCAGTGTTCACACCGATCTCGACATCGTCGCCAATGGTCACGCCGCCGATCTGGGCGATTTTGCGCCACACACCCTTCTCGTTGGCAAAGCCGAAGCCTTCACCGCCGATCACGGCGCCGGACTGAATGGTCACGCGCTGGCCGATGGTCACGTCGTGATACAACGTGACCCGCGGCGCCAACCAGCCACCTTCGCCAATCACGCAGCGAGCACCGATGAAGCAGTGCGCGCCGACGGTTACGTTGGCCGCGATCTGCGCACCACTCTCGATCACCGCGAACGGGCCGATGCTGGCGCTGGCGTCCACCTGGGCATCTTCGGCAACCACGGCGCTGGGATGAATACCCGCCACAGCCTTGGGCTTGGGATCGAACAGATGGGAGATGCGTGCATAGGCAAGGTAAGGATCAGCAACGATCAGCGCATTGCCCGCGTAACCTTCGGCATCCGCGGCCTTGAGCAGTACCGCCGCAGCCTGGGCGTTATCCAGGTACTTGCGGTACTGCGGATTGGCCAGGAAGCTCAACTGCCCGGGACCGGCCTCCTGCAAGGTGGCCAGGCCGGTGATTTGCAGCGACTCGGGCCCCTTGAGGGTGGCGCCGAGCGCCTCGGCCAGTTGGCCGAGCGTCATGGTCAGGGTCATATCAACGGGCTTGGTTCATGCGCTCGATGACTTGGCGAGTGATGTCGTACTGCGGTTTGACATCGATCACTGCGCCGCGCTCGAGCACCAGGTCAAAGCCACCCTTCTTGATCACTTCTTCCACAGCGCCGTCCAGCTTAGGCTTGAGCTGCTTGAGCATGTCGCGGTCGGCAACGGCCTTGGCTTCGTTGAGTTCCTTGGACTGGAACTGGAAGTCACGTGCTTTTTGCTTGAATTCGAGCTCCAGGCGCTCACGCTCTTGCTGCTGCATCTTGTCGCCGCCCTTGATCAGACGGTCCTGGATGCCCTTGGCGCTGCTTTCAAGGCTCTTGAGCTTGGTCAGTTGTGGGCCGAATTTCTTCTCCGCATCCACTGCGTACTTTTTCGCAGCGTCCGACTCGAGCAGTGCCATCTGGTAGTTCAGCACGGCAACTTTCATTTCGGCGAAAGCCGGGGTGGCGACCAGCGCCGCGGCCATAACGGCCATTTGAGTCAACTTACGCACGATGCACTCCTGAATAAACCGTTGTCGTTAAGCAAGGGCCGACCTTAGAAGGTCTGGCCCAGAGAGAATTGGAACACCTGGGTGTCGGCTTCGTCCGGCTTCTTGATCGGCATCGCCAGGCTGAAGCTCAGCGGGCCCAAGGCCGTAATCCAGGTCACGCCCAGGCCGACCGAGCTGGCCAGGCCAGACAGGCCGACTTTCTCGCAATCAGGCTTGGAGCCGCAATTGGTGTCGAACACGTTACCCACGTCCCAGAACACGGAAGTACGCAGCGAGCGCTGGTCCTTGACGAACGGCAGCGGGAACAGCAACTCGACCCCACCTTGGACGAGGACGTTACCACCGAATGGCAGCGGATCCTGATCCGGGTCGGCGACAGTGCCTTGGTTGCCGGTAACGCCCGCACCACGGCTTGGCGTACTACGTGGACCCAAGCTGCTGTCCTTGAAGCCACGCACCGAGTTGAAACCACCCGCGTAGTAGTTCTCGTAGAACGGCAGGCCGGAAGTGCCGCCGAAGCCGTCGCCGTAACCCAACTCAGTGTGCAGACGCAGGGTGTAGTCGTTGTTGATTGGCTTGAACAGCTGGCCGCGGTAGTCGAGCTTGTAGAACGACAGGTCGCTGCCCGGCACGGTTGTCTCCAGGGTCAGGCTTTGCGAATGACCACGGGTTGCCAGCACGCCTTTGTTCAGGGTCGACTCGGACCAACCGACCGACGCCTTGAAGTTGAGGAAGTTATCGCCTTCCTTCTCGACGAAGTCGAAGATCTCGTCAACGGTGTAACGGCCAGTCTTGAGTTTGTCCTGCTGTACGGTCAGGCCATAGGTCAGACGCGAGGTTTCGCTGATCGGGTAACCGATGCTGACACCGGCGCCCAGGCTGTCTACTGCGTAGCTGGCTACGTCGACGTCGAGGTCATCGTAGTCGGTGCTGCGGTAGAAGGCGTTGTAACCCAGGCTGACGCCATCGGCAGTCCAGTAGGGGTCAACGAAGCCGAAGTTGTAGCGGGTCTGGTATTCGCTTCGGGTCAGGCCGATCGACACCTTGTTACCGGTACCGAGGAAGTTGGTCTGGCTGATCGAACCACCGAGGATCAGGCCCGCGCTCTGGGCGAAACCGACGCTGGCGGTGATCGAGCCGGAAGCCTGCTCTTCAACGCTGTAGTTGACGTCGACCTGGTCGTCGGTGCCTGGCACTGGCGGGGTCTCGACGTTGACTTCCTTGAAGAAGCCCAGGCGCTCCAGACGGGTCTTGGACTGGTCGATCAGGTAGGTCGACGCCCAGCCGCCTTCCATCTGGCGCATTTCGCGACGCAGCACTTCGTCTTCGGTCTTGGTGTTACCGCGGTAGTTGATGCGGTTGACGTAGGCACGCTTGCCCGGGTCGACCACGAACATGATGTCGACGGTATGGTCTTCATCGTTCGGTTGCGGTACGCCGTTGACGTTGGCGAAGGTATAGCCTTCGTTACCCAGGCGACGGGTGATCAGGTCGGACGTGGTGGTCATCACCTTGCGCGAGAACACCTGGCCAGGCTGCACCAGCAGCAGCGACTTGACCTGGTCTTCCGGCACCTTGAGGTCGCCGGACAGCTTCACGTCACGAACGGTGTACTTCTCACCTTCGTTGATGTTGACGGTGATGTACACGTGCTTCTTGTCCGGGGTAATCGATACCTGGGTCGAAGCGATGTCCATGTTGATGTAGCCGCGGTCCAGGTAGTAGGAACGCAGGCGCTCCAGGTCACCGGAGAGTTTTTCGCGAGCATACTTGTCGTCGTTCTTGAAGAACGACAGCCAGTTGGTGGTCTTGAGCTCGAACAGCTGACCGAGTTCTTCATCATCGAACACGGTGTTGCCCACCACGTTGATGTGCTGGATGGCAGCGACCGTGCCTTCGTTGATCTTGATCTTCAGGCCAACGCGGTTGCGCGGCTGCGGCACCACCTCGGCGTCGACTTCAGCCGAGTAGCGGCCCTGGGCCACGTACTGGCGCTGCAGCTCGTTACGCACACCTTCAAGGGTGGCGCGCTGGAAGATTTCGCCTTCAGCCAGGCCCGACTGCTTGAGACCTTTCATCAGGTCTTCGGTGCTGATCGCCTTGTTGCCTTCGATCTCGATGCTCGACACCGACGGGCGCTCGACCACGTTGATGATCAGGACATTGCCGTCGCGGCTCAGCTGAATGTCCTGGAAGAAGCCGGTCTTGAACAGCGAGCGGGTGGAATCCACCAGGCGACGGTCGTCGGCCTGATCGCCCACGTTCAGGGGCAAGGCGCCGAACACGCTGCCGGCGGACACCCGCTGCAGGCCGTTGACACGAATATCGGAGATGGTGAAGGACTCGGCGTGAACTTCAGCGATCATCAGTGCGGAGAGGACCGCAGTTAGCAGCAGACGTTTCATGAAGTCCTTTTATTCCAACTGGCAATAAACAACCTGCCGCGAAAGGGCGGCAGGTTCGCAATGCGAAGCTTTTATAGTCGACCCAGATCGTTGATCAGGGCGAGCAACATCACCCCTATGACCAAACTGATACCGATCTGGACCCCCCAACCTTGCACCCGATCCGACAGCGGACGACCGCGCGCCAACTCGATCAGGTAGAACAGCAAATGCCCCCCATCCAGTACTGGAATGGGCAGCAGGTTAAGAACCCCCAGGCTTATGCTCAGGTAGGCCAGGAAATTCAGGAAATCCCCAACGCCCGACTGGGCTGAAGCGCCCGCCACTTTAGCAATGGTTATCGGTCCGCTCAAGTTTTTTACCGAGAGCTCCCCGAACAGCATTTTCTTCAGCGATTCAAGGGTCAGTATGCTCATGTTCCAGGTACGCGAGAGGCCCTCGCCCACCGCTTCGAGCGGCCCATAGCTGACTTCGCGGAGCATGTTGGCGGGCCATTCGCCACCTTTGACGCCAGCCCCGAGGTAGCCACCGGAGGCTTGACCTTCGCCTTTACGGGCCAAGGTCACCGGGATATCCAGCACCGCACCGTCACGCTCGACGCGCAATTGCACCTTGGCCTCGGGACGGGCACGGACACTGTCGACCACTTGTTGCCAGTCGTTCAGGGCAACGCCATCCAGGCTTAGCAGCTTGTCACCGGTCTTGAGCCCGGCAGCCGCAGCCGGCCCCTTCGGATCGACCTCGGCCAGCACCGGGCTGATCACTGGACGCCATGGGCGCAAGCCCAGCGACTGGATCGGGTCAGGCTCATCCGCGCCTTTGAGCCATTGATCGAGCTTGATCTCGTGCTGACGCTCGGCTGTGGCGCCTTCATCGAGAACGCCAACACGCAGCACACCGCTTTCGCCAAGACGCCGCACCAGCTGCAGATTGACCGCTGACCAACCATTGGTCGCCTTACCGTCAACCGAAACGATCTCTTGACCTGCGACCAAGCCAGCAGAAGCGGCCAGGCTCGCCGGCTCAACGGCACCAATCACCGGGCGCACCTGCTGGGTGCCGAGCATGGCCAGGGCCCAGAAGAACACGATGGCCAGGAGGAAGTTGGCAATAGGTCCGGCGGCAACGATGGCGATACGCTGCCCGACCGGTTTGCGATTGAACGATTGATCGACCAGCGCAGGCGGCACGTCGCCCTCGCGCTCGTCGAGCATCTTGACGTAGCCACCCAGCGGAATCGCCGCGACGACGAACTCGGTGCCATGGCGGTCATGCCAGCGCAGCAGCGGCGTGCCGAAACCGACCGAGAAGCGCAGCACCTTGACCCCACAACGGCGGGCCACCCAGAAGTGGCCGAACTCATGGAAAGTGACAAGTACACCCAGCGCCACCAGGGTGCCGATAATCATGTAGAGCGCAGTCATATCCATCTCCGAATGACGTTCAGCACAACTCTGGAGCCACTACGCATCAGCGAGCGTGACGCCGCAACCATTCACGGGACAGCTCCCGGGCACGCTGGTCGGCGGCAAACACCGCATCCAGCGAGGGCAATGACACCACCGGCTCCTGGTCGAGCACCTGTTCGATCATACCCGCGATCTCCGGGAAGCGGATACGCCGCTGGAGAAATGCCTCGACCGCCACTTCATTGGCCGCATTGAGTACCGCCGGGGCGCTATTACCCGCCTCCGCAGCCTGACGCGCCAAGCGCAGGCAAGGGAAGCGCTGCTCGTCGGGAGCCTGGAAGTCCAGGCGAGCTACCGCGAACAGATCCAGTGGGGCAACCCCGGAGTCGATCCTTTGCGGCCAGGCCAGGGCGTTGGCGATGGGGGTGCGCATGTCCGGGTTGCCCAACTGGGCCAGCACCGAGCCATCGACATAATCCACCAGCGAGTGGATCACGCTCTGGGGATGCACCACCACTTCCACCTGGGCTGGCGCCGCATCGAACAGCCAGCAGGCTTCGATCAGCTCCAGGCCTTTATTCATCATGCTCGCCGAATCGACGGAAATCTTGCGCCCCATCGACCAGTTGGGATGCGCGCACGCCTGCTCTGGAGTGACGTGCTCAAGCTCGGCTGCCGACGTCTCGCGGAACGGCCCACCAGAGGCGGTCAGCAGGATGCGTCGCACCCCCACAGCACTCAAGCCCTGGGCATAATTGCCCGGCAGGCACTGGAAGATGGCGTTGTGCTCGCTGTCGATGGGCAGCAATACCGCGCCGCTGCGCCGCACGGCGTCCATGAACAGCGCGCCGGACATCACCAGGGCTTCTTTATTAGCCAGCAAGACCTTCTTGCCCGCCTCGACCGCCGCCAGGGTTGGCCGCAGGCCGGCAGCGCCGACAATCGCCGCCATCACCGCATCCACGTCGCTCGCAGCGGCCACTTGGCACAGCCCTGCCTCGCCTTCCAATACTTCGGTGGCGCTACCCGCGGCACTTAGACCTGCACGCAAACGGCTAGCAGCCTCGGCACTCGGCACCACGGCGTAGACCGGGCGATGACGCAAGCACAGGGCCAGCAACTCATCCACCTGCGAGTAACCGCTCAGGGCGAACACCTGGTAACGCTCAGGATGACGGGCGATCACATCCAGCGTGCTAAGGCCAATCGAGCCGGTGGCACCCAGCACCGTAATGCGTTGCACTCGGCTCACATGACACCCCATTCAGCAGCCCAGAGCAGCACGGCGAACATCGGAATCGCGGCGGTCAGGCTGTCGATGCGATCGAGCACGCCGCCATGGCCAGGCAGCAGATTGCTGCTGTCCTTGATCCCTTCGCGGCGCTTGAACATGCTTTCGGTGAGGTCGCCGACCACCGAGGCCATGACTACCACCACGGCGCCCAGCAAGCCCAGCAGCAGCTGGCCGATGCTCCACTCGCGCACCAGGCCGACACCCAGCGCAATCAGCAGGCTGACGGTGAGGCCACCATAGACGCCCTCCCAGCTCTTGCCTGGACTGACCTGCGGGGCCAGCTTGCGCTTGCCAAAGGCACGACCGGAGAAATACGCGCCGATATCGGCGGCCCAGACCAGCACCATGACCGACAGGATCAGGCCGTTCCCCAGCGGCCAGTGCTTGAGCAGCACCAACCCCTGCCAAGCCGGCAGCAACACCAGCAGACCAATCAACAGACGGCAAGCGGCACTGCTCCACAGCTCGCTGCTACGCGGATACGTCAGTACCAGCCAGGTGGCCAACCCCCACCAGATCACCGAAGCGCCGAGCACCCAGGGCGCCAGGTCCGGCATCAGGTACAGCAGCATCAGCGCCCCGGCAACCACTGCGGCGTAGGCAATGCGCAGCGGCTGGGCCATCAGCCCAGCCAAGCGTGCCCATTCCCAGGCGCCAAGCGTTACTACGAAGCCGATGAAGAGGGCGAAATCCCCGCCATTGAGCAGGAAGAAGCCACCCAGCGCGATCGGCAGCAGGATCAGCGCGGTAATGATGCGTTGTTTAAGCATTAAGCACGAGCTCCAGCCTCGACCTGCTCGCTGGTCTTACCAAAGCGGCGCTGGCGCGAAGCGAAATCGGCCAGGGCGGTACGCATGGCCTCGTGTTTGAAGTCCGGCCAGAACAGGTCGGAGAAGTACAGCTCGGCATAGGCCAGCTGCCACAGCAGGAAATTGCTGATGCGGTGCTCGCCACCGGTACGGATACACAAGTCAGGCAACGGCAGATCACCCGTCGACAGGCAGGTCTGCAACAAGCCCGGGGTGATGTCGTCCGGGCGCAGATGACCGGCCTGGACCTCACGAGCCAACCGCTGGGCGGCCTGGGCGATATCCCACTGACCACCGTAGTTGGCGGCGACCTGGAGAATGAAGCGATTACTCCCCGCAGTCGCAGCCTCGGCCTCACGCATGGCTGCTTGCAGTTCCGGGTGGAAGCGCGAGCGATCACCAATGATGCGCAGGCTGATATTGTTCTCGTTGAGGCGCCGAGCCTCGCGGCGCAAGGCCGTGAAGAACAGCTCCATCAACGCGCCGACTTCTTCCGCCGGACGCTGCCAGTTTTCACTGGAGAAGGCGAACAGGGTCAGCACCTCGACCCCAGCCTCGGCACAGACCTCAATCACCGCACGCACGGCATCGACGCCTGCTTTGTGACCGGCAACGCCGGGCAGCAGACGCTTCTTCGCCCAGCGATTGTTGCCGTCCATGATGATCGCAACGTGGCGCGGCACCGAGGACGGTGCCGCTTGCTTGGTCTTATCCATGAAGAAAACCCTGGCCTCAGACGGCCATCAGGTCCTTCTCCTTGGCCTTCACGGCAACTTCGATCTCGGCCACGAACTTGTCGGTCAGCTTCTGGATGTCATCAGCGGCGCGACGCTCTTCGTCTTCGCTGATTTCCTTTTCCTTGACCAGGTCCTTGAGCTGGCTCAGGGCGTCACGACGGATGTTACGCACAGCGATACGACCGTCTTCTGCCGCATCACGCGCCTGCTTGGTGAAGCCCTTACGGGTTTCTTCGGTCAGCGGCGGCATGTTGATCAGCAGCAGTTCGCCAAGGTTGGTCGGGTTCAGGTTCAGACCTGCACTGGCAATCGCCTTGTCGACCGCGCCGAGCATGTTGCGCTCGAAAGCGACGACCTGCAGGGTGCGCGAATCCTTGACGGTGATGTTGGCCACTTGCTTGATAGGGGTGTCGGCGCCGTAGTAAGGCACCATCACACCTTCCAGAATGCTCGGGTGGGCGACACCGGTGCGGATACGGCTGAACGCGTGCTGGAGCGACTCCAGCGACTTGGTCATGCGTTCCTGAGCATCTTTCTTGATTTCGTTGATCATGCTTGGCCTTCCTCGATCAAAGTACCTTCAGCGCCACCCACCACGATGTTCAGCAGGGCGCCAGGTTTGTTCATGTTGAATACCCGCAATGGCATCTTGTGGTCGCGGCACAGGCAGATTGCGGTCAGGTCCATCACACCAAGCTTGCGATCCAAGACCTCATCATAGGTGAGGTGATCGAACTTCTCGGCATGCGGATCCTTGAATGGATCGGCAGTGTACACACCGTCGACCTTGGTCGCCTTCAGCACCACGTCAGCATCGATTTCGATGGCACGCAGGCAGGCTGCGGAGTCGGTGGTGAAGAACGGGTTGCCGGTACCGGCGGAGAAAATTACCACATCCCCGGAGTTGAGGTGGCGAATAGCTTTGCGACGATCGTAATGATCGGTGACGCCAACCATGGAAATGGCCGACATGACCAGGGCCGGGATGTTCGAACGCTCGAGGGCGTCGCGCATGGCCAGGGCGTTCATCACGGTGGCAAGCATGCCCATGTGGTCGCCAGTAACGCGATCCATGCCGGCTGCGCTGAGCGCTGCGCCGCGGAACAGGTTGCCGCCACCGATGACCAGGCCTACCTGGACACCGATACCGACCAACTGGCCCACTTCCAGGGCCATACGATCCAATACTTTCGGGTCGATCCCGAACTCTTCCGAGCCCATCAGGGCCTCGCCGCTAAGTTTGAGCAAAATGCGTTTATAGCGAGGTTGGCGACCACTCACCTGCTGAGCCATTGCGAGTCTCTCCTGCGGCGTCTTTAAGAAAATTCTGCGCGGGCTGGATACAGCCTGCTAACTGTAGCGTGGCGCTGCTTCAGCGCCAGCGGAGCCAGGTCGGATAAACCCGGCACCGGTTTGACAAAGAGGCTGCGCGCGTGAGCGGGCAGCCTCTTTGGGGCGACAGACGGAGTCTGTCTTACTGCTTGGCAGCAGCCAGCTGAGCGGCAACTTCTTCAGCGAAGTTGTCAACTGGCTTCTCGATGCCTTCGCCGACTTTGAAGTAGGTGAAGGAAACGATTTCAGCACCGGCTTTCTTGGCCAGTTCGCCGACCTTGATCTCCGGGTTCATGACGAAGGCTTGCTCTTTGAGCGAGGCTTCGGCTTTGAACTTGGTAATACGACCGTTGATCATGTTCTCAACGATGTTCTCAGGCTTGCCAGCGATTTTGTCGGCGTTCAGCTGCAGGAAGACAGCCTTCTCGCGCTCGATGGCCTCATCGGAGATTTCCGACGAATCCAGGAACTCTGGGTTCGACGCGGCAACGTGCATGGCGATTTCTTTGGCCAGCTGGACGTCGCCGCCCTTCAGGACCACTGCCACACCGATCTTGTTACCGTGCAGGTAGGTACCGACCACGTCGCCTTCGACGCGCACCAGGCGACGAATGTTGACGTTCTCACCAACCTTGGCAACCAGGGCTTCGCGAGCAGCTTCGCGGGAAGCGATCAGCGGCGCAGCGTCGGTCAGTTTCTCGGCAAAGGCTTGCTCAACGCTTTCAGCGACGAAGTTCTTGAAGTCGTCTTGCAGAGCCAGGAAGTCGGTCTGCGAGTTCACTTCCAGCAGGACTGCGGACTTGTCGTCAGCCTTGATGGCGATGGCGCCTTCAGCGGCAACGTTGCCAGCCTTTTTAGCTGCCTTGATGGCACCCGAGGCGCGCATGTCGTCGATGGCTTTTTCGATGTCGCCGCCGGCCTTGGTCAGGGCCTTTTTGCAATCCATCATGCCTTCGCCGGTACGCTCGCGCAGTTCTTTTACCAGCGCTGCAGTAATCTCTGCCATTTCAAAATCCTCTTGGAAAGTTTTTCAACCATTCCACCCGCTCGTCACGGGCGTTCAATTCTGTAAATCCACTGCCATCTCGCCTGCGAAACACATGATGCGGCGCTAATGCTGACAGGAGGATTTCAGGTGGCAAAAAGGGGGCCAAGCCCCCTTTTCGCGTGCTAAGTAGACGCCAGGCGTCAATTACTCAGCAGCTGGTGCCGCCGCTTCTTCAGCGTAGACTTCGGTGCCGCCAGCAACGTTGTTGCGGCCGCGGATGACAGCGTCAGCCATCGAAGTCATGTACAGCTCGATGGCGCGGATGGCGTCGTCGTTGCCTGGGATGATGTAATCAACACCTTCCGGGCTGCTGTTGGTATCGACAACGCCGATAACCGGGATGCCCAGCTTGTTAGCTTCGGTGATCGCGATGCGCTCGTGATCAACGTCGATAACGAACAGAGCGTCAGGCAGACCGCCCATATCCTTGATACCACCCAGGCTGCGGTCCAGCTTCTCCAAATCGCGCGAACGCATCAGAGCTTCTTTCTTGGTCAGCTTGGTGAAGGTACCATCTTCGGCCTGGGTTTCCAGGTCACGCAGACGCTTGATCGAAGCGCGGATGGTTTTGTAGTTGGTCAGCATGCCGCCCAACCAGCGGTGATCAACGTATGGCGAACCGCAACGAGCTGCTTGCTCGGCGACCAGTTTGCCGGCGGAACGCTTGGTGCCGACGAACAGGATCTTGTTCTTGCCCTGGGCCAGGCGTTCTACGAACGACAGAGCGTCGTTGAACATTGGCAGGGTTTTTTCCAGGTTGATGATGTGGATCTTGTTACGCGCGCCGAAAATGTATTTACCCATTTTCGGGTTCCAGTAACGGGTCTGGTGACCGAAGTGCACACCGGCCTTCAGCATATCGCGCATGTTGACTTGGGACATGATAGTTCCTTGATAAGTCGGGTTGGGCCTCCACGTATCCCAATGACCAACCCGCGAAGCCGAAGCGTTCGGGGCACCCAGGTCATCGTGTCGACACGTGTGTGGGTTTAAGCTTGCCGGGACCTCCCGGAAAGCGGCGCATTTTATACCACAGACCGCGCACGAACGGAACCCGAATACTGTCTCGTCCGTCAGCGGCTTTTGCAGCCAGCGGCCAATCGCGCCAAAATGCCTCCAATAGACCGCAGCAACAGCGCCTTTATCCCGACAGATCGACGCCCTGCTCTGCTAGAATCCGGCCTTTCCCGTTTGTTCGCGCCCCATGGGGCGCCGTAGAGAGCCTGTAATGACCGTTACCATCAAGACCGCAGAAGACATCGAGAAGATGCGCATCGCCGGCCGCCTGGCCGCTGAAGTGCTGGAAATGATCGAAGAACACGTCAAGCCCGGTGTCACCACCGAAGAGCTCGACCGCCTGTGCCATGACTATATCGTCAACGTCCAACAGGCCATCCCGGCGCCGCTCAACTACAAGGGCTACCCCAAGTCGATCTGCACCTCGATCAACCACGTGGTCTGCCATGGCATCCCCAATGACAAGCCCTTGAAGAACGGCGACACGTTGAACATCGACGTCACCGTGATCAAGGACGGCTACCACGGAGACACCAGCCGCATGTTCCATGTCGGTACGGTACCGGTTTGGGCCGAGCGCCTGTCGCAAGTCACCCAGGAATGCATGTACAAGGCCATCGAGCTGGTCAAGCCAGGCTGCCGCCTGGGTGACATTGGCGAAGTGATCCAGAAACACGCCGAGAAGAACGGTTTCTCGGTGGTACGCGAGTTCTGCGGCCACGGCATCGGCAAGGTGTTCCATGAAGAGCCGCAGATCCTGCACTACGGCCGCGCCGGTACCGGCATGGAGCTCAAGGAAGGCATGACCTTCACCATCGAGCCGATGATCAACCAGGGCAAGGCTGACACCAAGGTGCTGGGCGACGGCTGGACCGCCATCACCAAGGACCGCAAGCTCTCGGCGCAGTGGGAGCACACCCTGGTGGTGACGGCAACCGGTTACGAAATCTTCACCCTGCGCAAAGACGACACCATCCCCCGTACGTCGGCCTAATACCTTCAGGAAAGCGACTCGATGCCCCAGGTGGATCCCGAGCTGTTCGACCGCGGCCAGTTCCAGGCGGAACTGGCGCTCAAGGCAAGCCCCATCGCTGCCTTCAAGAAAGCCATCCGCCTGGCCCGCGAGGTGCTCGACAAGCGCTTTCGCGAAGGCCGCGAGATCCGCCGGCTGATCGAGGACCGCGCCTGGTTCGTCGACAACATCCTGCAGCAGGCCTGGAACCAGTTCCAATGGCATGACCCTAGCGGCATCGCCCTGATCGCCGTGGGCGGTTACGGACGCGGCGAACTGCACCCGTTCTCCGACATCGACCTGCTGATCCTGCTCGATGGCGCCGAACACGAGCAGTACCGCGAAGCCATCGAAGGTTTTCTGACCCTGCTCTGGGACATCGGCCTGGAAGTCGGCCAGAGCGTACGCAGCGTCGAGGAATGCGCCGAGCAGGCCCGCGCCGACCTGACGGTGATCACCAACCTGATGGAAAGCCGCACCATTGCCGGCCCCGAGCCCCTGCGCCAGCGCATGCTCGAGGTGACCAGCACCGCCACCATGTGGCCGAGCAAGGAGTTTTTCCTGGCCAAGCGCGCCGAGCTCAAGGCCCGCCACCACAAGTACAACGACACCGAGTACAACCTGGAGCCCAACGTCAAAGGCTCACCCGGCGGCCTGCGCGATATCCAGACCGTGCTCTGGGTCGCCCGTCGCCAGTACGGCACGCTCAACCTGCACGCCCTGGCTGGCGAAGGTTTCCTGCTGGAGAGCGAGAACGAACTGCTCGCCTCCTCCCAGGCCTTCCTCTGGCGGGTGCGCTACGCCCTGCACATGCTCGCCGGACGCGCCGAAGACCGCCTGCTGTTCGACCACCAGCGCAGCATCGCCGCGTTGCTTGGCTTCAGCGATGAAAACCCCAAGCGCGCCATCGAGCAGTTCATGCAGCAGTACTACCGGGTGGTGATGAGCATCAGCCAGCTGTGCGACCTGATCATCCAGCACTTCGAGGAAGTCATCCTCGCTGACGACGACAGTGGCACCACCCAACCGCTCAACGCTCGCTTTCGCCTGCACGATGGCTATATAGAAGCGGTCAGCCCCAACGTGTTCAAACGCACGCCGTTCGCCATGCTGGAGATCTTCGTGCTGATGGCCCAGCACCCGGAGATCAAGGGCGTGCGCGCCGATACCGTGCGCCTGTTGCGCGAGCATCGCCATCTGATCGATGACAACTTCCGCAACGATATCCGCAATACCAGCCTGTTCATCGAGCTGTTCAAGTGCGAGATCGGCATCCACCGCAACCTGCGCCGGATGAACCGCTACGGCATCCTCGGCCGCTACTTGCCGGAGTTCGGCCTGATCGTCGGGCAGATGCAGCATGACCTGTTCCACATCTATACGGTCGATGCGCACACCCTCAACCTGATCAAGCACCTGCGCAAGCTGCAGTACACCCCGGTGTCGGAGAAATTCCCGCTGGCCAGCAAGCTCATGGGCCGCCTGCCCAAACCCGAGCTGATCTACCTGGCCGGGCTCTACCATGACATCGGCAAGGGTCGTCAGGGCGATCATTCCGAACTCGGCGCGGTCGACGCCCAGGCCTTTGGCGAGCGCCACCAGCTGCCAACCTGGGATACCCGGCTGATCGTCTGGCTGGTACAGAACCACCTGGTGATGTCGACCACTGCCCAGCGCAAGGACCTGTCCGACCCGCAAGTGATCAACGACTTCGCCCTGCACGTGGGCGACGAGACGCGCCTGGACTACCTGTATGTGCTGACCGTGGCCGACATCAACGCCACCAACCCCAGCCTGTGGAACTCCTGGCGCGCCAGCCTGCTGCGTCAGCTCTATACCGAGACCAAGCGCGCGCTGCGCCGAGGCCTGGAAAACCCGCTGGACCGCGAAGAGCAGATCCGCCAGACGCAGAGCGCCGCGCTCGACATCCTGATCCGCGAAGGCACCGACCCGGACGACGTCGAGCAACTGTGGTCGCAACTGGGCGATGACTACTTTCTCAAGCACACCGCCGCCGACGTGGCCTGGCACAGCGATGCGATCCTGCAGCAGCCAGCCGATGGCGGCCCGTTGGTGCTGATCAAGGAAACCACCCAGCGTGAATTCGAAGGTGGCACGCAGATCTTCATCTATGCACCCGACCAGCACGACTTCTTCGCCGTGACCGTGGCGGCGATGTCCCAGCTCAACCTGAACATCCATGATGCGCGGATCATCACCTCGAGCAGCCAGTTCACCCTCGACACCTACATTGTCCTGGACAACGACGGCGGCTCGATCGGCGACAACCCGCAGCGGGTCAAGCAGATCCGCGAGGGCCTGACCGAGGCCCTGCGCAACCCCGAGGACTACCCGACCATCATCCAGCGCCGGGTGCCGCGCCAGCTCAAGCACTTCACCTTTGCCCCGCAGGTGACCATCCACAACGATGCCCAGCGTCCGGTGACCATCCTCGAGATCATCGCCCCTGATCGCCCAGGCCTGCTGGCGCGGATCGGGCGGATCTTCCTGGAGTTCGACCTGTCGCTGCAAAACGCCAAGATCGCCACCCTCGGCGAGCGCGTGGAAGACGTGTTCTTCATTACCGACGCCGACAACCAGCCGCTGTCCGATCCGCAGCTGTGCAGCCGCCTGCAGGAAGCGATCATCCAGCAGTTGCAAAAAGGCCAGGCCAGCGACGCCAGCCCTACCCGCGTGACCTTCTAACGATTGACGAGACCTTGCGCCGATGAACCATGCCTTGACCCAGCTTCAGCCCTACCCGTTCGAGAAACTCCGCGCCCTGCTGGGCAGCGTGCAGCCGGCGGCGGACAAACGTGCCATCGCCCTGTCGATCGGCGAGCCGAAGCACGAATCGCCGGCGTTCGTCGCCAAGGCCCTGGCCGACAACCTCGACAAGCTGGCGGTGTACCCCAGCACCCTCGGCCTGCCGGCGCTGCGCCAGGCGATTGGCCAGTGGTGCGAACAGCGCTTCGGCGTGCCAACCGGCTGGCTGGATGCCGACCGCCATATCCTGCCGGTCAACGGCACCCGGGAGGCGCTGTTCGCCTTCACCCAGGCAGTGGTCAACCGCGCCGATGACGGCCTGGTGATCAGCCCCAATCCGTTCTACCAGATCTACGAAGGCGCAGCCCTGCTTGCCGGTGCCACCCCGCACTACCTGCCGTGCCTGGAAGACAACGGCTTCAATCCGGACTTCGACGCAGTGCCGGCAGAGGTATGGCAGCGCTGCCAGATCCTGTTCCTGTGCTCCCCAGGCAACCCCACTGGCGCCCTGGTGCCGATGGACACCCTGAAAAAGCTGATCGCCCTGGCCGATGAGCACGACTTCGTGATTGCCGCCGACGAGTGCTACAGCGAGCTGTACTTCGACGAAGACGCGCCACCACCAGGCCTGCTGAGCGCCTGCGCCGAGCTTGGCCGTAGCGATTTCAAACGCTGCGTGGTGTTCCACAGCCTGTCCAAGCGCTCCAACCTGCCGGGCCTGCGCTCGGGCTTCGTCGCCGGTGACGCCGAGATCATCAAGCCATTCCTGCTGTACCGCACCTACCACGGCTGCGCCATGCCGGTGCAAACCCAGCTGGCCAGCGTCGCCGCCTGGCAGGATGAAGCCCACGTACGCGCCAACCGCGACCAATACCGGGCCAAGTACGACGCGGTGCTGGATATCCTCCAACCGGTAATGGACGTTCAGCGTCCGGACGGCAGCTTCTACCTGTGGGCCAAGGTGCCGGGCTGTGATGCCAAGTTCACCCGCGACCTGTTCCAAGCACAGCACGTGACCGTGGTGCCGGGTTCGTACCTGTCGCGAGAGGTGGATGGGGTCAACCCAGGTGCAGGCCGAGTGCGCATGGCGCTGGTTGCGCCGCTGGCCGAGTGCATCGAGGCGGCTGAGCGGATTCGGGACTTCCTGAGCAAGCGCTGACTTCAGCAGCGAGCAAGGGGCCGCTTTGCGGCCCCCTTCTCCCTATTTGACCTGCCCCAGGTTCGCCTCACTCATATCCAGCTCACCCAGCACCTGGCGCACCACCTCATCGCCTACCAGATGCTGACGGTGCAGGTTGTACAATTCCAGACGCTGCGCCCGTAGTGCTTTCACCCGCAGGCGACGCTCCAGCAGGTCCATCTGCTCAGCCAGCGCGCGCGCTTCGGCACTGTCGTTGTAGCTGTCCAGCTCATCCCGATACTCAGCCATCAAACGTGCCTTGAGCTCGGTGGCCAAAGTCGCCTGCGCGGCGTCCTGCGGCGCATTGGCGTCGATCACCTCTTCGGCTTCCAAGGCATGAATGGCCGCCGCGGCCGTGCGCCGCCAGGCTTCTTGTACTTCTTGCTGCAAACGCTCGTCCGGGCTTTTGGTCACACCGCGCAACAGGATCGGCAAAGCAATACAGGCGCCGATCAACGACAGCAGGATTACCCCCGCCGCAATGAAGATGAGCAGGTCTCGCTCAGGAAACGCCTGGCCCGCCCCCATCAGCAGCGGGACCGACATCACGCCCGCCAGGGTCACCGCGCCGCGCACGCCACCGATCGTCAGCAACCAACACGACCGAGCGGTGGGCATCAGCACCAGCTCGGGCTTACCGCGCCAGCGGCGCACCACGCCAATCGCGCGCCAGATGCTCTGTACCCAGATGAAGCGCAACAGGATCAGCGCGGCGAAGATCGCCAGTACGTCGAGGCAGCGATAGGCCAGGGTCGGCCAGATGGTCGCCTCATGGCTGACCACAGCCTTGATGATGTCCGGCAACTGCAGGCCCAGCAGCAAGAAGATCAGCCCATTGAAGGCGAACTCCAGCAGCGACCAGACGCTACGATTGAGCAGACGTGTGCTGGTCTGGCGTGGCAGCAGATCGAGCCAGCTTTGCATCATCCCCGCCGCCACCGCCGAAAGAATGCCCGAAACGCCCAGGCGCTCGGCCAGTACATAGGCAGCGAACGGCAGCAAAAGCATGAACACCACGTGGGTGGCAGGGTCATCCCAGCCACGGGCGATCATCCAGGCACGCAGGCGACCGATCAGCCAGCTCAGCGCAACCCCCACCGCGAGGCCTCCCAGCGCCACCAGCACGAATGTGAAACTGGCCTCGGCCAACGAGAAGGCACCGGTAATCGCCGCCACCAGGGCGAACTTGAAGGTCACCAGGCCCGTGGCATCGTTCATCAGCGCCTCGCCTTGAAGCATGTGCATCAACGGCGTAGGCAAACGGTCCTGGGTGATCGCCGAGACTGCCACGGCATCGGTAGGCGACAGCACGGCGGCCAAGGCGAAAGCCACCGGTAGCGGGATGCTCGGCAACAACCAGTGAATGAAGTAGCCAGCGCCGACCACGGTGAACAGCACCAAGCCCACCGCTAGCGCAACCACCGGGCCACGTATACGCCACAGCTCACGCTTGGGGATGCGCCAGCCATCGGCGAACAGCAGCGGCGGCAAGAACAGGAACAGGAACAACTCCGGCTCCAGCGCCACATGCAGGCCCAGGCTCGGCCAGGCCAGCAGTGCCCCGGCCGCGATCTGCACCAGCGGCAGAGGCAGCGGGATCATCCGCCCCACCAGTTTTGACACGCTTACCAGCGTCAGCAGGATAAGGACGGTATAGGCTGACTGCATCAGCAAGCTTCCTGTGTAATTCGAAAAACCCTGGCGGGGCAAAACATCGCCATTGAAACAATATGTTAGCGGCGTGCAGTAATAATGCACCGCTGCACCATAGTCGCAGGCGAGCGGAGAATATGTAACACAATGCTACCCGATATCAGGTGACACGCTTCGCCCCTGCGCGCTCGGCAGCCAGCCGTGGCGCCAGGCTCGTCGATGTCGCATAATCGCCCTCACCTTTTCTTCACGGAGTATCGGGACGCCTACCCCAAGGCGCCCCAGGCATTCAATGGCTTACACTCTCTATGGCATCAAAGCCTGCGACACCATGAAAAAAGCCCGTACCTGGCTCGAAGAAAAAGCCATCGGCTATCAATTTCACGACTACAAGACTCAAGGCATCGACCGCGACAGCCTGAATCGCTGGTGCGACGAGCACGGCTGGGAAGTCATCCTCAACCGTGCCGGCACCACCTTCCGCAAGCTCGACGATGCCAGCAAAGCCAACCTCGACCAGGCCAAGGCCGTCGAATTGATGCTGGCCCAGCCGTCGATGATCAAGCGCCCGGTGCTTGACCTCGGCGAGCGTACCCTGGTCGGCTTCAAGCCTGACCTGTACGCCGCAGCGCTGGCCTGAGTCCGCTCCGCTTCCACCCTATTTCGCAAGAGGTAATCGCATGTCCACTACTCTGTTCAGCCTGGCCTTCGGTGTCGGCACCCAGAACCGCCAGGGCACCTGGCTGGAAGTCTTCTACGCGCAACCACTGATCAACCCGAGTGCCGAGCTGGTCGCTGCGGTCGCGCCGATCCTCGGCTATGAAGGCGGCAACCAAGCCATCGCCTTCACCAACGCCCAGGCCGGCCAGCTGGCCGATGCCCTCAAGGCCGTCGATGCCACACAATACGCCCTGCTGACCCGCCTGGCTGAAAGCCACAAGCCGCTGGTCGCGACCCTGCTGGCCGAAGACAGCGCGCTGACTTCGACCCCAGAAGCCTATCTCAAGCTGCACCTGCTCTCGCACCGCCTGGTCAAGCCGCACGGCCTGAGCCTGGCTGGCGTGTTCCCGCTGCTGCCAAACGTTGCCTGGACCAACCAGGGCGCCGTCGACCTAGCCGAGCTTGCCGAACTGCAACTCGAAGCGCGCCTGAAGGGCGAGCTGCTGGAAGTGTTCTCGGTCGACAAGTTCCCGAAAATGACCGACTACGTGGTCCCGGCCGGCGTACGTATCGCCGATACCGCCCGTGTGCGCCTGGGCGCCTACATCGGCGAAGGCACCACCATCATGCACGAAGGCTTCGTCAACTTTAACGCCGGCACCGAAGGCCCAGGCATGATCGAAGGCCGCGTGTCCGCTGGCGTATTCGTCGGCAAGGGCTCGGACCTGGGCGGCGGTTGCTCGACCATGGGCACCCTCTCCGGTGGTGGCAACATCGTGATCAAGGTCGGCGAAGGCTGCCTGATCGGCGCCAACGCGGGTATCGGCATCCCGCTGGGCGATCGCAACACCGTTGAAGCTGGCCTGTATATCACTGCTGGCACCAAGGTGAACCTGCTCGACGAGAACAACCAACTGGTGAAAGTGGTCAAGGCCCGCGACCTGGCCGGCCAGACCGACCTGCTGTTCCGTCGCAACTCGCTCAACGGCGCGGTGGAGTGCAAGACCCACAAGTCGGCCATCGAGCTGAACGAGGCGCTGCACGCGCACAACTGAGAACCTCGCGGGGTTTGAAGTGATAAGATCGGGTCTGGCGTTAGCGCCAGGCCCGTTTTTATTTCCAGGTCCCTCGATCATGTTTCAGCCCTCCCCGTGGCGTGCCGACTTTCCCGCCATCGCCGCTCTAGAACGCCAGCACCAGACCTATCTGGACAGCGCCGCCACCACGCAAAAGCCCCAGGCCCTGCTCGATGCCTTGAGCCATTACTACGGCCATGGCGCGGCCAACGTTCATCGTGCCCAGCACCTGCCCGGTGCGCTGGCCACCCAAGCCTTCGAGACCAGCCGCGACAAGGTCGCCGCCTGGCTCAATGCCGCCGATTCGCGGCAGATCATCTTCACCCATGGCGCCACTTCAGCGCTGAACTTGCTGGCATATGGCCTGGAACATGGCTTCAACGAGGGCGACGAGATCGCCATCAGCGCCCTGGAGCACCACGCCAACCTGCTGCCGTGGCAGCAACTGGCGCGCCGGCGCAACTTGCGCCTGGTCATCCTGCCGCTGGATGAGCAGGGCCACATCGACCTCAATCAAGCGCTGCAACTGATCGGCCCGCGCACCCGCCTGCTGGCAGTCAGCCAACTGTCCAACGTACTGGGCACCTGGCAAGCACTGCCCGCCCTGCTCGCCCACGCCCGCGCCCAAGGCGCATTGACCGTGGTCGACGGCGCGCAGGGCGTGGTGCATGGCCGCCACGATGTGCAACAGCTCGAATGCGACTTCTACGTGTTCTCCAGCCATAAACTGTACGGACCTGAAGGCGTAGGCGTCCTGTATGGGCGCCCGCAGGCCTTGGAACAGCTGCTTCATTGGCAGTTTGGCGGAGAGATGGTGCAACTGGCCGACTATCACGGCGCCAGTTTTCGCCCGGCGCCGCTGGGCTTCGAGGCGGGGACGCCGCCCATTGCCGGGGTCATTGGCCTGGGTGCGACCCTCGACTACCTGGCCAGCCTCGACCCACACGCCGTCCAGGCCCATGAAACCAGCCTGCATCAGCACCTGCTACGCGGCCTGGCCGATCGTGATGGCGTGCGTATCCTCGGCATGCCGCAAAGCGCCCTGGTGAGCTTTGTCGTCGACGGCGTGCACAACGCCGATATCGCTCACCTGCTGACCGAGCAAGGCATTGCCGTACGCGCCGGGCATCACTGCGCGATGCCGCTGCTCAAGGGGTTGGGGCTGGAAGGGGCAATTCGGGTATCGCTAGGCCTGTACAACGACAGTGACGACTTGCAGCGCTTCTTCGACGCGCTGGATCAGGGCCTGGAGTTGTTACGATGAGCCTGTCGAGCGAGGCCAGCCAAGCGCTGCAGGCATTCCAGCAGGCTCGGGGGTGGGAACAACGAGCGCGCCTGCTGATGCAATGGGGCGACCGACTGGCGCCGCTCAACGAGCGCGAAAAGACCGAGGACAACCGTGTCCATGGCTGTGAGAGCCTGGTGTGGCTGGTCGCCAACCAGCAAGGCGGACAATGGCAGTTCAAGGCCGCTAGCGATGCACGCTTGCTGAGGGGGCTGCTGGCCTTACTGCTGGTCCGGGTCCAGGGGCTCAATAGCGCCGAGCTGGCGAAGCTTGAGCTGGGGGCCTGGTTCACCGAGCTTGGCCTTGAGCGCCAACTGTCGCCCTCGCGCAGCAATGGCCTGCATGCGGTACTGCAACGCATGGCTCAGTTGGCATCCGCCGCCTGAAGGTGTCTGGGCAACCGCCGACAAGGGCTGCAAGGCAGCCCCAGTGGCGGAATCTGCAAACGCTGCGCTAAGCCTTCAAGGCCTTCTTCGGATAGATGTCATAGCGACTCGATTTGCCCTCAAGGCTATGACTGGGCTTGGGCCCGTCGATAATCGGCGCCTTACGCGGCCGCTTGACCACGACCCGGTGCGAAGCCAACGCCAAGGCTGCCTCGAGCAACGCCGGCGCATCCAGGTCGTCACCGACCAAAGGCCGGAACACGCG
This sequence comes from Pseudomonas sp. Je.1.5.c, assembly GCF_051129895.1. Classification (NCBI taxonomy): domain Bacteria; kingdom Pseudomonadati; phylum Pseudomonadota; class Gammaproteobacteria; order Pseudomonadales; family Pseudomonadaceae; genus Pseudomonas; species Pseudomonas sp. Je.1.5.c. Next base: position 217,508 of record NZ_JBCPSP010000003.1, read on the forward strand.
CATTTCCTTCTTCACCAAGGCACTCTTGTCGCGGTGCGGGAACATCGGATCCAGGTAGATCACCTGTGGCGCCTCGCCCTGCCAGGTGCGCATGCGCTCGATGGCGTTGCCCACCAGCAAACGCATCCGCTCAACGATTGGCCCGACCTCGACATCCCCACGGCCGCGCACCAGGCCATCTTCAAGTAACGCGGCGATCAGCGGTTGGCGTTCGATCAAGGTCATCTCGCAACCCAGACTGGCCAATACGAAAGCATCTTTACCCAGCCCGGCAGTTGCATCCAGCACCTGCGGCCGCACGCCCTGAGCGATACCGACCGCCTTGGCGATCATCTGCCCATTGCCACCCCCGAACAAGCGCCGGTGCGCCGCCTGGCCCTCGACGAAGTCGACGCGCACCGGACCCGGTGCCTGCGGCCCCAGCTGCTGGATCTGCAAGCCGTCCACACCTACCTGCACGGCAAACTCCGCCGCCTCGTCAGCCAATGGCAACCCCAGCCGCTCAGCCCATACGGCCGCCTGCGCCTGGTACTCGGGCGCCAGCGCCTCGACCCTGATGCCTGTGCCCTGCTCTTGCTCTACCATCCGATCCCGCATCCAAAATAATTAATGAAACGCCGGCCACGGCCGATACACGCAGTATCCGCTATTCTGCCAGAGCACAACACGCGCGACTGCCATGTCAGATACCCTTCCCATCGGCTTGACCTACCTGTCGCCTGTCGGCAACTACGGTCGACAGAATACCCAGGCCCTCGGCGGCGTCAGCCACCTGTGGCAGGATTTCTTCGCCCAGGCGTTGGCCGACCAGCAAGGGCAAGAGGCCGACGCCGTCAGTCAAGCGCTGGTGCAGTACGACAACGAAAGCGGAGAACCGATCGGGGGCGCCCGTGCCCTGGCGTTGATCGATGCCCAACGTGCTTGCAGCGTGCAAGACACCGAGGTCAAGCCTCCCGAGCCGCTGTTCCTGCCCAAGGCCGAACTTGAAGCCAACCTGCTCGAGCCTGCCCCGGAACCGTTCAGCGCCGCCGAGTTGATCGAGCAACAACGCGATCTCGATCTGAGCAACAGCTGGCTGCGTCCGGTGGTCATGAGCCAGGGCCATGCGCAAGCTGAACCTGGCGCTGCGCCTTCGCCGCGCCCGCTGCACCTGCCGATCGCCGAATTTGAAATGGACCTGCTGGACCCGGCGCCAGAACCGTTCGATGAGCCGACCCTGGCCCAGCAGCAGAATGAGCTGGAGTTCGACATTCACTGGGCACGCCCTGTCGTGCTGAACAACGTGCGCGTCCACGCTTGAGCTCAGCGGCAGATCTGCCAGAGCCCCATGTCGAGATGAAAGTGGTTGTGGTGCGCCGCGTTGTAGTCAGGCCCTAATACCGTACTGAAACTCTCGCAGGCCGCTTGCCGCACCTGCCTGAGAAACTCCGCCTTCTGCCCCCCACCCTGCCAGTGCTGCGCCAACACGATGCGCTGGCCATCCTTGAGCCGAAAGGCGCTGATATCCAAGGCATTGGCCGTGGCATGCTGGCTCAGCCGACCTTGCTTGCGGTTGTAGACGTTGCGACAGGCGAAGCTGCCAAGGTGCTCAACCTGCACCACCGGCTGGCCAAACACCCGCTGCGCTGCCGGTTGCAAGCCATGCGCCTCGAACAGGGCATAGGCCACCGCCAGCGGGCAGGTGGCGAGAAAACTACTGCTCAAGCGCGCCTGACCGGCCTCCACCCGCCACACGTTCTGCAGCGGACATTGCGCCGTCGCTGCGCTGTCGGCCTGGGCTCGGTAGCGCAAGACCGAGGTTTGCAGCGCCTGCTGGCATAAGGCGGGGTCTGTGCGCAGACGCGACAGTTTATAAGGCGTGAGCAGGTTCGGCGGCTGGCGCACATCCAGCGCCGCCCACGGATTCCATTGCGCGGGTGGACGCCAGCCCAGGTACCAGGCCTGGCCCGCTGCGAGCAGCAGCACCAACAGCAGCCAGCCAAGCCAGCGCATCAGGGCTCAGCGTCGGAACAGATCGTTGAGCTGGGCGAACGGCAGCGCCTGCTCGGCGTAGCTGAAGGTGCCCTGATCGCGAATCTCCAGCGCCGCCCGCTGCAACGCGCCGAGTGCCGCCCGGGCCAGCGATGAGCCGACGCTGATACGTCGCACCCCCAAGTCTTGCAGTTGGTTGACGCTCAGCGGCACACCCGCCAAACCCATCAATACATTCACAGGTTTCGGAGCCAGCGCCTGGACCACCGCACGCACCTCATCGACACTGCGCAGCCCTGGGGCATACAGCACATCAGCGCCGGCTTCGGCATACGCCTGCAGGCGCAGGATGGTGTCATCCAGGTCCATGCGCCCATGCAGCAGGTTCTCGGCGCGGGCACACAGGGTGAACGCAAATGGCAGGCTACGCGCCGCCTGTACCGCTGCGCGCACGCGCTCCACGGCCAGGCCGAGGTCATAAATGGGCGCTTCGCGGCGACCGCTGGCGTCCTCGATCGAACCGCCGACCAAGCCCGCTTCAGCGGCGCGCAGAATGGTCTGGGCGCAATCTTCCGGCAGGTCGCCGAAACCATTTTCCAAATCCGCAGCCACCGGCAATGGTGTGGCATCGACAATCGAGCGGGCATTGGCCAGGGTTTCGTCCAGGCTCAGCTCAGCCTCGGCATCCGGCCGCCCCAGGCTGAAGGCCAACCCCGCACTGGTCGTGGCCAGCGCCTCGAAGCCCAGGCTGGCCAGCAGCCGGGCGGAGCCAGCATCCCAGGGGTTGGCAATGACAAAGGCGCCATCACGCTCATGCAGCGCCTTGAAGGCCTCCGCTCGCAGGGTTTGCACATCCATGGTTACAGCTCCGGCAGGTTGAGAAGTGGTCAGAGTAACCCTAGTTGTTCGACCTCAGGGGCACGTGGCAATTCAGCTAAAGGCGCAAGCCCCGGCAAGCGCTCGCTCAGCCGTTGATGAAAACGCTGGGCCAAGGCCGCTGCCAGGCGGTTATCCGAGGTATGCAGGAAAATGTACGGGCTACGCCCCTGTTCGATCCACTCAGCGACCTTGCCCACCCACGGCGTGAGGAAGTGCTCGTTCGCCTCAAGCTGCGGATGGCCAATGAACCGCACCTGTGGGTGCTGACTGAAGGCCGCAGGCCGCGCTGGCACGTTGGGTTTCTTCGACTGGGCATGCAGCACTGCCGGCTCGCGCGAGGTACAGCTGAACAGGGCCCGCGGATCCAGGCAGATGCGCTCCACCCCACGCCCATGCAGCAGGCGGTTCAGCGCCCGCTCCTCATCGCCACGGGCAAAGAACCGCGGATTACGCACCTCGACCGCCACCGGTACGCCAATGTGGTCAAGAAAGTGCGCAAGCTCAGCCAGGCGAGCAGGGCCGAACACCGCTGGCAGTTGCAGCCAATAGGGCGAAACCCGTGGACCAAGAGGTGCTAGCAGGCGAGTGAAGTCGAGCGCCGATTGCAGCTGCTCACGCAGGTCACCGGCATGGCTGACATCCCGCGGAAATTTGGCGGTAAAGCGAAAGTGCGCAGGCATGACCTGAGCCCAGCGCTCTACCGTGGAAGGCGCGGGACGGGCATAAAAGGTGGTATTGCCTTCGACCGCGTTGAATACCTGGCTATACAGGCATAGAAATTCAGTGGCGCGGGCGTCAGCGGGATACAGGTAATCGCGCCAGGCGTTTTCGCTCCAGGACGGACAACCGAGAAAGTAAGGCAGAGGCGATGGATTCATCCATCAAATGTACAGATCCAGCCCCAGCACTTCCATATCCCAATCGGTGAAGCCGGCAGTGGCCAGGTAGCTGGCCAGAGCGGTCGCGGTGCGTCGATCGCGCGCGCGCGGGAAGATCAGATCCTGCTGACGGGCCGGCAGCCCCGCGCCACCACGGCGGGTCCTGGCCTCCTGCGGGACTTCGCTGTCCTCGATCAGCTCGGCATCTTCGACAGACTCATCACGCACCTGCGCCTTGCGCGGTGCGCGCTTGATCGGGTAGGACTGGGAAGAGAAGCCGTCGATACGCATGGAATGAACACTCAGGATCAATGATGGCAATTTAGCAGCATCAGAGATCCATCGCTAATGCCATTGTGATAACTGGACCACAGTTCCCACGAAAGGTTTAGCGCGAATGTAAATAGCCGACGAACTGCGGTTAACGAGGCGCCTTGGGCGTGGCCACGTTATCGCGCAGATAGACTGGCTGAGCCTGGTCGGCGGCAATTGCCTCACCGCGCGCCCAAGCGTATCCGGCCAAGCTGAGGATATCCAAGGCGGTGGGCAGCAGGCTGGCATCACTGTCGCTCACCTGCGCAGCCAGGCGCGGCGCGTAACCCCAGCCAGTCCCCGCACCGAACCAATCACCGCCTGCCTCTGGCAAGGCCACACGCTCTGGCGGCAAGACGGCTTCGCGACCGAGCAGGCGCATCTCACCTTCGTTGGCCTGGTAGCAGCCCCAGTAGACCTCATCCATCCGCGCATCGATGGCCGCCGCAACGTGCTGCGTGCCACGCTCGCGCAAGGCCCGTTGCGCCAAGGCGGCCAGGTTCGATACCGGCAACACCGGGCGCTCCAAGGCGAAGGCCAGGCCCTGCACCACACCAATGGCGATGCGCACCCCGGTGAACGCACCTGGGCCACGACCAAAGGCGATGGCATCCAGATCGCTCAGCGCTACGCCAGATTCCGCCAGGATCTGCTTGATCATCGGCAACAGCTTCTGCGCGTGTTGGCGGGGGATCACCTCATGGTGGCTGGTCACCTTGCCGTCATGCAGCAGCGCAACGGAACAGGCTTCGGTGGCGGTATCCAGGGCCAGCAGGGTGGTCATCGAACGGGTTTCCAGGGGCAAAGAGAAAAGAGCGCCAGTATAAACGACAACGGCCCGCAAGCGGGCCGCTGTCATGCATAGGCGTGGATCAGCTCAAGGCCGCCAGGACCTTGGCGGTGATCGCCTCAACCGAGCCGACACCTTCGATGTGGCTGTACTTCGGCTTGCCAGCGTTGGCGGCCGAGAGCTTCTGGTAGAAGTCCACCAGCGGCTTGGTCTGGCTGTGGTAGACCGACAGGCGATGGCGCACGGTTTCTTCCTTGTCGTCATCACGCTGGATCAGCTCTTCGCCAGTGACATCGTCCTTGCCTTCCACTTTCGGCGGGTTGTACTGAATGTGGTAGGTGCGGCCCGAGGCCAGGTGCACGCGGCGACCGGCCATACGGCCAACGATTTCTTCGTCGTCCACGGCAATCTCGACCACAGCGTCGATATCGACACCGGCGGCAACCATGGCTTCAGCCTGAGGGATGGTCCGTGGGAAGCCGTCGAACAGGCAGCCCTTGGCGCAATCAGGCTGGGCGATACGCTCCTTGACCAGACTGATGATCAGGTCGTCGGAGACCAACTGACCGGCGTCCATGACTTTTTTCAGTTCCAGACCCAGTGGGGTGCCGGCCTTGACGGCAGCACGCAGCATGTCACCGGTGGAAATCTGTGGAATGCCGAACTTCTCGGTGATGAACTTTGCCTGAGTACCTTTACCGGCCCCGGGAGCTCCCAGCAGAATTACGCGCATCTTGTGCTCCTCATATTTTTTTATGCAAATCAATGGATTCGGCGTCAGGGCCAATTCCGGAAAATCGGGTATCGACCAGAAAATCGGTCAAAAGGCTGCTCAAGATACACAGCACCCGGCGACCAGACAAGCGTCCCAAAGTTGCAGCAAAGCGCCACTTGCGACCTGCCGCCGCAGGGGTTGCGCCCAGCGCAACCTCCCTCCTCGCCCCAGGCCTGACCCGGCACTGGGCCAGACCCGCGGCTGGCCAGGCGCCGCTTAACCGGTGTTGCGCAGGCCGGCGGCAATGCCCGCCACAGTGACCAGCAAGGCCTGCTCTAACGGGCTGTCCAGAGCGGCTTGGCGGCTGCGCGAGCGCGCCAGCAGCTCGGCCTGGAGCCGATGCAGCGGGTCCAGGTAGGTGTTGCGCAGGCTGATGAATTCCAGCGTCTCAGGGCTGTGCGCCAGTAGCACCGGCTGCCCGGTCAGACTCAGCACCGCCTGGCATGACTGCGACAATAGGTCGCGCAGCTGCGCACCCAACGGGAGCAAGTCGGGTTGCACTAGACGTTGGTCGTAGGCCTCGGCGATTTGTGCATCAGCCTTGGCCAGGACCATTTCCAGCATGTCGATCCGGGTGCGGAAGAACGGCCACTGCTCACGCATCTGCGCCAACAGTTCGCCCTGGCCACGGGCCAAGGCATTGCTCAGCGCGGTTTCCCAGCCTAGCCAGGCTGGCAGCATCAGCCGGGTTTGCGTCCAGCCGAAGATCCACGGAATGGCCCGCAGGCTTTCAATGCCACCCGCGCGGCGTTTGGCCGGGCGACTGCCCAATGGCAGGCGGCCCAGCTCCTGTTCAGGGGTCGACTGGCGGAAGTACTCGACGAAGTCGGGGTTCTCCCGCACCACCTCGCGGTAGGCCTTGACCCCATCAGCGGCAAGCTGGTCCATCACCTCGCGCCAGGCAGGTTCCGGCGGCGGCGGCGGTAACAGGGTCGCTTCGAGCACGGCCGCTAGATAAAGGTTGAGGTTTTGTTCGGCGATGCCCGGCAGGCCGAACTTGAAGCGAATCATCTCGCCCTGTTCGGTCGTACGGAAACGACCCGCCACCGAGCCCGGGGGTTGCGACAAGATGGCCGCGTGCGCCGGGCCGCCGCCACGGCCAACGGTGCCACCGCGGCCATGGAACAACAGCAGCTCGACCTGATGCTCGCGACAGATGCGCACCAGGTTCTCCTGAGCGCGGTACTGGGCCCAGGCCGCCGCCGTGGTGCCAGCGTCCTTGGCCGAATCGGAGTAACCGATCATCACCTCCTGGGGCCCACGCAGACCGGCGCGGTAACCCGGCAAACCGAGCAGGCGCTGCATCACCGGCCCCGCGTTATCGAGGTCGGCCAGGGTCTCGAACAGCGGTACCACGCGCATCGGCCGGGTCAGGCCGGCTTCTTTGAGCAGCAACTGCACCGCCAGTACATCCGACGCCGCGCCCGCCATGGAGATGACGTAAGAGCCGAGTGAGGCGGCAGGCGCCGCGGCGATTTCCCGGCAGGTGTTGAGCACCTCGGCAGTGTCTGCCTGGGGCTTGAAGTGAGCAGGCAACAACGGCCGACGGTTGTTCAGCTCGGCCTGGAGAAACTCGATACGCTGCTCTTCGTTCCAGTCGGCGTAGCGGCCAAGACCTAGGTAGTCGGTGATTTCCGACAGGGCATCACGATGACGGGCAGCATCCTGGCGCACATCCAGGCGCACCAGGAACAGGCCAAACGTCACTGCCCGACGCAGGCAGTCAAGCAGCGGGCCATCGGCGATCACGCCCATGCCGCACTCATGCAGCGAGTGGTAGCACAGCTGCAGTGGCTCGATCAGCTCACGTGTATCGACCAGCACCTCGGCACTGGCCGGCTGGCTGCTGGTCAGTGATGCATGCGCCCAGGCGCGCGTTGCACGCAGGCGATCTCGCAGTTGCTTGAGCAGGCTGCGATAGGGCTCGGCGCTGTCACCGACCCGCTCGCGCAGAGGGTCGCTGGCTTGCTGCATCGACAACTCTGCGGCCAGGTAATCGATATCGCGCAGGAACAAATCGGCGGCCATCCAGCGCGCCAGCAACAACACTTCGCGGGTCACGCTGGCGGTGACATTGGGGTTGCCGTCGCGATCGCCGCCCATCCACGAGGCAAAACGAATCGGCGCCGCCTCCAGCGGCAGGCGCAGGCCGGTGGCCTCGAACAGCGCCTTGTCGACCTTGCGCAAGTGGCTGGGGATCGCCTGCCACAGCGAGTGCTCGATCACCGCAAAACCCCACTTGGCCTCGTCCACTGGGGTGGGTCGAGTGCGGCGGATCTCTTCGGTGTGCCAGGCTTCGGCGATCAACCGGCGCAGGCGCTCGCGAATCTGCTGGCGCTCGGCAGGGGTCAAGTCGCGGTGATCTTGCGCAGCCAACTGAGCGGCGATGGCATCGTATTTCTGGATCAGGGTCCGCCGGGCAACTTCGGTGGGATGAGCGGTGAGCACCAACTGGATGTCCAGCTTGGCCAGCTGGCGGGCCAGGGCGTCATGGCTGTGTCCCGCTTGCTTGAGGCGCGCCAGCAACTCGGGCAGTACCCGCGCCTCGAAAGGCTCTGGCTGGCCGGCTTCGCGGCGGTGAATCAGCTGATACTGCTCAGCGATGTTGGCCAGGTTGAGGAACTGGTTGAAGGCGCGCGCCACCGGCAGCAGCTCTTCGTCGGCCAAATCATTCAGGGTCGAGCTCAGCTGCTCGGCGCCGCCACGCCGATCAGCCTTGGCGCTGTGGCGAATGTCCTCGATCTTCTGCACAAACGCATCGCCGTGCTGCTGGCGAATGGTTTCGCCGAGCAACTCCCCCAACAGATGGACATCTTCACGCAAGCGAACATCGATATCGGTCATCAGGCCCTCTCTGTGGCGCGGTTGCTCCGCGCTCCGCTAAGGAAACTGCACGTAGCCAAGAGTGCCCATAGCGACCCGCTCAAGGCAAGCCTGCGGCGGGGTTAGCAACTAAAGTGAATGCAGGGCAGTCCACTAACTGCCCCTTTTGAGGCTTCACCATCGTAGGGGGCTGCTGCGCAGCCCATCGCCGGCAAGCCAGCTCCTACACAAACAGCGCAGACCTTGTAGGAGTTGGCTCGCCGGCGATGAGCCGCAGCGGCCCTGGAAACGACGTCCACACGAGGTCACCATGAAAATCCGCGAACTCGCCCAGCACTGGGAACAGAACGCCGCCGGCAGCTTGAGCCCTACCAGCCATGTGTTGCATCTGGACCTTGAGTCCGAAGCACGACTGGCCGCGCTGATCGACATGTACCCCAAACGCACCGCCGAAGAACTGCTCGGCGAACTGGTCGCCTGCGCCCTTGAAGAGCTGGAGGCCAGCTTCCCCTATGTCCAGGGCCGGCAGGTGATTGCCACCGATGAAGAGGGCGATCCGCTGTACGAAGACATCGGCCCGACCCCGCGCTTCCTGGCCCTGTCACGGCGCCACTTGCATGAGCTGAGCAACACCGCTGAAGAGCCCGGCAACTGACGCTTTGCTTGCGCACCACACGGCTGTGCGCTGCCGTGCGGGCGCAAGCTTGCCCGCCATTCGCGACCAACACCCCCGCCCACCACACTGACTGATCAGTCAGAAAAATACTTGCCAAGCCTAGGTATTTTTTTCTGAACTAATGGAAAAACGCTCCGGTCCGACCAAATAGCCATCACGCTAAAACCCTGCACACAGTTGGCTGTGCACAGTTCAGCTGAAATGCGCGCACTGTCAGGGAATAGGCGATGGACTGCTACGGACATTGTTATCAGGAGTGATCCAATGGAGCTGACCAACATGAAGACCCGCACTTCGCCAACCTCATCCACTCACTTGCGCGGGCTCAAGCTGGCCGCGCTGGCCCTGGGCAGCAGCCTGGTACTGGCCGGTTGCGCGGGCAAGCCGCCAAGTGAGCAATATGCCGTGACTCAATCGGCGGTGAACTCCGCTGTCAGTGCCGGTGGCACCGAGTTCGCAGCCGTGGAAATGAAGGCGGCGCAGGACAAGTTCAAGCAAGCCGAAATCGCCATGCACGACAAGAAGTACGACGAAGCCAAGCTGCTCGCCGAACAGGCCGAGTGGGACGCGCGTGTCGCCGAGCGCAAGGCGCAAGCGGCCAAGGCCCAGAAGGCCGTGCAGGACTCCCGCCAAGGCGTCCAGGACTTGCGTGAGGAAGGTCTGCGCAGCGCCGAATGAGCCTGCCCAGCGTTCCTTGAGCCTTCGTAACTGATCAAAGGATGAACATTATGCGCAACTACGTCATGATCCCCGCCCTGCTGGCCCTGAGCGTTGGCCTTGCCGCCTGCTCGCATGATCCGAACGCCAACCTGGAATCGGCCCGCACCAACTTCTCGGCGCTGCAAAGCGACCCGCAGTCGAGCAAACTGGCCGCCCTGGAAACCAAGGACGCCCAGGACTGGCTGAACAAAGCCGACAAAGCCTACATGGACCGCGAGAACGACAAGAAGGTCGACCAACTGGCCTACCTGACCAACCAACGGGTTGAAGTGGCCAAGCAGACGATTGCCCTGCGTGCCGCCGAAGGCGAGCTGAAAAACGCCTCTGCCCAGCGCGCCCAGGCTCGCCTGGATGCCCGCGATGCACAGATCAAAAAGCTGCAGGACAGCCTCAACGCCAAGCAGACCGACCGCGGCACCCTGGTGACCTTCGGCGACGTGCTGTTCGACTTCAACAAAGCCGAGCTCAAGAGCAGCGCCCTGCCCAACGTGACCAAGCTGGCCCAGTTCCTTCAGGAGAATCCTGAGCGCAAGGTGATCGTCGAGGGCTACACCGACAGCGTCGGTTCGGCCAACTACAACCAGACCCTCTCTGAGCGCCGCGCCGCAGCCGTACGCATGGCCCTGGTACGTGCTGGCGTCGACCCAGCGCGCATCGTTGCCCAGGGGTATGGCAAGGAGTACCCGGTAGCGGAGAACTCCAGCAACTCAGGCCGCGCCCAGAACCGTCGGGTGGAGGTGACCATCTCCAACGACAACCAGCCAGTGGCACCGCGTACCGTGAGCCAAGCGCAGTAACGCTTGGTGCACGAACGAAAACCACGGCGTAAAGCTGTTCACTGATGTTTTGGGGCCGCTTTGCAGCCCTTCGCGGGCAAGCCCGCTCCTACAGGGACGGCGCCGACCGTTAGAGCGGCGCTATCCCTGTGGGAGCGGGCTTGCCCGCGAAGCGCTGCAAAGCGGCCCCAAAATCTTCACTGGATAGCTTTAAGCTTTGATGTCGCTTTTTGGGGTGAGCGCTGAGAGTCGAGGCATCCACTTGGACATGCCCAAGCAACTCACCAATCACTGAACCTGCTGCGGCGTCTCTTCGCCCATGCAGCGCACCGCGCGCTTGCGGTTGTCCACCAGCACGCCAGTCAGGCCTTTTTGCTGGGTATCGAACAACACCAGTACACCATCCACGCATTGCGCCACCTGCGGCGCTGCGTCCAACGACACCTTGTAATCCTCGCCGGGCACGGTCTTGAGCATGGTGTAGTCCTGCAACAGCAGGGCATCCTCAGGCTTGGCGAAATGCAGGTAGCCGTAATACCACAGAGCCCCAACCGTCACGATGATGCTGCCGACACCGGTCAAGATCAGCGGGATGGCGTTGCGTTCTTCACTCATTGCTGGTTCTTCTCGTCAGGGTAGTTGGGCACTTCGGCCAAGCGGCGCAGGCCGTTGAAATGGCTGGGGTCGTCCATGAAGCGCAGCATTACCTGGCGCCAGGTCGGGTCGGCGAAGGTCTGCACATGGCCGCCTCGGGTCAGTTGCAGCACCCGCGGTGGTGGAGCGTGCTGATACAGGCGGATGCCGTTGTCCATCGGCACCAGGTTGTCATCGATGCTGTGGAAGAACAGTTTCGGCGGGCTCTGCACGTGCTCGATGGAGCGAATCGCACTGTCACCGTCCGGCACCAGCCAGGACAGCGGCACCTGTAACGGCCAGGTCAGCCACGAGGTGCTCAGGGCGAAGCGGCCGACCGCGCGGTAACTGGCCGGCACTCCATCGAACACCAGGGCACTGAAGCGCTGTTGCTGCTCGGGATGCGCCGCCAGGTAATGAATGGCCATGGCGCCGCCCAGGCTCTGGCCCAGCAGCACCAGCGGCTTGCCGCGCACCTCAGGGGCCTGCTCCAACCAGGCCATGGCCGCCGCGATGTCCTGGTAGACCTCGGGCAGGCTCGGCGTGCCCTGGGACAGTCCATAGCCGCGGTAATCGATCATCAGCACCTGATAACCCTGCTCCGGCAGCCAGTAGCTGCCACCTAAATGCCCGGGCAGGTTGCCGCCATTGCCGTGCAGGTGCAATACCGTTCCCTTGACCTCGACCCCCGCCTTGGCCGGCAACCACCAGCCATGCAGGCGCACGCCATCGGCGGTGGTCAGGGTCACGTCGCGATAGGCCAACTTGGCCCGCTCCGGGGTGAACGGCTGGCCGGGCTCTGGATAGAACAGCAGGCTGCTGCAACCGCTCAGGGCCAACAGCAACCAGCCAAGGAGCAGGCCGCGCCTGGCCTCAGAGAATGTTCGCGTAGTCGGCTTCAATGCGATCCAGGCTCAGGTGGTTGAGGAAGTTGGAGAAGCACATCCAGGCCGACAGCGCGTTGAGGTCGCGGAACTGCTCAGGCAGGTACTTGGGCGGCTCGACCAGGCCTTCCTCGACCAGTTGGCGCAGGGTGCGCATGTCTTCCAAGGTGGTCTTGCCGCAGAACAGCAACGGAATCTGCTCGAGCTTGCCCTTCTTCACGGCCAACTGAATGTAGTTGTAAACCATGATGAAACCCTTGAGGTAGGACAAGTCCTTGGTGAATGGCAGGCCATTTGGCACCGAGCCGCGAAATACCCGGCTGGCATTGCTGTAGCTCTGGCCGATCTCGAAGCCCTGGCCGCGGAAGAACTCATAGACCTGCATGAAGTCTGCGCCCTCCTCGACCATATGGATGGCGCGGGTGCGGTTGGTCAACTTGCGCAGGCGGCTGGGATAGGAGGCAAAGGCAATCACCTCCATGAGGATCGCCAGGCCTTCCTGGGTCACCGTCGACGAGGGCGGACCCTTGGCCAGGAAGGTGCAGATTGGCTGGTTCAAGCCATTGAGCGTGGTGCCGACGTGCACCAGCCCCTCGTGGACCTCCAGTGCGCGCACGTCGCGGCTGTTGAACATGGCATCGGCGCGCACCTTGATGTAGTCGGCGCCGGCCGCAGCGTCAGCGACGATGCCGTCGGACTCGAACACACGAATGGTGCTTTCGGCCTCACCGAAGACCTTGTTCAGGCGGCGCTGGAGAATATCCACCGCCTCCTTGGCAGTCAGGTTCTTCGGCTCGTCTTTCAGATCGCCCCGGCCATCGATGTTGTTCAGGTAGTCCGAGAGCATCAGGCCCAGGTCAGCCAGGGTCGGGTCGCCGGCATGGAAGGCATCGGAAGCGGCGCCATACAGCTCCTGGGAGATCAAGCCGAAGTCTTCGGTGCCGCGCGCTTCGAGCATGCGCACGACCATGCGATACTCCTTGCACATGCGCCGCATGATCTGCCCGACCGGGTTGAACTGGCCGAGCTGACGGGTGATATCCCGTTCGATGTTCTGGAACTCTGCTTTCAGTGCAGCAGAATCGAACGACAGCGGCCGCGACTGGTAATAGGCTCGGTCCACCGCCGGTGGCTCCTTGCCCTTGGTCTTGAGAAAGCCCTGGCGGATGCTGTCATCCCACTTCACGGCATCGAGCACGCGAATTGGGGTTTGCGCGGCGACAATACGGTCGGACAACGCACGGATAGTCTGCTGGTACTCGTCCACACCGAATTCCTTGTATCGGCTATTACTTGCCAGCGCGCTGGAAGCGCGCCACTTCGACGAACAGATCGGAGTTGGCCGGATCGTCCAGGTAGGCCAGGACGCGCTCGGTCGGGCTGTCGATCAGCACGCCGGGGCCATTGTCTTCCGGCACTTCGGTACTACGCCCGGTCAGTTCCTTTTTCTGTACAGCCTGCTGTACCTGATCGACATCGAGGTTGTAGATCACCAGGTCCTTGCCGTCCTGGCTGACCTCGAAACCGCCAATCAGGAAATTGCCCCCCAGCCGCTTGGGAACACCGGCTGAGAGATACCAGCGGTTGCCGTGGCGGGCAACGGTGAAGGCGTACTCCTCAGCCGGCTTGCCTTGTGCGCGCGCCACCGCCTTGTAGGTGTTGCCCCCGGCGCGACTGATCGCCAGCTTCAGCGGCTGTCCCCAGGCATCTTTGCTGCTCCAATTGCCCAGCAGGGCCTTGGGCGCCGCCTGATTAGCGGGGAGTGGATCACCGAAGGTCACCAGACAACCGCCCAGCAGCAGGAATGACAACGTCAACAACACCACACGCCAGGCTTTCATCAGGTTCTCCTTGAAAAGTCGGTCGCTACCTAGGCCGAGGCCAGCACCAGGTGCAAGTACCGGGTAAGGATAGCGAGCATCTGCCCATCGGCTTGCGCATTCGCATCCATGAGCAGGCCCTGATATTCCATCTGCTCGATAATCGCCGTCAACATCTGGGCGTCCTGTTCCGGCTGACGCGAGCCGACCACCTGGAGCATCTGCCGCGCGCCATGCAGAAGAATCTGCTCATGAGCGCGGACCAAGTCAGCCAAACGCGGGCACAACAGCGCCTCTTGGCGAAAAGCCTGCTCGGCCATGAGGAAGTCACGCCGGTTATGCAATTGGCGGCTGACGTAGTCGGCGGTCATGCGCGCCACTTCGTCGACCAGCCGCGCGCGTGATTGCGCGCTGCCATCACCCTGCGCCAGCAGCTGGCGCAACACCACTTCGGTGTTGGACCAGAGCTTGGCCATGTAGGCGGCGCTGCGCTCGACGTACTGGGCGAAGGTGTCGGTGAGCAGGTCTTCGATGTCCTTGAAGTAATAGGTAGTGGCCGACAGCGGCACCCCAGCCTCGGCTGCCACCGCGCGGTGACGCACGCCGCGCACGCCATCGCGCACGACGATGCGCATGGCCGCGTCGAGAATCAACTGGCGGCGCTGCTCGCTGCCCTGGCGGCTGGTCTTGCGCCCTTGGTACTGCACGCTCTCGGCGACAGCGCTGGCCACGCCGGCCGCGCCTTGTTGGGCGTTTGCTGGTGTCACAGTGGGTACCTCTTAAAGTTGAATGTTGTCTGTGCCGTCTCTATCGCGGGGCAAGCCCGCTCCCACGTAATCAACATCAGCAGCGAACTACGTGGGAGCGGGCTTGCCCCGCGATAGAGACGGCACCGGCACGCTAAGACTCAAGGCAAGAAAAAGCCGCCTAATAAGGCGGCTCGTTCAGATCACTCAGGCCTGCGGACGCATGTGCGGGAACAGGATCACATCGCGAATCGACGGTGAGTTGGTCAGCAGCATCACCAAACGGTCGATGCCGATACCTTCACCCGCGGTCGGCGGCATGCCGTACTCCAGCGCACGCACGAAGTCGGCGTCGTAGTGCATGGCTTCGTCGTCACCCGCGTCCTTCTCGGCCACCTGGGCCAGGAAGCGCTCGGCCTGGTCTTCGGCATCGTTGAGCTCGGAGTAGGCATTGGCGATCTCGCGGCCACCGATGAATAGCTCGAAGCGGTCGGTCACGGCTGGGTTTTCGTCGTTGCGACGGGCCAGCGGCGAGACCTCGAACGGGTATTCAGTGATGAAGTGCGGCTGCTCCAGCTTGTGCTCGACCAGCTCTTCGAAAATCATCACCTGCAGCTTGCCCAGGCCTTCGTGGCCAAGCACCTTCGCGCCGGCTTTCTTGGCGATGGCGCGGGCCTTGTCGACGTCCTGGAGGTCGGCGGCGGTGAGCTCTGGGTTGTACTTGAGGATCGAGTCGAACACCGACAGGCGCACGAACGGCTCGCCGAAGTGGAACACCTTGTCGCCGTACGGCACGTCGGTGGTCCCCAGCACCAGCTGCGCCAGCTCGCGGAACAGCTCTTCGGTGAGGTCCATGTTGTCGTTGTAGTCGGCGTAGGCCTGGTAGAACTCGAGCATGGTGAACTCGGGGTTGTGCCGGGTCGAAACGCCTTCGTTACGGAAGTTGCGGTTGATCTCGAAGACCTTCTCGAAGCCACCGACCACCAGGCGCTTGAGGTACAGCTCAGGCGCGATGCGCAGGAACATGGCCATGTCCAGCGCGTTGTGATGGGTCTCGAACGGCTTGGCCGCGGCACCACCAGGGATAGTCTGCAGCATCGGCGTTTCGACTTCGAGGAAGTCGCGCTCGATGAGGAACTTACGGATGTGCGAGATCACCTGCGAACGCACACGGAAGGTGTGGCGGGTTTCTTCGTTGACCATCAGGTCGACGTAGCGCTGGCGATAGCGCTGCTCGGTGTCGGTCAGGCCGTGGTGCTTGTCCGGCAGCGGGCGCAGCGACTTGGTCAGCAGGCGCACGTTGGTCATTTCGACGTACAGGTCGCCCTTGCCGGAACGGGCCAGGGTACCTTCGGCGGCGATGATGTCGCCCAGGTCCCAGGTTTTCACGGCAGCCAGGGTTTCTTCAGGCAGGGTCTTGCGGTTGACGTAGACCTGGATGCGACCGGTCATGTCCTGGATAACCATGAACGAGCCACGGTTGAGCATGATGCGACCGGCGACCTTGACCGGGATCGCTGCAGCTTCCAGCTCTTCCTTGGTCTTGTCGACGTATTGCTTCTGCAGGTCATTGCAGTAGCTGTCGCGGCGGAAGTCGTTGGGGAAGGCCTGACCCTTCGCACGTTCTGCGGCAAGTTTTTCCTTGCGCAGGGCGATCAGGGTGTTTTCTTCCTGTTGCAGGTCTTGCGCTTCGGTCTTCAGATCGCTCATGTCGTCATTCTTTCCATCAGGTATTCATTGCCCTTTTCGGGCAGGGCGCGCGATGCCGGCAGGCGGCCGGGCATCGCGGCGGTGGTGTGGCTTACAGCCCCTGCTTCAGGCTCGCTTCCAGGTACTGGTCGATGTCGCCGTCGAGGACCTTGTTGCAGTCGCTGCGCTCGACGCCGGTACGCAGGTCCTTGATACGCGAGTCATCGAGTACATAGGAGCGGATCTGGTGGCCCCAGCCGATGTCCGACTTGCTGTCTTCCAGCGCCTGCGAGGCGGCATTGCGCTTTTGCATCTCCAGTTCGTACAACTTGGCCCGCAGCATTTTCATGGCGGTGTCCTTGTTGGCGTGCTGGGAACGTTCGTTCTGACAGGCCACCACGGTGTTGGTCGGCACGTGGGTGATACGCACCGCCGAGTCGGTGGTGTTCACGTGCTGACCGCCGGCACCGGAGGAGCGGTAGGTGTCGATACGCAGGTCGGACGGGTTGATCTCGATCTCGACCTTGTCGTCGATCTCAGGCGAGACGAACACCGCCGAGAAAGAGGTGTGCCGACGGGCGCCGGAGTCGAACGGGCTCTTGCGCACCAGACGGTGCACGCCGATTTCGGTGCGCAGCCAGCCGAAGGCGTACTCGCCCTTGATATGCACGGTGGCACCTTTGATGCCGGCGACTTCACCCTCGGAAAGCTCGATGATGGTGGCGTCGAAACCGCGCTTGTCGGCCCAGCGCAGGTACATGCGCAGGAGGATGTTGGCCCAGTCCTGCGCTTCGGTACCGCCGGAGCCAGCCTGGATATCCAGGTAGGCGTTGTTCATGTCCATCTCACCGCTGAACATGCGACGGAACTCAAGCTGGGCCAGGCTTTCTTCCAGGCCTTCCAGCTCGGTCACGACGTCACTCACGGCGCCTTCGTCATTTTCCTCGACGGCCATGTCGAGCAGGTCCTGGCAGTCGGCCAGGCCGTTGGACATCTTGTCCAGGGTCTCGACCACCTGCGCCAGCATGGCACGCTCGCGGCCCAGGGCCTGGGCGTACTCGGGCTTGTTCCAAACGGCCGGGTCTTCCAGCTCGCGGTTGACTTCGATCAGGCGATCAGCTTTGTGATCGTAGTCAAAGATACCCCCGAATAGACTGGGAACGCTCGGTGAGGTCCTTGATGGTGTTCAGGATCGGTTGGATTTCCATGGGCAGGCTACTCGCGCGAATTCGGTGAAAAGCCGGTGAGTATAAACGAGTCTGTCCCATGGCGGCAGACCCGCCGGGCGGTGGGTTTGGCTTGCGTGCCGGTTTTTTCCAGCCCAGGTTGCACGTGCTGGCCCAATCGTGGGGCAATCAGGCGATGCCGACCTGATTGCGCCCACTGTTCTTGGCCAGATACAAGCCCTTGTCCGCCGCCGAGATCAACTGCCGGCAATGACTGCCAATGCTCGGGGTCAGGGTCGCCAGGCCGATGCTGACAGTCAGGCGCGCGTCAGTTTCAGGGGCGCAATGGGGAATATTCAGGCCATGCACGGTCTGACGCAGCTTCTCGGCGATCAGCCGCGCGCCGCCTGGGGAAGTATTGGGTAGCACCAGGGCGAACTCCTCGCCGCCATAGCGCGCCGGCAGATCGGTCGGTCGCGAGCACGAGCCACGAATAGCCTCGGCCACCTGGCGCAAGGCTTCGTCTCC
This sequence comes from Pseudomonas sp. Je.1.5.c, assembly GCF_051129895.1. Taxonomy (NCBI): domain Bacteria; kingdom Pseudomonadati; phylum Pseudomonadota; class Gammaproteobacteria; order Pseudomonadales; family Pseudomonadaceae; genus Pseudomonas; species Pseudomonas sp. Je.1.5.c. Next base: position 235,574 of record NZ_JBCPSP010000003.1, read on the forward strand.
GGCCAAATGGCCGAAACTGTCGTTGTAGAGCTTGAAGTAGTCGACGTCGATCATCAGCAGGGATATCTGCTGCTGCTCGCGCATCGCCCGGCGCCACTCAAGCTCCAGGTATTCGTCGAAATGGCGGCGATTGGACAGCCCGGTCAGGCCATCGGAGTTCATCAGCCGCTGCAGCATCAAATTGGTGTCGAGCAGTTGTTGCTGGCTGACGCGCAAGGCCCGATAGGCCTCGTCGCGCTGCAACAGGGTCAGGTACGAGCGCGAGTGATAGCGAATCCGCGCCACCAACTCGATGGTATCGGGCAGCTTGACCAGGTAATCGTTAGCGCCGGCGGCGAACGCCGCGCTCTTGACCAGTGGATCTTCCTTGGTCGACAGGACGATGATTGGAATGTCCTGGGTGGCCGGGTTATTACGGTACTCGCGCACCAGGGTCAGGCCATCCAGGCCCGGCATGATCAGGTCCTGGAGAATCACCGTCGGCTTGATGCGCATCGCTTGGGCCACGGCCTGGTGCGGGTCGGCGCAGAAGTGAAAGTCGATGTTCTCTTCATGGGCCAGGCCACGGCGTACCGCTTCACCGATCATGGCCTGATCGTCGACCAGCAGGACCATCGCCGAATTCTCGTTGCTGGTCGTGAAACCTTCGATCGGTAGATCATTCATGCCTATTCACCAGGTCACTGCCGGCCAGGCGGCGTGGTTCAATACATATCGTCATTTCGAAAAAATTTCCATCAGTCGCCCGGCAATCCGCTCCAGAGGACGGATCTCCACCGCAGCGTCGATCGCCGCAGCCGCCTTGGGCATGCCGTACACCGCGCTGCTCTGCTGGTCCTGGGCGATGGTGAGAAAACCTTGCTGGCGCATCATTTTTAGGCCTTGGGCACCGTCGCGGCCCATGCCGGTGAGCAGCACGCCGACGGCATCGCCACTCCAGTAGCGAGCCACGCTTTCAAAGAATACATCGATCGAAGGCCGGTAGATTTCATCCACTGGATCGGCAGTGTAGGCCAACTGGCCGCCCTTCATCAGGCGGATATGGTGATTGGTGCCGGCCAACAGTACCTGCCCAGGCTGTGGCGGCTCGCCTTCGCGAGCCAGGCGCACCACCAGCCCGCAGGCGCTGCTGAGCCATTCGGCCATGCCTGCGGCGAACACCTGATCGACATGCTGGACCAGCACGATCGCCGCGGGGAAGTTCTTCGGCAGGCCCTTGAGCAATATCTCCAGGGCAGCCGGGCCACCCGCCGACGAGCCGATCGCAACCAGCCCCAGCCGTTGGGACGCCTCGCGCAGCGGCGCGGCGACCGGCCGTGGCGTGCTGGCCCGTTGTTGGCCGATCAGCCAGCCAATATTGAGAATCTTGCGTAATAGCGGCGCGGCCGCCTCGCGGGCATCGCCTGCGCCCAAGGCCGGGGTGTCGACCACATCCAGGGCGCCGTGGCCCATGGCTTCGAACACCCGGTGCACGTTCTGCTTGCGATCGACCGTGACGATGACAATGGCGCATGGCGTTTCGGCCATGATCCGTCGAGTCGCCTCGACCCCGTCCATCACCGGCATGATCAGGTCCATCAGAATCAGGTCTGGGGTCTGCTCGGCGCAGCGCTGCACGGCTTCGGCGCCATTGGCCGCGACCCAGATCACCTGATGCGCAGGCTCAAAGGCCAATGCCCGGCGCAAGGCCTCTACGGCCATGGGCATGTCGTTGACGATGGCGATCTTCATCCCTGTGCACCTCCGATCAACTCGACCACTGCGTCCAGCAGAGCATCGTCATGGAAACTGGCCTTTGCCAAATAGTAGTCGGCCCCGGCATCCAGTCCACGCCGGCGATCTTCTTCTCGGTCCTTGTAGGACACCACCATGACCGGCAGCGATTGCAGGCGCTGGTCGCGGCGTACCAGGGTCACCAGCTCGATGCCATCCATGCGCGGCATGTCGATGTCGGTGATCAACAGGTCGAAGTCCTCCCCGCGCAGCGCGTTCCAGCCGTCCATGCCATCGACAGCAACGGCCACGTCATAACCGCGATTACCCAGCAGCTTGCGTTGCAGCTCACGCACGGTCAGCGAGTCGTCGACCACCAGCACGCGCTTGCGTGCCGCCCCTTTGAGCGGCTGGCCGCCACGCTCGATACGTTCCAGACGGCCCGTGGTGAGCAGCTTTTCCACCGAGCGCAGCAGATCTTCGACATCGACGATCAGCACCACCGAGCCGTCGTCGAGCAAGGCGCCAGCGGAAATGTCCTGGATCTTGCCCAGGCGCGGGTCGAGCGGCATCACTACCAGCACCCGTTCACCGATCAGCCGCTCCACTGCCACGCCATACAGCTGGTCACGCTCGCGGATCACCACCACGCGGATGCTGCCCTGCTCACCCTGCCCTGCCGGGCGGTTGAGCAATTGACTAGCCGCAACCAGGCCAATATGGCGCTGCTCGTGCCAGAAGTGCTGTCGGCCTTCGATCTGCACAATGGCTTCGCTGGGCACATCCAGGGTACGTTCGATATGCGCCAGCGGGAACGCATAGGCCTCGCCGCCGACCTCGACCACCAGGCTGCGCACAACCGACAGGGTCAGCGGCACTTCGAGGTGGAAACAGCAACCTTGCCCAGCGACCTGGGTCAATTCGATCGAGCCACGCAGCTCGCGAACCATGTGCTGCACAGCGTCCAGGCCGACCCCGCGCCCGGAGACTTCGGTGACCTTGTCGCGCAGGCTGAAGCCGGGCAGGAACAGGAAGGTCAGCAGTTCGGCCTCGCTCATCTGCGCCACCGTTTCGGCCGGCGACAGGGCGCGCTCGACGATACTCTGGCGCAAGCGCTCCAGATCGATGCCTGCGCCGTCATCGCTGAGTTCAACAATCAACAACCCGGCCTGGTGCGAGGCGCGCAAGCGAATCACCCCGTCGCCCGGCTTGCCGGCCAGCAGGCGCCGTTCTGGCAACTCGATACCGTGGTCGACGGCGTTACGCAGCAGGTGGGTCAGCGGCGCTTCGAGCTTTTCCAGCACGTCGCGGTCGACCTGGGTCTTTTCGCCTTCGATCTGCAACTGCACCTGCTTGCCCAGCGAACGGCCAAGGTCACGAACCATGCGGCTCTGTCCGGCCAGCACATCGGCGAAGGGGCGCATGCGGCACGCCAGCGCCGTGTCGTACAGGTTCTGCGCACGCTGGCTGGCCTGCCAGCCGAACTCATCCAGCTCGGCGGCCTGCTGCTGCAAGATCTGCTGGGTCTCGCCCAGCAGGCGCTGGGTTTGTGCCAAGGCGTCGAGCACTTCCGGGCTCTGGCCACTGCCTTCGAGCTCGGCCTTCAAGCCATCGAGGGCGCGCATACCCTGGCCATGCATGCGCTTGAGGCGCTGCAGGCTGGCTAGATAAGGTTTCAGACGCTGGGTTTCCACCAGCGATTTGCTCGACAGGTCGAGCAAGCTGTTCAATCGATCGGCGGTGACCCGCAGTACCCGCTCGCTGCCTTCGCTAGCGCGCTTGCCGGTTCTACGCGCCGTTGCGTCATCGCCTAGCGGTTCAGCGGCGAGCACTGGCTCGATGAGCGGCGGCGGTGCAGCAACCGGCTCGGCAGGCGTAGGCGCAACGGCTGCACTGAGTTGGGCAGGCGCCGCATTTGGATCGAGCAACATCGCCATTTGCACCAGGAAACCCGGCACCGCCGCCTCACCGGCAGGATCGCCGGGCGTGGCGATGTGCAACAGCAGGTCGGTGCCTTTGAGCAGCGCGTCGATGTGCTCCGGGCGCAGGCGCAGACGGCCTTCCTGGGCGGCCACCAGGCAATCTTCCATGACGTGGGCAACGCTGACTCCGGCATCGATCCCCACGATCCGCGCAGCGCCCTTGAGCGAATGGGCAGCGCGCATGCAGGCTTCCAGTTGATCGGCCTGGGTTGGATTGCGCTCCAGCGCCATCAGCCCGGCACTGAGCACCTGAGTCTGGGCCTCGGCCTCCAGGGCGAACAGTTCGAGCAGCGAAGCGTCGCGCATTTGCTCTGGGGTCATGACAGGCTCCGCTTCACGGCAGACAGTAGATGTTGCGCATCCAGCACCCTGACACTGCGCCCGCGCCACTGCAGCACCGCAGCGGTGAAGTGAGCGGCATCCTGGCCGTCGTTGAGGTGCTCGACATCCAGGCGATGGATGCCATCGATCTCGTCCACCGGCACCACCACCGAACCGCCTTCGGCAGCCAGGATCAGCATGCGAGGCATGACTCGGCCACTGCGCTCCTGGGCCGGCAGCACTTCGATGCCCAGCAGATCGGCCAGCGACAGACACGGCACCAGCGCACCGCGCACGTTGGCCACGCCTTGCAAAACACGCGAGCGCTGGTGCGGCAGGGAGTGGACCGGCTGCAGTGGCGCGATTTCCGCCAGGCACGCCGTGGCCAGGGCCAGCCATTCTTCACCCAGGCGGAACAGCAGCAGTGAGCGGCCGAGGTTCTCCACCACTGGCGCGGCGCTATCAACCTGCTCGTCTTGCATCAAGGCATAGCGGTCGAGCAGACGGGTGGCGGCCGAGGCGTAGACCTCGCAGTTGCGGCAATGGATATGCCGCTCCAGCAACGGGCATTGCTTGGTGCCGTGCACGCCAATGCGGTTCCAGCAATCGTCGATCTGCTCGTCGTCCTGTCGGACCAGCGGCATATGGCTGGCAAAACTCATCGTTCAGACTCCCGTCCGACCCGGGCGGCTCGCTCTTGCAGGCGGCGAGCGCCCGCAATATCCCCTTGCGAGGCCAGCAAGGCCGCCAGATGGATCAACGCCTCAGGGTGCTGCGGCTCAAGGTACAAGGCCTTGCGGTAATGGATCAGCGCATCCTGGCTGTTGCCCTCGGTGTCGCTGAGCAAACCCAGCCAGTAATAGACCTGCGCGGTCGGCGCAAATAGCTGCAAGTAGCGCGCACAGTTGGCGCGGGCCTGCTCGCTGTCGCCAGCGTTGGCCTGACGGGCGATGGCCGCCAGTAAATCATCCTTGTCTTGCGCAGGCTGCGCAGCGCTGGGCGCAGCTACCGAACGCAACGGCCGTGGCGCAGGTGCAGGCGCTCGCGGGGCAGCTAACGGCGCCGGCTGCGCGCGGGTAACCGGCAGCGGTTTGCTCACCGCCAGCGCTGCACTTTCCTGCTGGCGAACATAGGCGAACGACTGGGCGATGCCCAGGGGCCGCATGCCCAGCCGCGCCAGCAAACTGCCCTCAGCGGGGCCGATAAACAAGACGCCCTGGGCATGAGTCAATTGCTTGAGCACCTCGAACACCCGACGCTGGGTCGGCACATCGAAATAGATCAGCAAGTTGCGGCAAAACACGAAATCGTATTGCCCCTCGCGGCGCTTGAGCTGCGGATCGAGCACATTGCCCACCTGCAAGCGAACCTGCTGACATACCCGCTCATCCAGCTGATGGCCCTCGTCACGCTCAGTGAAGTGCCGTTGGCGAAAAGCCAGGTCACTGCCGCGGAACGAGTTTCGTCCGTAGACAGCCTGCTGCGCCTTGGCCACCGAGATGGGGCTGATATCGAGGCCGTCAATGCCGAACGCCGACGGGCTCATGCCGCTGTCGAGCAGCGCCATGGAAATCGAGTAAGGCTCTTCACCGGTCGAACACGGCAGGCTGAGGATGCGCAGCGGCCTGGCTCCGGCCAGTTCGGCCAGGCGCTTATGGGCCAGGCCGACCAAAGCCGCGAACGACTCCGGATAGCGAAAGAACCAGGTTTCCGGAACGATCACCGCCTCGATCAGGGCTTGCTGCTCCTCTGCCGACTGCTGCAAGCGGACCCAGTAATCGTCCAGACCGTTTGCCGCCAAGGCCGCGCAGCGCTGGCGCAAGGCGCGCTCGACCATCGGCGCGCCAACCGACTCGACATCCAGGCCAATGCGCTCTTGCAAGAACCGGAAAAACCGCTGCTCGATCATGCCAGCACCTGCCCTGGCTGCTCAGGAAACAACAGCCGACGCACGTCATCGGACAACAGGTCATCGAGCTGGATGCGCTGTAACAAGCCTTGGGCGTCCTGGCGCACCGGGCCCAGGTAAGGCGCATCGGCGTTGTCCAGGCCATAGGGGCGGAACTCGTCGGGCTGACAACGCAAGGTATCGGTGGCCTGCTCCAGGATCAGGCCAAGGTGCAGGTCAGGGCGACGAGCATCAGCCCGATAATGCACCACTACCAGCCGCGTGCTGGTGCGCAGCGGCGCAGGCGTGGCAAAGCTCAGGGCCGCGAGGTCGATTACCGGGATCAGCGCGCCTCTATGGGTGAGGATGCCCGCGACCCAGGCCGGCGCCTGGGCAATCGGCTTGAGCGCACGACGCGGCAGCACTTCGACCACCTCGCGCACATCGAGGGCAAAGCGTTGGTCCTGTATGCGAAACAACAGGTACAGGGCGCCCTTGGCGCTGGCGGCCTGTTCCTCGCGGGGGTGCAAGTCGTTCATGCTCGTCAGACTTTGAAGCGCGACACACCGCCACGCAGCCCGGCGGCCACCTGGCTCAACTCATCGATGGCAAAGCTGGCCTGGCGCAACGACTCGACGGTCTGCGTGCTGGCATCACTGAGCTGGGCCAGGGCTTGGTTGATCTGCTCGGCACCCGTCGCCTGGGCCTGCATGCCGTCATTGACCATCAGCACCCGCGGCGCCAAGGCCTGCACCTGGTGAATGATCTGGCTGAGCTGCTCACCGACCTGCTGCACCTCGAACATGCCGCGGCGTACTTCTTCGGAGAACTTATCCATGCCCATGACCCCGGCCGAGACCGATGACTGGATCTCACGCACCATCTGCTCGATATCATAGGTGGCTACGGCGGTTTGATCGGCCAGGCGGCGCACTTCGGTGGCGACCACGGCGAAACCACGGCCGTACTCACCGGCCTTTTCCGCCTCGATGGCGGCATTGAGCGACAGCAGGTTGGTCTGGTCGGCGACCTTGACGATGGTCACCACCACCTGGTTGATATTGCTGGCCTTCTCGTTGAGGATCGCCAGTTTTGCATTGACCAGGTCGGCAGCGCCCATCACCTGGTGCATGGTTTCTTCCATCCGCGCCAGGCCTTGCTGGCCGGAGCCAGCCAGGCTCGACGCCTGGTCGGCGGCCGAGGTGACTTCGGTCATGGTGCGTACCAGATCACGCGAGGTCGCGGCGATTTCCCGGGACGTGGCGCCGATTTCGGTCGTGGTAGCGGCGGTCTCGGTGGCGGTAGCTTGCTGCTGCTTGGAGGTGGCGGCGATTTCAGTGACCGAAGTAGTCACCTGCACCGACGAACGCTGGGCCTGGGACACTAGGTTGGCCAGCGCCTCGGCCATTTCATTGAAGCCGCTCTCGATGGCGCCGAACTCGTCCTTGCGGTCCAGGCTCAGGCGCATGCTCAGGTCGCCTGAACGCAGCTTGTCGAGGGCGTGGACAATCCGCTGCACGGGCGCCGTAATGGCACGCATCAGCAATAGTCCGCAGATCCCGGCAGCAATGATTGCCAGCACCAGCGAAACGATCATGCTGCCCTTGGCGGTGGCCACGGCGCTGACGATTTCGTTGGTGGCGGCGTCGGCCGACTCGCGATTGCGCTCGATCACCCCGTTGAGGTGCTTGCGCCCGGCCACCCACGCTGGCGTCAGGACTTCAGCGATCAGGCGTTCGGCTTCGACGTAGTTTTTCTGCCGATAGGCTTCCAGTACCTGATCGACGGACTTGATGTACTCCTGCTCCAGGCGCACGAACTCATTGAAGCTGGCCTGGTCATCATCTGTGCGAATGGTCGCCTGGTAACTGGCCATGTGTTGCTTGAGGCGATCATCGAAGCTCTTGAACAGCTCCAGATCCGCCGAGGTCACTTCGCGGTGATCGGAGAGGCCGACCAACTGCTGGCTGGTGACATAGCTGTCGACCCAGGCACTGCGGATCATCGAGCTGTAGTAAACCCCAGGAATGCTGTCGGACCCTACCGCTTCTTCGCTGGTCGAGATCGCCACCAAGCGTGAGTAGGCGGCCACGATCATCAGCAACATAATGGCGATGATCACGGCGAAACTTGCCAGGATCCGTTGGCGCAAGGTCCAGTTCTTCACATTCAGCCCTCAAGAATTCAGTGCGAGCGGGGAAAAATCGCCGAAGTATAGCCCAGGCGGGTTTGCCGTTCGCAGCTCAATTGCAGAGGATTGGGGCTGGCGTGCCCGCACCGATGGCCAAATGCCTAACTATTGACCAGCAGCAAGCCTGACCTGGTTTTCCAGTTCCTGGCGCAAAGCCGGATCCAGGCGCAGCTGACGAGCCAGTTCGTCCAGGTAGGCGCGCTCCATGAAGTTTTCCTGGTCGACCATCATCACGCTGGCCAAGTACATCTCGGCGGCCATTTCCGGGGTTTGCGCAGCGCGCGCCACTTCGGCCGGATCCAGCGGTTTGTTCAGCTCGGCATGTAGCCAGTGTTGCAGCTCACGATCGTTATCGAGGCGGGTGAATTCGCCCTCGATCAGCTCGCGCTCGCGCTCGTCGATATGGCCGTCGGACTTGGCCGCTGCCACCAGTGCACGCAGCACCGCCTGGCTATGTTGCTCGACCTCGGCAGGCGGCAGCCGATCGAGCGTTTGTGGCTCGTGACGTTGGCCGGCGGCCTGGTTGGCCTGCCAGTTGCCATAGGCCTTGTAGGCCAACACGCCAAGCGCGGCCAGGCCACCGTAGGTGAGGACTTTGCCGCCGTATTTGCGCGCGCTCTTGTTGCCCAGCAGCAGGCCCATGGCGCTGCCCGCCAGCGCGCCCCCACCAGCGCCGGACAGCAGGCTGCCAAGGCCGCCAGCGCCCAAACCTGGCTTGCTGGAGGTGCCTTTGCCTGCTTGCTTGGCGAGCAGTTCCTGGCCGGACTTGAGCAGTTGATCGAGCAAACCCCGGGTGTTCATTCGCGAGTCTCCACGGTGCGAAAGGTAACGCCCAGAGTAAGGCTTGCCTGGCCGTTCGCCACGGGGGGATTTGCTTCCGGATGTTGCATACCCCGGCAAAAACACAACTAGACTCGACATCGCCGATCCGCTGCGCCGGCGATAACCGCACTACGCTTATAACGATCGCTTCACTGCTTTCTTGATGACTGCCCGCCCCTACATCCGAACAAGAGGGAACACCATGTCAGTGCACAAGACCGCATTGCTCAGCGCCCTGAGCAGCGCCCTGCTGGCCAGCGCCAGCCTGCAGGCGGCCGAGCCGCTCCAGGCTGTAGGTGCCGGTGAAGGACAACTCGATATCATTGCCTGGCCCGGCTACATCGAGCGTGGTGAAAGCGACAAAGCCTACGACTGGGTCACAGGTTTCGAGAAGGACACCGGCTGCAAGGTCAGCGTCAAGACGGCGGCCACCTCCGACGAGATGGTCAGCCTGATGACCAAAGGTGGCTACGACCTGGTCACCGCCTCCGGCGATGCTTCGCTGCGGCTGATCGCCGGCAAACGCGTGCAGCCGATCAATACCGCGCTGATCCCCAACTGGAAGAATCTGGACCCACGCTTGCAGAACGGCAGCTGGTACGTGGTCGACCAGCAGGTCTATGGCACGCCCTACCAGTGGGGGCCGAACGTGCTGCTGTACAACACCAACGTGTTCAAACAGCCACCGACCAGCTGGGCCGTGGTGTTCGAGCCGCAAGCGTTGCCCGATGGCAAGCCGAACAAAGGCCGGGTGCAGGCCTACGATGGGCCGATCTACATTGCCGACGCCGCCCTGTACCTGAAATCGACCCAGCCCGCGCTGGGCATCCAGGACCCCTACGAGCTGAACGAAAGCCAATACCAGGCGGTACTCGATCTGCTGCGCAAGCAACAACCGCTGGTGCACCGCTATTGGCACGATGCAACGGTGCAGATGAGCGACGTGAAGAACGAAGGTGTAGTCGCGTCCAGCTCCTGGGGCTACATGGTCAACAGCCTGAAAGCCGATAACCAGCCGGTGGCCTCGACCATTCCCAAGGAAGGCGCCACTGGTTGGGCCGACACCACCATGCTGCACAGCCAGGCCAAGCACCCCAACTGCGCCTACAAATGGATGGATTGGTCACTGCAACCCAAGGTGCAGGGCGACGTGGCGGCCTGGTTCGGCTCGCTGCCGGCAGTACCGGCTGCCTGTACCGGCAGTGAACTGCTCGGCGCCGAAGGCTGCAAGACCAATGGTTTCGACAACTTCGACAAGATTGCCTTCTGGAAGACCCCGCAGGCTGCCGGCGGCAAATTTGTCCCCTATAGCCGCTGGACCCAGGACTACATCGCGATCATGGGTGGCCGCTAGCGCGCCGCAGCGTTTGCGTTACCAGCGATCCTTGTAGGCGCGGGCTTGCCAGCGCCTACAAGGATCGCGTGCTGATGACGTCAGGAGTCGCCATGCCACTAGCCGTCCAGTTCACCCAGGTCTCGCGAACCTTCGCTGAGGTCAAGGCCGTCGACCAGGTCAGCATCGACATCGAAGACGGCGAGTTTTTCTCCATGCTCGGCCCCTCAGGCTCGGGCAAGACCACTTGCCTACGCCTGATCGCCGGCTTCGAGCAGCCCAGTAGCGGCTCGATCCGCATTCACGGCATCGAAGCCGCGGGCGTGCCGCCCTATCAGCGGGACGTCAACACCGTATTCCAGGACTATGCGCTGTTCCCGCACATGAACGTGCGCGACAACGTCGCTTATGGCCTGAAGGTCAAAGGGGTCGGCAAACAGCAACGCCACGCCCGCGCCGACGAAGCCCTGGCGATGGTGGCCCTGGAGGGCTACGGCCAACGCAAGCCCGCGCAGTTGTCTGGCGGCCAGCGCCAGCGCGTTGCCCTCGCTCGCGCCCTGGTCAATCGCCCGCGGGTACTGCTGCTCGATGAACCGCTAGGCGCTCTGGATCTGAAGCTGCGCGAACAGATGCAGGGCGAGCTGAAGAAGCTGCAGCGCCAACTGGGCATTACCTTCATATTCGTCACCCACGACCAGACCGAAGCGCTGTCGATGTCCGATCGGGTCGCGGTGTTCAACCACGGGCGCATCGAACAGGTGGATAGCCCACGCAACCTGTACATGAAGCCGGCGACCACCTTCGTTGCCGAGTTCGTCGGCACCTCTAACGTGCTGCGCGGCGCGCTGGCCGAGCAGCTAAACGGCAGCCCGACGCCCTTCTCCATCCGCCCTGAACACATTCGCCTGGATGAGCTGAGCGCCGCCAGCCATGAGGTGCAGGTCAGCGGACTGCTGCACGATATCCAGTACCAAGGCAGCGCCACTCGCTACGAAGTGCAACTGGACAACGGCCAACTTCTGGCGGTGAGCCAGGCCAATGACCAGTGGCAGCAGCATCCACAGATCTGGCAGACCGGGCAGCGGGTACAGGTTCGTTGGCCACGGGAGGCGATGACGGCCCTCAAGGAAACCGTCCTCGTCGAGGGCCAGTAGCATGAACCTGGCGCTGGACAAGCAGCATCCACATGCCCTTCGGCGCTTGTCCGATGTGCTGTATCGACGGCCCAACCTGTATCTGGTGCTGCTGTTGATCCCGCCTCTGCTGTGGTTCGGCGCCGTCTACCTGGGCTCACTGCTCAACCTGCTCTGGCAAGGTTTCTACACCTTCGACGACTTCACCATGGCGGTGACGCCGGACCTGACCCTGGCCAACTTCGCCGCGCTGTTCAACCCGGCCAACCTCGATATCATCCTGCGCACCCTGGGCATGGCCGTGGCGGTGTCGCTGGCCAGCGCCGTGCTGGCCTTCCCCATCGCCTACTACATGGCGCGCTACACCAGCGGCAAGACCAAGGCGTTTTTCTATATCGCAGTGATGATGCCGATGTGGGCCAGCTACATCGTCAAGACCTATGCCTGGACCCTGTTGCTGGCCAAGGGCGGAGTGGCCCAATGGTTTGTCCAGCAGCTGCATCTGGATGGCCTGCTGCAGCTGGTGCTGAGCGTGCCTGGGGTAGGCGGCAGTACCCTGTCGACGTCACACCTGGGCCGCTTCATGGTGTTAGTGTACATCTGGCTGCCGTTCATGATCCTGCCGATCCAGGCCTCGCTCGAACGCCTGCCGCCATCCTTGCTACAGGCCTCGGCGGATCTGGGCGCCAAGCCGCGACAAACCTTTACCCAAGTGATCCTGCCGCTGTCGGTGCCCGGGATTGCCGCAGGCTCGATCTTTACCTTCTCGCTGACCCTGGGCGACTTCATCGTGCCGCAACTGATCGGCCCGCCAGGCTATTTCATTGGCAGCATGGTCTACGCCCAGCAAGGCGCCATCGGCAACATGCCGATGGCCGCCGCCTTCACCCTGGTGCCGATCGTGCTGATCGCGATCTACCTGGCTCTGGTCAAACGCCTGGGGGCCTTCGATGCACTCTGATAAAGCCTCGCTGAGCCTGCGCCTGGCGGCGTGGGGTGGATTGCTGTTCCTGCATTTTCCGATCCTGATCATCCTGCTCTACGCCTTCAATACCGAAGATTCAGCGTTCAGCTTCCCACCACGCGGCTTCACCTTGAAGTGGTTCGCCGTGGCATTCTCGCGCCCGGATGTGCTCGAGGCGATCAAGCTGTCGGTGCAAGTGGCTTGCCTGGCGACCGTCATCGCCCTGGTGCTCGGCACCCTGGCCTCGGCGGCACTGTACAAACGCAACTTCTTTGGCAAAGAAAGCATTTCGCTGCTGCTGATCCTGCCCATCGCCCTGCCCGGGATCATCACCGGTATCGCGCTGCTCTCGGCGTTCAAGAGCCTGGGCATCGAGCCGGGCATCTTCACCATCGTGGTGGGCCACGCGACCTTCTGCGTGGTGATCGTCTACAACAACGTCATCGCCCGCCTGCGGCGCACCTCGCAGAACCTGATCGAAGCGTCGATGGACCTGGGCGCCGACGGCTGGCAGACCTTTCGCTACATCATCCTGCCCAACCTCGGCTCGGCGCTGTTGGCCGGCGGCATGCTGGCGTTTGCCTTGTCATTCGACGAAATCATCGTCACCACCTTCACCGCCGGCCACGAACGCACCCTGCCGATCTGGCTGCTCAACCAACTCAGCCGCCCGCGTGATGTGCCGGTGACCAACGTGGTCGCCATGCTGGTGATGCTGGTGACCATGCTGCCGATCCTCGGCGCCTATTACCTGACCCGCGGCGGCGAAAGCGTTGCGGGCAGCGGCAAATGACCTTGGAGGACTCATCCATGCAAACCCACATGCTGATCAACGGCCGCCTGGTAGCGGGCGAAGGCCCGACCTGGACCGTGCTCGACCCGGCCACCGGCAGCGCACTGGCGCAGATCAACGAGGCCACCGAGGCCCAGGTCGACAGCGCCGTGCGCGCCGCTGACAAAGCCTTCAGCGACTGGTCGCAGACCAGCCCCAGGGACCGCTCCCTGGCGCTGCTGGCCCTGGCCGATAGCATCGAGCAGCATGGCGAGGAGCTTGCCGGTCTTGAATCGCAGAACTGTGGCAAGCCGCTTGCCGCCGCGCTGAACGATGAAATCCCGGCGATCGTCGACGTGTTCCGCTTCTTTGCTGGCGCCGCCCGCTGCCTGGGCGGCTCGGCGGCAGGCGAATACCTACCCGGGCATACCTCGATGGTGCGCCGCGACCCACTCGGCGTGGTCGCCTCGATCGCGCCGTGGAACTACCCGCTGATGATGCTGGCCTGGAAGATCGCCCCGGCCTTGGCCGCCGGCAACAGCGTGGTGCTCAAACCCTCCGAGCTCACCCCGTTGACCGCCCTGCGCCTTGGCGAGCTGGCCCAGGACATCCTGCCCGCAGGGGTGCTGAACATTCTTTTCGGCCGTGGCCAGACCGTGGGCACACCACTGGTCACCCACCCCAGGGTGCGGATGGTTTCGCTGACCGGGTCTATTCCCACCGGCGCGCACATCATCAGCGCTACTGCCGATAGCGTAAAACGCATGCACATGGAACTGGGCGGCAAGGCCCCGGTGATCGTCTTCGATGACGCCGACCTGGACGCGGCCATCGAAGGCATTCGCACCTTTGGCTTCTATAACGCCGGGCAAGATTGCACTGCCGCGTGCCGGCTGTATGTGCAGGAGGGCATTTATGAGCGCTTCGTCGAACGACTCGGCCAAGCGGTGGCGAGCATCAAGCCAGGCTTGCAGAAAGACGCCGACACCGAGCTTGGCCCACTGATCAGCGCGTTGCATCGCGACAAAGTGGCCGGCATCGTCCAACGCGCCATTGCCCAGCCGCACATCCGCCTGGTCACCGGCGGCAAATCGCTGCCTGGGGATGGCTTCTTCTTCGAGCCCACGGTGCTGGCCGATGCCCAGCAGGATGACGAGATCGTGCGCCAGGAAGTGTTCGGCCCGGTGGTCTCGGTCACCCGCTTCAGCGATGAGGCCCAGGCGCTGGCGTGGGCCAACGACTCCGAGTACGGCCTGGCGTCTTCAGTCTGGACCCGCGACAGCGGCCGCGCCCACCGCTTTGCGGCGCGCTTGCAGTATGGCTGCACCTGGGTCAATACCCACTTCATGCTCGTCAGCGAAATGCCCCATGGCGGGCAGAAGCATTCTGGGTATGGCAAGGACATGTCGATGTATGGGCTGGAGGACTACACCTGCGTGCGGCATGTGATGTTCAAGCATTGATTCTGTATGAGCGGGTTTGCCCGCGAATGCGATCGGGAATTCACGATCGCACTCGCGGATAAACCCGTTCCTACAGAGGACGAGTTGAGCTTGATAGCTTCGTTCTCAATCCCTTAGATCCGACTCATGGATCGGATTCGCCCGACTGGTCGCACGCTGATATTGGGCAGGCCAAGTCGCCTTGTTGCCACCCAGATCGTCATCGGCATGCAGCGGCCAGTAGGGATCGCGCAGCAGTTCACGGGCCAGGAAGATCACGTCAGCCTGGCCGGTGCGCAGGATGTGCTCGGCCTGGGCGGGCTCGGTGATCATGCCGACGGTGCCAGTGGCGATTTCCGACTCTTTGCGCACGCGCTCGGCGAAGCGGGTTTGGTAGCCGGGGCCGGTAGGGATCTCGGCGTTGACTGAGGTACCGCCGGAAGAAACGTCGATCAGGTCTACCCCGATCACTCGCAGTCGGCGCGCCAGCTCCACGGTTTCGTCCGGGTTCCAACCGTCTTCCACCCAATCGGTGGCCGAAACCCGGACGAACAGCGGCAGCTCTTGCGGCCATACCTTGCGTACGGCTTCGGTGACTTGCAGGGTCAGGCGGATGCGGTTTTCAAAGCAACTGCCGTACTCATCACGGCGCTGATTACTCAGCGGTGAGAGGAATTGATGCAGCAGGTAGCCATGGGCGGCGTGGATCTCTACGACCTTGAAGCCCGCAGCCAGGGCGCGCTCGGCCGATTTGACGAAGGCAGCGACGACATCCTGGATCTCGTCCGTGCTCAACTCCCGTGGTGAGGTGTGTTCCGGGTCGAAGGCAATTTTTGACGGGCCAACAGGCTGCCAGCCGCCGTCTTCGGGTTTTACGCTGCCATGTTTGCCGAGCCAGGGTCGGTGGGTGCTGGCCTTACGGCCGGCGTGGGCCAGCTGGATACCTGGGACCGAACCTTGGGCGGTGATAAACCGAGTGATCCGCTGTAGGGGCTGGATTTGCACGTCATCCCAGAGGCCGAGGTCTTCAGCGGTGATCCGGCCATCGGCGGTGACCGCTACCGCTTCGGTGATCACCAGGCCGGCGCCGCCTACCGCGCGACTGCCCAAGTGGACCAGGTGCCAGTCGTTGGCCAGGCCGTCAGCGGCGGAATACTGGCACATGGGCGAGACAGCGATGCGGTTGGGCAGCGTTAGCTGGCGCAGGGTGTAAGGCTCAAGCAGCAGGCTCATGAGGGCACCTCCCAAGGACTCCAAATGGTTGACCGGCCCGGACACTCATGCGCGTCCTTGGCCCGATACCGGTTTCTTTGAGCCTAGACTAGATTCACTTGGGGTATGGGGTGGGAGGTTGGATTGTGGGCTTGGGCTTGGGTTTGGGCTTTTAGAGGTTTGAGCATATCCATTGGCGTGGGTGGCGCTGAATCACCTTTCCGCCCTTACGGCGGGTCACTTTTGGTCGTGGCCAAAAGTAACCAAAAGCCGTGCGCTCCACCATCCGGCCCTACGCTGCGCTCCGGGTTCCCTCGCTTCGGTGCCTTCCGGGCCCGCG